>CAKUPH010000005.1 GCA_934675115.1 uncultured Oscillospiraceae bacterium | reverse complement strand
CTGCGCCACTCCGCTTAAACTTCATATCGCCTACATGGGGGGCTTTTTGTGCTGTCCGCACAAACTGGAGCTGTTCACGCTCCGGGGGGGTGTCATATTCTCCGGACAAACCTCATAGGCTGGAAGAGCAACGGAAAGGAGGAACGGCCTGTGGGGTATGATCTGAGCCTTGGCGCGCCGCACCACGTGACCATGGAGGAGCGCAGCAGCCTGACGGTGTCCGGCGTGTCCGACGTGGAGCGCTTCGACGAAAACGAGATCGTCATGTCTACCTCCAAGGGGACGCTGGTGGTGACGGGGGAGAACCTGCACATCGAGAAGCTGTCGCTGGACGGCGGCGACCTGAAGGTGGAGGGGGACATCGACGCCCTCACCTACGAGGACATCCGGCGGGAGCGGGGCGGCGGCCTGCTGGCCCGGCTGCTGCGCTGACCGTGGCGGCAGACGTCGCCGCGCAGGCGGCGCTCTTTCTGGAGGGGGCGGCGGTGGGCGCGGCGCTGGGGCTGCTGTACGACCTGTTCCGGGTGCTGCGGGAGCGGTGGCGGCACTGGGCCGGCATGGTGCTGGATCTGCTGTTCTGGCTGACCGCCGCCGCCGCCCTCTTCGCCTTCGCCATCCTCCGGGGGGACGGGGAGATCCGCCTTTACCACGGGGCGGCCTTCGCCGCCGGGGGCGGGGGGTATTTCCTGCTGTTCAGCCGGTTCGTCCTCTGGCTGCTCCGCCGTCTGGCGGACGGGGCGGCGTTTTTGTGGCGTTTGTTCAGGAAGCCCTTTGAGAAGGTGCTGATTTTATTGAAAAAACTTTTTGGAAAACAAAAAAAACACTTTCAAATTTGGCTGGAATGGTATAAAATAAATATGATTAACCATCCTGCCAGTCAGTCACGGAAAGGAGCGCGCGGCGGTGAAGCTGAAACGGGCCGGAATCGGCACAAAATTCGTCATTCTCGTGCTGCTGGTGGCGTCGGTGACGGCGCTGCTGTCCCTGAACAGCCGTCTGGATGCCGCCCGTGCGGAGCTGAACACAGTCAGTCAGGCCGTCCGCGACCAGGAGGAGACAAACGCCGCTCTGGCCGAGGACATCGCAAACCGCGACGACCCGGACCAGCTGGCCAGCATCGCCCGGGAAAAGCTGGGACTGGTGGGGCAGGATGAGATCGTCTTTGAAGACACATCTAAATAACGAGAGGGAAAAGTAAGATTTATGGAGTTTGGAGTCGGTTCTATTCTTGAGGGCAAGGTCACAGGCATCACCAAGTTCGGCGCGTTCGTGTCGCTGCCGGGCAACAAATCCGGGCTGGTACATATCTCGGAGATCGCCTATTCCTACGTCAACGATATCAGCGAGCACCTGTCCGAGGGGCAGATGGTGAAGGTCAAGGTCATCGGCATCGACGCCAATAACCGCATCAACCTGTCCATCAAGCAGGCTTCCCCCCCGCCCCCCCGCCCGGAGCGCCGTCCCGGCCCCGGCGGCAGCCGCGGCCCCCGTCCCGAGGGCGGCTCCCGCCCCAACCACGGAAACGGCGGCGGACGTCGGCCGGAGGTGTTCAACCCCAAGCCCCAGCCCAAGGGTCCGGCCAGCTTCGAGGATCAGCTCAAGCAGTTCATGGCCGCGTCCGACAGCAAGCTCTCCGAGCTTCATATGAATGAAAAGCGCGGCAGCCGCAGAGGCGGCCGCAAGTAAGAACGACCTGAAAGGGGCGGGCTTTTCGCCCGTCCCTTTTTGCGTGAAGATAAAAAATGACTCTTTTCCTGAGTCGGAAAAGAGCCGATGAACATCGCGCGGGAGAATGGAATGACCGGCACAGGCCGGAATGGCCCTGCCGAGAGCATCTTACCACGTCTGCCCGGCGAAAAATGCTGTTTTCTGGAGGAATTCCAATGTATTTATCCGATGTCCACACCCATTCCCTCATTTCGCCGGACAGCAAGGCGCCCCTATCCGACATGGCGGCATCCGCCATAGGGGCGGGGCTGGATCAGCTGTGCGTCACCGACCATTTCGACCTGCTGGGCGCTTACGGCGCGCCGGAGACGGAGTTCGACTGGGAAGGGGCGCTGGCGCAGTATCATGCTGTCCAGCCGGAGACGGCGGGCAGGCTGGAGCTGCGGCTGGGGCTGGAGCTGGGCTCCGCCCCCTACGACCCCGCCGTGGCCAGAAACGTCCTGTCCGGCGGCGGGGAGGAGCTGGACTTCGTCCTCGGCTCCCTCCACAACTGGGTGGGAGAGCAGGGCAACGGCGACCTGTACTTCACCGATTTCACCGATAACCTCCAGCTGTGCCGCCGGGCCATGGAAAACGCCCTGAACAGCACGTGGAAGCTGGTGACGGAGTGCCCCGACTGCTACGACAGTCTGGCCCACATCATTTACCCCCTGCGCTACGCGGCCCGGGATGGGCAGAGCCTGTCCATCCACGAGTACGAGGAGCAGGTGCGGGTCATTTTCACCGAGGTGGCCCGGACGGACCACGCGCTGGAGGTCAACACCAACCGGGGGAAGGATCTGGCGGTGTGGCTGCCCATTCTGGGCTGGTTCCGGGAGTGCGGCGGGCGGTACGTCACCCTCGGCTCCGACGCCCACCGGCCGCAGGACGTGGCCAAGGGCATCCGGGAGGGGCAGGCGCTGCTGCGGCAGGCGGGCTTTGCCCACACCGCCTCCTTCCGGCGGCGGAAGCCGGAGCTGCACCCGCTGTAAAAGCGAAAAGCGCCGGGAGCGTCCCGGCCATCCATTGAAATGAAACAGCCGGGCGGTACGGGCCGGTCCGGCGGATGGGAGAGAGCGATGAAAGAAATCACGTTTCAGCAGCTATCCGACGCGGTGCGGGCGCTGTGCATTGAGGCAAACACTGTCCTGCCGCAGGATCTGCGCTGCGCCATCACCCGGGTGGAGGAGACAGAGCAGTCCCCGGTGGGCCGGGCCATCCTCAGCGACCTGAAGGAAAACTACGAGTTCGCGGAGGAAAAGGGCCTGCCCATCTGTCAGGACACCGGCATGGCGGTGGTGTTCCTCAACTGGGGGCAGGAGTGCCATTTCACCGGCGGCGCGCTGGAGGACGCGGTGAACGACGGCGTGGCCCGGGGCTACGTAGAGGGCCATCTCCGGCTGTCCGTGGTGGCCGACCCCCTCCGCCGTGGCAACACCAACAACAACACCCCGGCCATTCTCCATCTCCGGATGGTGCCCGGGGATCAGGTGGACATCACCGTGGCCCCCAAGGGCTTCGGCAGCGAGAACATGACCACCCTGCGAATGTTCAACCCCTCCGTCACCCAGCGGCAGGTGGAGGACCACATCGTGGAGTGCGTGGCGAAGGCCGGTTCCAATCCCTGCCCGCCGGTCATCGTGGGCGTGGGTCTGGGCGGCGTGTCCGAGACGGCGGCGGAGCTTGCAAAGCGGGCGCTGCTCCGGCCCGTGGGGGAGCACCACCCCGACCCTTACTACGCCGAGATGGAGTCCCGTATTCTGGAGCGGGTGAACGCGCTGGGCGTCGGGCCCCAAGGGCTGGGCGGCACCACCACCGCCCTGTGGGTGTCCGTCAACACCTGCGGCACCCACATCGCCGGGATGCCCTGCGCGGTGAATCTGGGCTGCCACGTGACGCGGCACGCACATATAGCGCTGTAAAATTCGGGAAAAAGAAATCGCTTCCGGCGTCAGCCGGAAGCGATTTTCGTTTTTCATGGGAGCGTGCGGATATTCAGTGCTGCTCCCGGGGGTCCGCATCTGCCCAGAGGGTGGAGAAATAGTCATAGTACGGCATGAGGAAGGAAAAGCCGTCCACGAGGGTGTCAATCAGCGCCGGGGAGTACAGTTCCTCTGACAGGGGGCACTCCCGGCCCACGGACAGGGATTTCTTGTTATACCAGCTGGCCAGCTTCGGCTCCGGGCAGGTCTTCTGCCGGGCGTACTCCGGGCCGTTGAGGACGAACTGGTCCTGCTTCCGGAGCTTGTTTTCCAGCCGGAGCAGAGGCTTGGGATTCCGGTCGATGCGGGCGCGGTGCTTTTCCATCACTACGGGCTTGGCGCACCAGAAGCCCATGCCGTAGCTCCACTCGTCGGGGGTCAGCTCGAACCAGAGCACGGGCCGGGCACCGTCCTCCCCCTCGTCCCAGCGGAAGAGGGACAGCCAGAGGTGATCCTTGTACGGGCCACGGCCGAACAGCCGCCGGGCGTCCCGGTAAATGCGGGAAATCTTGAGATTCAGCTGGCTTTTGGGGTAAAGCTCCAGCAGGCGGGCCTGCACGTCGGCCCCCAGCTCCTTCATGGGTTTGTAGAGGTGGTCCTGGTAGTCCTGCTTGTGGGCCTCGAACCAGCCGCGCTCGTTGTTGAAGCGGATGCCCCAGAGAAAGTCGATGGTCTCCTGAGAAAAGCCTTGAAACATAAAATATTTGCTCCTTCGTGAAAACGGGACAAACCGCGCCGAAGCGGTTTGTCCCGTCAGTTTTGCGGGGGAATGCGGGGGTCAGGGTGCCAGCCAGTCGGGGATGGTGTTGTCGTCGGTGGGATCAGGCTCCGGCTCGGTGGTGGGCGACTCGACGGGCGGCACCGGCTCGGTGCTGGGGGAGGGCTCGGTGCTGGGCGCGGGGATGGGCTCCGGCGTCGCCGTGCCGCCGGGCAGGCCGTACTGGGCCGCGTCGGCGGGGCTGACGCCGATGACCTTATCCCGGTAGGAATAGGTGCTGGACGCCTCAAAGGTCTTGGACAGCAGGTTGCCCTTGCCGTCGTACACGCAGCGGTAGGACTCGTACTTGTAGCCGGTGTAGGCGTGGACCAGATCCTTGGTCTGCCCGGCGGCCAGAGATTCGTCGATCTTGTAAACGGTGTTGAAGGGGGTCTTGGACAGCTGGACGGTCTTCATCTCCACGTAGTTGTCGTTGGCGCGGGTGCCGTAGAACTTGACGATGAGGTCGTTTCCGTCAGTGGTGGCGGAGATCTTGATGGGGTAGTCAGTGTTGTTCTTGAACTTGTAGTCCAGCGAGGGCCATGCCACCGTGGCGTCCAGCCCGTAGGGCACGTAGGTGACGGCGAAGCGGTGGTTGGTGCGGGAGACGATCTGAAGATCGGCGTACAGCGTGCAGTAGTAGATGGCGGACGCCAGCTGGCAGATGCCGCCGCCCAGCTCCTGCTTATCCTGACCGGCCACGTAGACGGTGGCCTCCTTGTAGCCCTTGGCGGCGGTGCGCTCGCCCACGGTCTTGTTGTAGGAGAAGGTGTCGCCGGGCATGAGGATGGTGCCGTCCACTGCCTTGGCGGCCAGACGGATGTTGGTCCGGCGGTTGGCGGTGCCGGCCATGTAGGTCTTGGAGGAGGCCAGCAGGTCGCGGTACAGCAGTTGCTCGGCGCTGCTCAGGTCGGGCTGGAGGAAAATCAGCGGGATGGAGCAGCTCTCGCCGGGGGCGGTCTCGTCCAGAATGGTCTGGGCCTTGTCTGCGTCCACGCTGTGACCCACCACGGTGGGGGTCAGCTTGCCGTCGGCGCCGACGGTGGAGGACTGGGGGGCCACGTAGACCTCCTGACTGAGACTCTCGCCGGTGAGTTCCGCGCAGGGGACGGTGACGGGGGTTACGTCCAGCGTTTCCTCACCGGAGATGAGGGCTTCCGCCATGGATCGGGCCAGCGCGTCGGCGTCCACGGCCTGACCGTCGGTGCCCCGGGTAAGCTCCACGGTGGTGTCGGTGAGTTCATAGGTGTAGTCCACGGGGGCCACGTAGAGGGTGTCGGCGATCTGGTCGGCTAACCGCTGGATCTGGGCTTCGCCCTCGTCCGTCAGGACCAGAGCGGAGGCGGTGTGCTCGCTGGCGCCGCCCATGCCCAGCCAGAGCATGCCCAGCTTCCACAGGGGCTGCTCCGCCTTGTAGGCCAGCGCGGCGGAAACGGGGGCCTGGGGGTCGGCCTCCAGCAGGCTGCCGCCGTCCAGCCGGGCGGTCTGGCCCGCAAAGGTGACGGTGAGGGCGCGGCCGGACAGGTCGTCGGCCAGCTTGTCGCTGAGCAGCTTCGCGGCGTCGCCGGAGCTCAGCTTGCTGATGTCCACGGTCTGCCCGCCGGGCAGGCCGGACACCGTGGTGCCAGGCAGAGTCAGGCCGTTGCCCTTCACCCAGGAGCACAGGCCGAAGTAGCCGCCGGCCAGCAGGGCCACGACGGCCACCAGCGTCACCACGGCGACGACGGGGCCTTTGGATTTTTTGGGCTTTTCTTTTTTCAGCAGCCGCTTGGGCGCGGATTCACTCATTGGGGATACCTCCAAAGCCGGAGAGACCGGCGTGCAAAAGATTATACCCATCATAGCATCCGCCGGGGCAAAAGACAACTACAAAAGGATTACAATTTCACCCCTGTATCCGGAAATGCTGCGGGCGCAGGGGAAAGCGGGGACGAATTGCGGAAAAGGCGCAGCAGTGTGCAACAGGGCCGGTGTTTTTCTCGGATATGGCCGGCTCCGGAGACCGCCGTCTTAACCGCATTTTAATAAAAAAACAATTTCCGGGCGGGGCGGCGGTCTTTACAGGGAACGGGAATTGTTATATGATATTTCCCATACGATAAATGATACAGCGAGGAGCAGATATGGCATCCGCACAGCACGACCTGACGCAGGGAAGCGTCACCAAACAGCTCATCCGATACGCCCTTCCGGTGGTGGCGTCCAGCCTGCTTCAGGCCATTTACAGCCTTGTGGACATGCTGGTGGTCAGCCGCCTGCTGGGGGAGACGGGAGCCTCCGGCGTCAGCAATGCCTCTCAGTTCATCACCGTCCTGACGCAGGTGGCCATCGGCCTTTCCAACGGCGGCAATATTCTGGTGGGGCAGTACTTCGGCGCGGGGGACCGGAAAAACCGGGAGGAGACCACCGGCTCCTTCTTCACCCTGTTCGTGCTGCTGGGCGCGGCAGTTTCCGTGATCATCTTCTTCGTGTCCGGGCCGTTCATGACCATGATGGGCGCGCCCGCCCGGGCGGAAGCGGTGGCCTATCTCACCGCCGCCTGCTGGGGGCTGTTCTTCGTTTACGGCTACAACGCCTTCGCGTCCGTCCTTCGGGCCATGGGCAACTCCAGAACGCCCATGACCTGCGTGCTGGTGTCCGTCGTCACCAACATCGGCCTTGACATCCTGTTCGTGGGGCCGCTGGGCATGGGCACCGCCGGGGCCGCGTGGGCCACGGTGATTTCTCAGGGCATCAGCTGCGTGATGTGCTTTGTGTACCTGCTGGGCCACCGGGAATTTTTCTCCTTCCAACGGGAGCTGCTGCGGATGCGGTGGGAGAAGATCCGGGTCATCCTGAAGCTGGGCATCCCCTGCGCCGTGCAGATGACGGTGGCGGGCATTTCATGGCTGGTGGTCACGTACCTCATCAACGACTACGGCGCGGTGATCTCGGCGGCCAACGCCTACTCCGGCAAGGTCAAGGACCTGTCCGGCATGTTCATCTCCGCCACGTCCACGGCGGCGGCCTCCATGGTGGCCCAGAATCTGGGCGCGGGGCTGTATGACCGGGGCAAAAAGGTGATGTATACCGCCATGCGGCTGGCCCTGTGCATGGCGGCGGTAATTATCGTGGTGGTGGAGCTGTTCGTGCCGGTGTTCGTCAGCGCCTTCACCAGCGACCCGGAGGCCGCCCATTACGCAGTGCTCAACCTGCGGGTGGAGATCGTGGGCCAGATCTTTTATGCCATCTTCTTAGTTTATCACGCGCTGATGCTGGGGGCGGGGGACACGTGGTGGGTGTTCCTGTCGTCCTTTGCCAACTGCATCGTGTTCCGGGTGGTGCTGTCCATCCTGTTCGAGCATTTCTGGGGCGTGGAGGGCATTTACGCCGCCTGCGCCATCGCGCCGTCCATATCCGTGCCCGTGGGCATGTATTATACGCGGTCCAACCGCTGGCGCAAGTCGCTGGCAAAGCCCGCGCGAGAGGGAGAATGAGACAATATGGCTGAGTATAACAATTCCAACGGCGGAGGGAACAACGCCGACTGGGGCAGCTGGATCCCCATCGTCATTCTGTTCTGCATCCCAACGCCGGTGACGTGGATTATCGCGTTTTTTATGCTGGTGAACAAGCTGCGGGGGATGGATTCCCCCAGAAACTGGTTCCGTGGCAATGTGAAGCGCCACCCCTACGACATCCAGCACGACGCGCAGAGCGGCGCGGAGTGGGAGCAGGTGAACTGGAACGACGGGGAGCGGAAGCGGCCCGAGGACTATGTCACCAGCCGCCGTACCAGCGACGCCTACGCCGGGGCCCAAAAGACCGGGACGGGAAAGAGCGCCACGGTGAACGGCGTGACCTACGAGAAGAAGTCCGGCGGCAAGAAGAACACCGGGAAGAAAGCCCCCAAGCGGAGGGCGGCGAAGGAGTCCGGCCGGGGCCTCATCATCGGCGGTGCCATCCTGTCCGGTATTTTCGGCATGTCCTCTGTCGCCACGTTGGTTGAACTGATCCAGAGCATTGCGGGCGGCTGGTATTTTTACAGCGATCTCACGGGGTTCCTCTTCAGCCTGATGTTCCTGGCCGGAGGACTGTGGATGCTGGGTGCCGGCATCGGCATCAACCGCCGCACGGAGCGGTACGCCAACTATCTGGCCTACATCGGGGCCAACCGCGAGGTGTCGCTGGCCCACATGGCTGCCACCTTCGATGTGCCGGTGCGCAAGCTGTGCAAGGATCTGCGGCGGATGTTGTCCAAGGGCATCCTGCCCACCGGGTATCTGGATCTGGCGGAGGGCAAGCTGTTCCTGACGGAGATGGGCTACCGCCCGCCGGAGCCGAAGAAGGCCGAGCCCGCACCGGAGAAGACGGCGGAGGAAGAGGAAAACGCCATTCTCCGGGAGATCCGGCAGGTGAACGACGAGATCCCCGGCGAGGAGATGAGCGCCAAGATCTACCGCATCGAGGAGATCACGGGAAAGATTCTGGACTACCAGAAGAGCCATCCCAACCGGGAGAGCCAGCTGCGGTCCTTCCTGAACTATTACCTGCCCACCACGCTGAAGATCCTGCGGGCTTACGCCCAGCTGGATGCGCAGGGCATCGAGGGGGAGAACATCTCCGCCGCCAAGGCCCGGATCGAGGGCATGATGGATCAGGTGGTGGCGGGCTTCGAAAAGCAGCTCGACAAGCTGTTTCAGAATGACGCGCTGGACATCGCCTCCGACGTGGAGGTGCTGGAGAACATGCTGAAAAAAGACGGCCTGTCCGACGGGCAGGGGATGACACTCGGCGGCTGAGATACGCAGGGGCGGAAGCCCCTGCAGCCGCTTTTCTTATAGAAAAGAAACAAAAGGTGGGGGTGACCTCCGCCTTTTTGTTTTCGCTGAAACCCCTTTTCGTGTTTGCCAAAAGTCCGGCGAAAGACCTTGAGCGTCCGCAGGACGCACCGAAATCCTTGCCGATTTTCCGGCGAATACGGAAAAAAGGTCCAAAGGCCCTGCCTTTGCAAAAAAGAGTCCCCGGGATCACTCCCGGGGACTCTTTCTGTTTGCGTTGAAGGGCGCTCAGCCCTTCTCAATGTCCATGACGAGATTGACGCGGCGCTCGTGCCGGCCGCCCTCGAACTCGGTGGTGAGGAAGGTGTCCACAATGTGCTCGGCCTCGAAGCTGCCGATGAAGCCGCCGGCCAGCGCCAGCATATTGGCGTTGTTGTGCTGGCGGGTGAGCTGGGCGCTGAGCAGGTCACGGCACAGGGCGCAGCGGACGCCGTGGACCTTATTGGCAGCCATGGAGACGCCGATGCCGGTGGTGCACATGACGATGCCGCGCTCGCACTCGCCGGAGGCCACCTTTTCCGCGGCGGCCTTAGCGAACGCGGGGTAGTCGCAGCTGTCGGTGGAATAGGTGCCGCAGTCCACGACTTCGTGGCCCTGCGCGGTGAGGTAGGACTTGATATGCTCCTTGAGCGCAAATGCGCCGTGGTCGCAGCCGAGAGAGATCTTCATGTTATTTTGACTCCTTTTCAGAAAATAGTGAACAGCTTACAGCGGCCAGCTGGGGAACCAGCGCAGCAGGGCGCTGTTGTACCACAGCGGGGTATAGAGACCGGTGAGGGCGGGGTAGAACACGGCGTACAGTGCTGCGGCATAGCCGGTGAAGCCATACACCGCCAGCGCGTACCCGGCCCGGCGGCGCTCCAGCATCCGGTCCATGAGGTAGGCGATGGCGAACACCAGAAACAGGATGGTGGGGAAATAGTGATAGGCGAACAGGATCCGCCCGATGGGCAGCCACGGGACGAACTGGGACAGGATGGCGATGAGGATGAACAGGGCCTTGCCGCTCTTTTTCCGGACGGCTTCAATGACCATGGCAAAGAAGGCCAGCAGCCCCGCCCAGGACACCAGCGGGTTGTTGAAGGAGGCGAACAGGCTCTTGATCCCCTCGGTGGCGGCGTAGTCCAGATCCCGGTAGTACAGGATGGGCCGTCCGTCGAAGATCCACTCGTACCAGTAGGACTCGTAGGGGTGGGGCGTGTGGACGCCGTTATGGTAGGTGAACATGAACACCTGATTGTCCCACACGATGGTCAGCAGGCTCTTCAAGGTGACGGCGTCCCCGGTCTGGGCGGCCTTGGCGGTGGCGTAAGGCAGGTAGGCGGCCACGTAGATGCACACCGGGATGACCACGAAGAACACTACCGACAGGGCGATGGTGCCCGCCACGTGGGCGCCGAACCGGGGCAGAGGGGTGGGGTCGCCGGTCTCCGCCCGTTCCTCCGCCAGCTGGGCCCACTCGCGGCCCTTGAAGATGAGTCCCAGCAGCCACAGCAGGGCAAGGCCCGCGCCGGCGTACACCACGATCCACTTGGAGGCGCAGCCGATGCCCCAGAACAGGCCGCACAGGAACAGGGATGGGATGGACTTGCGCAGCTTCGTCCCGGCGGGGACGGTGAGCCAGCGGTACATGAAGTAGTAGGACACCAGAATGAAGAATGCGCCGTAGGTGTCGATGGTGGCGATGCGGGTCTGCACCAGATGCATGAAGTCAAAGGCGAACAGTGCCGTGCCGCACAGGGCCACCGGGGTCTTGCCGAAGAGATTTTTCAGGAACACGTACAGGACGGGCAGCATCAGCACGCCGAACAGCGTGCCCATAAACCGCCAGCCGAAGGGGTTCATGCCGAAGAGCAGGATGCCCAGCGAGAGGATGAGCTTGCCCAGCGGCGGGTGGGACACCTCATAGGGGTAGACGTTGGCCAGATGCTCCAGCGCCGTCCGGGCGTGGTAGATCTCGTCAAAGTAGGAGGAGTTCATATAGGTGGCCTTGGCCGTCCACTCCTGCGGCTCGTCAAAGAGGGCGGAGCCCTCCTCGTCCACGTAGGCGGGGGTCAGCGGCGTGTCCCCCGACCAGAGGGCCAGCTCGCCCAGCCACAGGCCCTCGGCGCGGTCCACCTTGGCGGCGGAGATGCGGAAGAGCTTGGCGGTGATGGTTCCGGTGGGATCGGTATCCTCGGCGCCGTTGTTGTTCAGGTCAATGACCTTCCACTTCAGCAGGGTGTTGTACGCCTGATCCAGCGTAAGATCGGACCAGCTGGCCCCGTCGGCGGAGTACTCCAGCGTATAGGAGCCGGTGCCGATGACGGTGAAGTAGGACACCTTGTCCACCTTCACCGGCTCGCTGAAGGAGAAGGTGATGGAGTCCCCCCGCTGGAAAATGGTGTAGCTTTCGGGGGCGTGGGCGTCGCCCAGCCGGAAGAAGGCGGTGAAGGCGTACACCAATGTCAGGAGCAGCAGGGGCAGGGCGTCCTTGCGCTCCATGGGGTGCCGCTTGAGGGTGAGGGTCATCCGGCGGGGCTGCTCCTCCGCCATGGCGATCCATTCCAGCGAGTTTTTCCGGGGGGCGGACACCTTCCAGAAATAGACGTAAAAGGCGATGACCGCCGCCAGCGCGGGAATGGCCCACACCCCCGCCGGCTCCATATTGCCGAAGAACCACGACAGGCCGTAGACCACGCTGTCCCACGCGCCGGAGAGACGCTCCCCCACGGTGAGGGCGGCGGACTCCGCGTCAGGGGCGGCGGAAAGCAACAATCGGTACATGGCTGACCTCCAAAATCAGAGTGATACTATTCTACTACGAAACCGGCGGAAAGAAAAGCGGTTTATTCCGAAAAAAAGACCAGAGACCCGGTCCCGGGCGCTCTGGTCTTTTGCTTATTCGTTGATCATGGACACGGTGAGCACGTCACCGTCGGTGACGGTCAGATCGGTCTCCACCAGAATGAGCCACGCGGCCATGTCGCAGGTGCCGATGTCCGGGACACTGCGGAGAATATCCACCTGCCAGCCGTCCTCCGTAGGCTCCAGTCCGCACACCGTGTGGGAGACGGAGCCGCTGCTCTCCGTGAGGGTGACGGTGATGAGCCGGTGCTCCTCAAAAAATGCATCGCCGTAATTGGCCAGCGCGTCCTCTTCAATGCCGAGACTGCCAGCCAACGCAGTCAGTGCATCCGCGTCGGACACCAGTTGGGCGGCGGGGGCGTCCAGCCCCTCGGACCATTGGGCCCGGAGGTACAGGGCGGCGCTCTCCAACATGGGGACAATGGGCTCCGCGCCATATTTTGTGGCGGCGCTGGAGCCGATGAACGCGTCCTGCCCGCCGACGCTGTTGCCGGCCTCCTCGCCGGGGTCGGCGCTTCCGCCGCCGCGGTCTTCCGCACCGCCGGCATCAGCCGAAGAGCTGCCGTTGGCGGGGTCGCCCGGCGCGGCGTCCATCATAGGCGGCGCGGCCATGCTGCTGAGGGCGGCGTCCGCGCCCATGCGCAGACCGTTTGTCAGGGCGGAACCGCCCCACAGCGCGAGGATCAGGCAGGCGGCCAGCGTGCCCCAGCGCCGCCAGTGGATGATCTTGCCCTTTTTTGCGGGGCGGGGCTGCTCCGGCAGAGCGGAGAGGATGCGCGCGTCCAGCCCGGTGGGCACGTCGCAGTCCAGCTGCCGCAGCAGGAGGGACTGGCCGGACAGCTCCTTCATCAGCGCGGCGCACTTGGGGCAGGTATTCAGATGTTCGTCCAGATCCTTCCGCTCCTCGGCGGAAAGCTCGCCGTCCAGCGCGGCGCTCATGGCTTCCAGCGCCTGTTCACAGGTCATGTCCGGTCACCTCCTTTTGATCCGTCTGTACTGATAGACGGGAGGTAATCGGAAATGTTCCCGCTTTTGCGCAAAAAACTTGCGAGGGACAGCCGGGCCCGGGCAAGGCGGGATTTCACCGTGCCGGGGGACAGGTCCAGCGCCTGCCCGATCTCTTCGTAGGAAAGGCCGCTGACCTCCCGGAGGATCAGCACCTGCCGGTGGTCGTCGCTGAGCCGGGACAGGGCGGCGGACACCGCCTGCCGCAGCTCCTCCCGCTCCAGCGTCCGCTGGGGCGAGGGGGCCGGGTCGGCCAGCTGGGCGGCAAGGCCGCTGTCCGCATCGTCCAGAGAAGGCTCCCCCCGGCGCTTTTTCTCCCGGCGGAGAAAGTCGATGCACACGTTGCCCGTGATGCGGTAGAGCCACGTGGAAAAGGAGCTGCCCCCCTGAAAATTGGGCAGGCCCTGCCATGCCTTGATGAAGGCGTCCTGGGTCATATCGGCGGCGTCCTCGGCGCTGCCCACCATGCGGAGGGCCTGGTGGTACACCGGCTTTTCATACCGCTGCAAAAGCTGGGCAAAGGCGTCCCGGTCGCCGTTCCGCGCGAGCTCGATGAGCTGTGCTTCTTCCATGGGGCGTCCCGCCCCCTTTCTATATAATGTAGTGGATCCGGATCATTTCAGATCCCGCTTGATGCCCGCCGTCACCCGGTAGACGTCGTCGGCGGTCTGGATCTGGCAGATCTGCTCCTTCCAGTAGGAGGCGTAGGGCACGCCCTTGAGATACCACGCATAGTGGCGGCGCATCTCAAGGCAGGCGATCTTCTCGCCCTTCTGCTCCCGGGCCAGCTCGAACTGCCGTACCGCCGTGTCGCACCGCTGGGCGAGGGGCGGAAGCTCCGGGATGTCCCGGCCCTCCACGGCGGCGGCGCACTGCTGCAAGAGCCACGGGTTGCCGAACACGCCCCGGCCGATCATGGCCATGTCCGCGCCGGTGTAGCGGAGGATGCGCACCGCGTCCCGGGGAGAAAACACGTCGCCGTTGGCGATGACCGGGATGGACACGGCGTTTTTTACCTCCCGGATATAGTCCCAGTTGGCGGCGCCGGAGTACATCTGGGTGCGGGTGCGGCCGTGGACGGCCACGGCGGACACCCCGGCATCCTCCATGCGCTTCGCGAACTCCACGCAGTTGATGGAGCCCTTGTCCCAGCCCAGCCGGAACTTGACGGTGACGGGCTTGCCCGCCGCGCCGCGGACCACAGCGGCGGCCACCCGGGCGGCCTTGTCCGGGTCCCGCATGAGGGCGGAGCCGTCCCCATTCTGGGCCACCTTTGGGACGGGGCAGCCCATGTTGATGTCGATGACGTCCGCGCCGGACAGTTCAAGCGCCAGCGCCGCGCCCTTTTCCA
The DNA here is from genome assembly GCA_934675115.1 of uncultured Oscillospiraceae bacterium. Taxonomy (GTDB): domain Bacteria; phylum Bacillota; class Clostridia; order Oscillospirales; family Oscillospiraceae; genus Enterenecus. Next base: position 34,734 of record CAKUPH010000005.1, on the reverse strand, counting down.
TGCAGGCCTCGTCGCTGCCGAAGATCTGGACGGCGGCGGGGTGCTCGTCCGCCCCAAGCTTCAGCAGGGTGGCGGTCTTTTTATCGCCGTAGCACAGGGCCTTGGCGCTGACCATCTCGCTGACGGTGTAGCAGCCGGACAGCTCCCGGCACACGGTGCGGAAGGCAAGGTCGGTGACCCCGGCCATGGGACCGAGGACGATCTTCGTATTCAGTTCTATGGTGCCGATCTTCAAAATACGCGCTCCTTTTTGGTGATTGAAGTATTTTACCACAACAGGCGGCGGGACGCAAGACAGCTTCCGACGATGTTTTTCCAGAAAATGGGCTATACTGATCCGGCAGACAGAGCCGCCCGGGACAAGCCGCCCGGCGCGGCGGCTGCAAAGGAGGGAACGCAATGACTGCGAAACAAGAGGCCCGCCGCAGGACGGGCCGGAGGGAGCTGCGTCTCCCGGCGGTGATGAAGCTCAGTGAGTGCGCCATCCGCTTCCTGCTGGCGGCGGTGCTGGCGGGGACGGAGATCTTCGGCGGCCACGCGCTGTTCGGCGTGGCCATGGTGGGGGTGGCGGGGGCCGGACTGGAGGGCTTTTCCACCCTTTTGGGCGCGGCGCTGGGCTACCTGTCCTTCCGGGGCTTTCTGGAGGGGCTGCGCTACATCGCGGCGGCCATGATGATCTTCGCCGTGGGGATGGCGCTGTGCGACTTCAATATTTATCGGCGGCCGTGGTTCATGCCGCTGGTGTCCGCCGCCCTCAACGGGCTGGTGGGCTTCGTTTACCTGTCCGCCGGAGGGTGGGACGGCGAAAAGGCGGTGTATTTCGCCACAGAGGTGGTGATGACCGCCGGGGCGGTGTATTTTTACCGGCTGGCCTTCTCCGTCTGGGCGGAAAAGCGGGAGGACACCCGGCTCACCGTCCGGCAGACGGTGGGGGTGCTGGTGCTGGGGTGCACGCTGCTGATGACGCTGGCCCGGGTGACGGTGGGGGACGTGCTCAGTGTGGGCCGGGTGCTGGCCGCCGCCGCGGTGATGACGGCGGGCTGGAAGGGCGGCGTGGGCATCGGCTCCGCCGCCGGGGTGGCTGCGGGGCTTGCCATGGATTTTGCCGCCGCCGCGCCGCCGTACTACACCATGGCCTACGCCTTTTCCGGCCTGATGGCCGGGGTGTTTTCCAAGCAGGGGCGGCTGTTCGCCATGCTGGCCTACGTCATCGCCAACGCCGCGGCGGTGCTGTGGACGTGGTCGGACAGCCCGGGGCTGAGCCTTCTCTACGAGGTGGCGGCGGCCAGCGTGCTGTTCCTCCTGCTGCCGGACAAGCTGCTGCGGCGGTTTTCCGCCCTCACCCGTCAGGAGGGCGCCCGGGAGGAGGAGCGCCGCACCCGGACCTACGCCGCCGGACAGCTGCGGCGGACGGCGGGGGCCTTCCGGGCGGTGTCCGACAGTCTGGAGCGGCTGTACGACCGGCCGGTGAACGACGGCGACGCCGCCAAAATTTTCGACCGGGCGGCGGAGACGGTGTGCGCCAAATGCGCCCAGAGCCAGCTGTGCTGGCAGCAGGACTACCAGACCACAAAAAACGCCCTGTCCGACGCGCTGCCCCGGCTGCTGGACCGGGGCGAGGGGACGGCGGCGGATTTTCCCGGCTATTTTGCCGACCGGTGCGTGCATTTTACGCCGTTTCTGAGCTGCGTCAACCGGGAGCTGGAGCGGCTGCTGGCCCGGCGGCGGTACGACAGCCGGGTACGGGAGAGCCGGGCGGCGGTATGTGCCCAGTACGGCCAGCTGGCGGGGGTGCTGGAGCGGGCGGCGGCGGAGGCCGCCGCCGAGCTGACGGTGGACGTCAAGCGCCAGCGGCAGGTGAAGCAGCGTCTGGCGGCGCTGGGCCTTGAGGGGCGGTGCGCCGTCTTTTCCGACGAGCACCACCGCCTGCGGCTGGAGCTGGAGGGCAAAAACGTGGAGCAGCTGGGCCAGCCGGAGGAGCTGGACAGGCTGAGCCAGCTCATGGGCTGCCCCCTCCGGGTGGAGGAGAGCGGCGGGGACGCGGTGTGCCTTGTCCAGAAGGAGCCCCTCATGGCGGTGGCCGGGGTGGCGGCGCTGGGCCGGGACGGGATGCCGGTGAGCGGCGACGCCGGGGGGTGGTTCAAGGACGATGCCGGGCGGCTGTACGTCCTGCTGTGCGACGGTATGGGCAGCGGTCTTGCCGCCCGGCAGGACAGCGACGGGGCCATGCGCCTGCTGGAGAAATTTCTCCGGGCGGGAGTGGAGCCGGAGGCGGCGCTGAAGACCGTCAACGAGGCCCTTGCCCTGAAGGGAGAGGCGGAGGGCGGCTTCACCACCGTGGATATTTTGCAGCTGGACCTGTTCACCGGGAAGGGCGCCGTCCTGAAGCTGGGCGCGGCCCCCACCTATGTCCGCCGGGGCGGCGGGGTGGAGCGGCTGTGCGGCTCCGCCCTGCCCGCGGGCCTTGTGGCCGGGGACGGGGAGCCGGACGTGTTCCCCATGGAGGTGCAGGCCGGGGACTGCATTGTCATGGTCAGCGACGGCATCACCGCCGGGCGGGAGGACGGCTGGCTGCGGCAGGCGCTGGAGCAGTTCGACGGCCTGTCCCCTCAGGAGCTGGCCCGGAAAATTCTGGCGGACAGCCGGGAGCAGGTTGGCGGCGGGGACGACCGGACGGTCATCGCCCTCAAGGTGGATGTGCGGCAGTGACGAAATGAGTTCCCGCGCGGGACTGCGTAAAAAAGTGGAAAGCGCCGGCCCATTCGGGCCGGCGCTTTCCGCTTTGCGGAAGAGGAGGAAATATTACTTGGAGAGAATGGGGAGGGTGACAGAGCTGGCGTGCTCGCCGCCCACGTAGATGGTCTGGTTGGCGACCTTGTAGGTGGTCTGCTCGGCCCAGTTGCCCACGGTGTTGGTATGGTTGGTGAACTCGGGGAAGTTGGAGGAGGAGATGTCAATGCGGATGCGGTTGCCCTGCGCGACGGTCCACACGATGGGCAGGGACTCGATCTTCATCTCGACGATCTGGCCGGGCTTGTAGTCGTTGACGGCGGCGGCATAGCGGTCGTTGCGGTAGGCCAGCGTCAGCAGGCCATTGCGGATGTTGTGGGCGGTGCCGTCGGCGTCCACCTCGCTGATGGTGTAGGTAAAGGCGGTGTCCTCCACGTCGGTGCTGACAAAGAGGTTGGCAATCAGATTACCGGCCAGAGTGGTGTCCTTGTCCATGGGATCGGTGATGAAGGTGATCACGTCGTCACGGTAGCCGGCGGGAGAGAGGGCGTGGCTGCCGCGCAGGTCGCCGGTGCTGTATTTGCTGTCCTTGACCTTGGCGCTGCTGTACAGGAAGCACTCGCCGCCCTCGGCCCACTTGGGATCGGAGGGATCGTACTTGTAGGTGAAGGTCTCTTCCTTGGCGGGCTTTTTGGCGGACAGAGCGGTGGCGGTGCCGTCGGACTTGGTGGCGTCCTTGGTCAGGTAATAGGTCAGCTCGCTGTCGGCCTTCAGGGGGAAGCTGTCCAGATGGACCCACTTATCCTGACCCACGGCGTAGGCGTCGATGCCGGTGGCGGGGATCTTATCGTTGACCATGATGGAGTAGAACCAGTTGAAGGTGTCGGTATTCACGTCATAGCCATAGTTGCTGCCGTCCTTCCAGTCGGCGGTATAGCCGAAGCCGTGGTTCCAGCAGCCCAGGACCATGTGGCTCTTGGCCTTGGTCTCCTCGCTCAGCAGGTTCCAGCCCTCGACGGTGCCCTCAAAGTGATGGTCAAAGTAGCCGCCGAAGATGGTGGTGGGAACGTCGATGCCGCTGACGGCGGTCTTCAGGTCGCCCCAGACGCCCTCGTTCCAGTAGGGATCGGTGAAGTCAGGATGATTGATCCAGTCGTCGTAGCCCTCGACGTTGCCGCCCCACAGGTCGTCATCGGCCTTGATGCCGGGCAGGTACTGGGCGGACTCGATGTACTTGTCATAGGTGTACTTGTCGGTGCAGTTGCCCAGCGTCCAGGCAATGATGTTGTCGCAGGCCACCAGACCGGAGTGGCTGACGGACAGGTTGCGGAGCACGCCGTAGCACTGAACATGGAGGGCGGCCACCTTGTCGGGCAGGCTGTCGCCCACGATCCACGTGGTCAGGGCCAGATAGGAGTGGCCGTGCATGCCGATGCTCTTGACCCAGCTCTGGTCGTTGAGCCAGTTCAGGCTGGTGATGCCGTCCCGGCGCTCGTCCACGTTGGCGATGTACTCGCCCTCAGAGCCGCCCTTGCCGCGGCAGTACTGATAGACGTAGGCCATGCCGCGCTTGGCGTACTCCTCGCCCAGCGTGTTCTTGGTCTCTTCCTGCGCGGGGTAGGGGCCGCGGGTAAAGGCGGTGGGCCAGGGGCCCTCGCCGACGGGCTTATACACGATGGTGCGCAGCTTCACGCCGTCGTCCATGGGCAGCATGACCTCGTAGCGCTCGTACTCATAGGATTCCTTCACGCCGTACTCGTTGGCGCGGACGGAGTTGCGGGTGGCGGCCATGCCGGAGGTTTTGGCGGTGGCGGACTTGCCGTCCACGGTGATGACGGTGTCCAGCTTCTCCTCAAAGAAGCTCCCGGCCACATAGATGCGCTGATCCTTCACGGTCATGGGGACGGCGACCGCGTCCTTGGCGTAGCTGGCGGTGGCCTTCTTGTCCGCGGGCTGGATCTTCACGGAGTACACGTCGTTGGACACGGTGGCGGTGGTGGTCTTCTGATCCCAGAAGACCTTGAAGCCCAGATCCTCCGCGATGGAGCGCAGGGGCACGTAGGTTTCGTTTTTCTCGGTCAGGACGGGATAGGTCTTTTCCTTATCCGCGGCTCCGGCGGCAAAAACGGAGGGGATCAGGGACAGGGACATGACGCCTGCCAGCAGCAGGGATACGACTCTTTTTCTCATATCGGTGGGTTCCTCCTTTGAAAATCTCTTTCTGTACTGCCAGTGGGAGCGGCTCTCTGCCCGCGGGGAAAGCTGCGTCCGGCGGGGCCTTCTGCGGTGTGCGGCGATTCCCTGTTTGTGTAATGATTTGATGCTTCATTACCACGACACAGCGCCAAAGGTCAGCCGGAACATGATTTTACTGTGCGGAAGAGAGCAAAAGGGCGGCGCACGAAGGCAAGCCCGTGCGCCGCCCATGCCGGGGAAGAAATGAATTGGGAGTAAAAACACTGAAGCCAAGCGGAGCCTCAGGTGCTTCCGTTCAGGCCGGGGGGGATCCGGCAAATCGGGGGAAAGTTCGGGTGGATCAGATCTCCATGTCCAGCAGGTAGCTGGACAGGCCCTTGCCGTGCATATCCACGGACAGGGAGCGGGTGACGCCGCCGCCCAGCGCGGCGTACATCACGAAGTTCAGCGCGTGGATGTTGGGCAGCTCGTAGCGGACGACCTCGCCCTTGACGATGCCCTTGAAGTGCTCCTTCACCTTTTCGGGGGTGACCTTTTCACGGATGAGCTCCCAGTCCTTGGCGTCATACGCGATGAGGGACACATTGGAGATGTTGCCCTTGTCGCCGGTGCGGGAGTGAGCGATTTCCCAGAGTTTCATATGTTGCACATCTCCTTTCTCAGACCACGAAGATCTTGGCTTCGGGCTTCACGTCGTAACGGCTGACCAGAATGGAGGCCACGGAGACGATGTCCCGGGTGCGCTTCACAGCGCCGCAGCCGCCGGCGGGGCCGTTGGTGTAGAGGGCCTCTACCTCATTGGGCACCAGATCGGCGATGGCCTTGGTCTTGGCGCGGCCGGCCACCCGGACCCGGACCTCGGAGGGCTCGTTGTACTTGTAATCGGGGTTCCAGTACAGGCTGTTGCAGCCGATGAGGTCGAACTTCAGCTCGTCGAACTGGCCGGGAGCCACCAGCTCCAGCCGCTCCTTGATGATATCGAGGGCCAGCTTGGCGCGGTTGAGGCAGCCGGGGCCGCCGTAGCTGATCTCGCCGTCGCCGATGTAGCAGTCACGGTAGCCGATGGAGCACTTGAACGTCTCGGTCTTGGGCCGCCCGGTGGCGCCCTCCACCTTGACCACGTCCTTCTCCACCTGAGTGAACTTCACCTGCTGGAAGTCGGCCACCACGTCGGGGGTCAGGTACTTGGTGGGATCGTGGATCTCGTAGCAGATCTGCTCGGCGCAGGTGTCGGGGGTGACCATGCCGCCGGCCTCGGGGACCTTGGTGACGAAGAAGGAGCCGTCCTCGCTGACTTGAATGATGGGGAAGCCCAGATGGCCCACGCCGGGGACGTCCTTCTTGCCCGGCTCGGCGTAATAGCCGCCGGTGACCTGGCCGCCGCACTCCAGCAGGTGGCCGATCATGGTGCCCTTGCCCAGCTTATCCCAGTCGTCCAGCGCCCAGCCGAACTCGTGGATGATGGGGGCCATGAAGATGGCGGGGTCGGACACGCGGCCGGTGACGACCACGTCGGCGCCCATGTCCAGCGCCTTGAGGATGCCCTCAACGCCCATGTAGGCGTTGGCGGAGACGATCTCGCCGGGGAGCTTGGACAGCGGCTCGCCGGTCTCCCAGACCTCGGTGTCCATGTACTTGTCGATGACGGGCAGCAGGTCGTCGCCGGTAACGCAGGCGATCTTCATGCCGGTCAGGCCGTGCTTGCGGGCGATCTCCACGCACTTCTGGGCGGCGGCCTCGGGGTTGGCGGAGCCCATGTTGGTGATGAGCTTCACCTTGTGCTCCCAGCACAGGGGCAGGGCCTTTTCCATGCGGTGCTCCAGAAGGCCGTTGTAGCCCTTTGTGGGGTCCTTCAGCTTGGCCTGCTGGCCGATGGCGATGGTGCGCTCGGCCAGACATTCGTAGCTGATGTAGTCCAGATTGCCCTTCTCGATGAGCTCAAGAGAGGGCTCGAGACGGTCACCGGCGTAACCGGCGCCGGAGCCGATGCGGATGCTCTTCATAATATCAAGACTTCCTTTCCAGAAAAACAGTCGGTCGGTTTCAGATGGTGATGCCGCCGGTGATGACGCCGACGATCAGCATGATGATGGTGAGGGCGAAAGCCAGGGGGATGGTCTTTTTCTGATGCTCGCCCAGATCCACGCCGGCCAGACCCACCAGCAGGAAGGTGGCGGGGGTCAGCGGGGAGACGGGGAAGCCGGTGGTCATCTGGCCGAGGATGGCGGCCTGACCCACGTTGACGCCGGCCACGCCGAAGCCCTCGGCAGTCTGGGCCAGCACGGGCAGCACGCCGTAGTAGAAGGAGTCGGGGTCAAACAGCAGGGAGGCGGGCATGGCGATGACGCCGGTGATGATGGGGAAGAAGCGGCCCATGGACTGGGGGATGATGGACACGAGGGCGTTGGCCATGGCGGTGATCATGCCGGTGCCCTTCATGATGCCGCAGAACGCGCCGGCGGCGAACAGGACGGAGCACATCATGATGGCGCTCTTGGCATGGGCGTCCACCCGGGCCTTGGTATCGGCGACCTTCGGATAGTTGATGACGGTGGCCACGACGTAGGCCAGCATGAAGACGACGGCGGGGGCGAAGCCGGAGAACAGCAGGGCCACGATGGCGGCAATGATGAGGATGATGTTGACCCAGAACAGGTGGGGACGGGCGAGAGCCTTCTCCTCGTCGGTGAGCTCGGCGGCCTTGTACTCAATGTTGTTGAGGGCCACGTTGCCCAGACGGCGCTTCTCACGCAGGCCCAGCAGGGCGGCGAAGATGATCACGCACACCAGACCGGCGATGACGGCGGGCAGCACGGGGAGGAACAGATCCTTGACCACGTCTACCTGCAGGGCGGTGGCGGCGCGGATGGTGGGGCCGCCCCAGGGCAGGATGTTCATGGTGCCGGCGGCCATGGCCACCACAGTGGCCAGCGTGGTGCGCTTCATGCCCACGGCGTCATACAGCGGGACCAGCGGGGGAACGCAGATCAGGAAGGTGACGGCGCCGGAGCCGTCCAGATGGACGATCATGGCCAGAATGGCGGTGCCGATGGTAATGAGCACGGGGTTGGTGCCCACCAGCTTGGTAATGCCGCCGATGATGGGGCGGAAGGTGCCGGCGTCGGTAAGGATGCCGAAGAACAGGATGGAGAAAATGAACATAACGCCGGTGGCGGCCACGGCACCGATGCCGGATTTACCGGCGATCATGCCGCCCAGAGACTTGAGGTTGGCGAAGAAGTTCACCACGCCCTCGGTGCCCTCAGGCGCGCCCTCGGGAACGACCTTCATGAAGAAGCAGGCGATGATGCCCGTGATGAAGGGGACGGCGATGAGCGCCACGGCAGGAGAGGCTTTTTTCGTCATGATCAGCACCAGCATGACAATGACGGTCACAAAGCCGAGAATGGCAAGTGCAGTTTGCATTTGGGTTCCTCCTCTTTTTTCTTTTTTTGATTTTCCAATCAACGCGGCCGCGTTGTAGCTACGCTAAAGTATATTGCAAGGGCCGTGCCAAAATGGAAAACGCACAAAGAAATGCCCGGGAAGCCAGTGTTTTCAGGCATTTTTCAGAAATGGACCGGCTGGAGACAAAAACGGCTCGATTCCAGAAAATTAGAATCGAGCCGAAGAAAGCCGGGACAAAACGCCGGGTTTTGTGTGAAGTTACAAGGATTCCAGCTTTTTAGAATAGGATTCCAGATTTTTAGAAGTCCAGCGGGGCCAGCTTGTTGTACAGCGTGGCGAGGGAGACGCCCAGCTGCTTTGCGGTTTTTTTCTTGCCCGCCAGATCCGTGCCGTTTTTCAGCAGCAGCTTGTTGATCTCCGCCTGCTCAAACACCCGCACCCGCTGAGACAGGGTGATCTCCGGCTGCTCCATGGCGGGGCGGACGATGTGCTCCGGCAGGGAATCCTGCACGATGGTGCCATTGTCGGACAGGTACGCGGAAAATTCCAGCACGTTGCGCAGCTCCCGCACGTTGCCCGGCCAGTCGTGGACGGTGAGGCAGCGCAGAGCTTCGTCGGTGATGGTGACGGAGCGCTTGAGCTTCTTGGACAGCTCGGCCAGCAGCGTCTCCGTCAGGGCGGGGATGTCCTCCCGCCGCTCCCGCAGGGGCGGGATGCGGATCCGGAAAGTGGACAGGCGGTAGTAGAGGTCCCGGCGGAATTTGCCCTCCTCAATGTAGGCGTTGAGGTCGGCGTTGGACGCGCAGATGAGCCGCACGTCCACCTCGATCTCGTTGACGCTGCCCACCGGGCGGATGCGGCCCTCCTGAATGGCCCGGAGGAGCTTGGCCTGAAGGGCGTAGTCCATTTCGGACACCTCATCCAGAAACAGCGTGCCGCCGCTGGCGGCCTCAAACAGGCCGATCTTGCCGCCCTTCTTCGCCCCGGTGAACGCGCCCTCCACGTAGCCGAACAGCTCCGATTCCAGCGTGTTCGCGTTGAAATTGGCGCAGTTGATGGCCACGAACACCTCGTTTTTCCGGGCGCTGGCGTTGTGGATGGCCTGTGCGTACAGTTCCTTGCCGGTGCCGCTCTCCGACGCCAGCATCACCGACGCCTCGGTGGCCGCCGCCTTCCGGGCCAGCAGCTTGGTTGCCTGAGAGTTTTCCGACGCCGCTACAATGGAATCAAAGGTGTACCGGGCGGAATTGGCCTTGTTTACCCGGCGGAGCACCTGCTTGTTCCGCTTTTCATAGGACTCCAGTTCGCTCTGAAAGTCGTAGGCGTCCTTGAGGAACGTCACCACCGAAATGCCGCCGACGACCTCACCGTCCGCCTTGATGGGGTACATGTTGACGAAGTAGATCTCGTCCTGCTTTTCCATCCGGGGGGCGTGGAGGATGGGCTTGCCCGTGGACAGCACCTCGGGCAGGCGGGCCCCCGGGCGGATCTCCCGCAGGGGGCGGCCCCGGATGTCCTCCCAACGCATGCCGAGAAAATCGAGGTAGGCCTGATTGGCAAAGACGATGCGGGCCGCCGTGTTGATGATGAGGATGCCCTCCTGCATGGGCTGGAAAATGGCCTGAAAGCCGCGGGTCTCCTGCAAAAGATCCATGGTGCTGTGCCTGCCTTTCGATGTGTCCGGAGTATCCGGCCGCAGTTCTAAAATACTGGAATGATCGGGGCTATCCTATCATCCGGGTTTCCGGCCTGTCAAGCAAAAAGAAGAAAAAAGCGGGGAAATTGACAAAGCGTGGCGGCAGTACGATTTGAAATTGTGAAAAACGTCAAAACAGTGACGCGCGCATTGACACCGGCGTCAAAAGACGCTATACTCTGCATGTAGTTAGCTCTAGCTAACTACATGCGCGCATATCCGCCCCAACGGGCGGAGTATTTTTTTGCCCGGAAGTAAGCGATGGCTAACCGAATATTCACGCAGAAAGAGAGGGATTTATCATGCATCGCATCAGATCCAAATTAACGGCGCTGGCGCTGTGCTTCGGCGTTCTGCTGACGCTGCCCGTGACGGTCAATGCCGCCGCGCCTTCCGACGTCTCCGGCCACTGGGCGGAGAAATATCTCACCGAATATGTGGAAAAGGGCTGCCTCAAGGGCAAGGGCGACGGCCTGATCCACCCCGACGACACCATGACCCGCGCGGAATTCGCCGCCCTCAACGGCTTCAGCGACGGCGCGCAGGTGGCCGGTTACGCCAAGAACGCCGCCGCCGCCAAAGCGGAGGCCGCCGAGCTGCCCGGCCTCATCAGCGCCGTCTCCGCCTGAGCGGCCGCGCCGAACTGATCTGACCTACTGCCCCGGGCCGCGCCAGACGCGGTCCGGGGCAGTCTTGCGCAGGGAGAAATTGCGTTCCCCGGCTTGACGACACGGAGGATTCTGCTATGATATTCATAATAGCCCTTTTGCTGGCACTGGCCCTTACGCTGCTGTGCGGCCCTGCCCTGCGCCGCTGTCCCGGGGCCTTCTACACCGGAGCGGCCATTGTGTCCGGCGTGGTCATCGCCCTGTACTGGGCCGCGCCGGAGCTTTTCTCGCTGGCACTGCGGACGCGGCTGCCCGTCTGGCTCGGAGCCTTCGGCACCGCCTGCTTCGCGGTGACCATGTACGCCGGTGCCCTGCCCAACGGCTCGAAGCTCACGAAGGCCATCATGCCTGTCCGTGGGGAGTTGTCCATCAAATATAAGGACGGCGCCTATTCCGGCTCGGCCAAGGGGTACGAGGGTACCATCACCGTGTCCGTCACCATCTCCGGTGATAAGATCACGGATATTTCCATCGTCAGCTGCGAGGATGACGACGAGTACATGGACCCCGCCCGGGCCGTGGTGTCCGCCATCCTCTCCGCCCAGAGCCCAAACGTCTCCGCCGTCAGCGGAGCCACCTACAGCTCCAAGGGCATTATGAACGCCGTCAACGCCGTTCTGAAAAAGGCGCTGAACTGACCGCAATTACTCCGAAAGGACCCAAAACCATGAAATTTTCCCGCCTGACCGCCTTATTTCTCGCCCTTCTCCTGCTGACCGGCTGCGCCGGGCAGGGGAGCGCTCCCGCGTCCGACCCGGGGGCGGACAAGTCTACCCGCACCGTGCTGGCCATGGACACCATCATGGATCTGACGGTGTATGGCCCGGAGGGGCAGACGGCGCTGGACAGCGGGGAGGAGACCATCCTGTCACTGGAAAAGCGCCTGTCCGTCACCGACGAGGAAAGCGAGATCTACGCCGCCAACCACAGCGGCGGGGCAAGCGTTACCGTGTCCGATGACACGGCGGAGCTGCTCCGGACGGCCCTTGACCTGTGCGGCAGCACGGGCGGGGCGCTGGACGTGACCATCTACCCGGTGGTGTCGGCCTGGGGCTTCACCAACGGGAACTACCGGGTGCCCGGGGAGGACGAGCTTGCCGGCCTGCTGGCCCGGGTGGACTATACGAGGATCGGGCTGGACGGCGATACTCTCACCGTCCCCGACGGCATGGAGCTGGATCTGGGCGCGGTGGCCAAGGGGTACACCGGCGACCGGGTCATGGAGCGCTTCCGGGCGGCGGGGGTGACCTCCGCCATCATCAGCCTTGGCGGCAACGTGCAGGCGCTGGGCAGGAAGCCCGACGGCTCCCTCTGGCAGGTGGCTGTGCAGGACCCGGAGGGCAGCGGCTATGCCGCCGTGCTGTCCGTGGCGGACAAGGCGGTCATCACCTCCGGCGGGTACGAGCGGTATTTTGAAGAGGACGGCAAAATTTACTGGCACATCATCGACCCGGCCACCGGCCGCCCGGCGGAAAACGGCCTTGAGTCCGTCACCGTTGTGGCGGACAGCGGCGTGCTGGCCGACGGCCTGTCCACCGCCCTGTTCGTCATGGGGGTGGACAAGGCGGCGGAGTACTGGCGGGCCAACGGCGGCTTTGACTTTATCCTCATCGACGACGGCGGCGGCACTGTCACCATCACCGAGGGGCTGGAGGACTGCTTCTCCCTCTACGGCGACTGGGAGGACCATGAATTGCAGGTGATCCGCCGGTGAAAAGCACAAAATTCTGGGTGATCCTCATCGCCCTGCTGCTGGCGGCGTCCGCCGCCGGGGCCTTTGCTCTCAGCCGGAAAACGGCGGAGGGGACGGTGGCCCGGGTGTATCAGGACGGGGAGCTGATCCGCACCATCGACCTCGCCGCACTGACGGGGACGGAAGAGTTCACCGTCACCGGCCCGGCGGGGAGCAACACCGTCACGGCGGAGCGGGGGCGGATCTGCGTGTCCCACGCCGACTGCCCGGATCAGGTGTGCGTCCGTCAGGGGTGGATATCCACCGGGACGGTGCCCATCGTTTGCCTGCCCAACGGTCTGGTCATCCAGCTGGAGGGGCCGGGGGCGGAAACTGACATTGACGGGGTGACGGGATGAAAAACGCAGGCGTCCGGAAGCTGACGTACATGGCGGTGCTCACCGCCGTGGCGCTGACCATTTTCGTGCTGGAGGCACAGCTGCCCCCGCTGGCCCCCGTCCCCGGCATCAAGCTGGGCCTTGCCAACATCATCACGGTGTACGCCGTGTTCGCCCTCGGCCCCGGCCCGGCGGCCATGATCCTGCTGGCCCGGGTGCTGCTGGGCAGCCTGTTCTCCGGCGGCATGACCATTTTTTACAGCCTGTCCGGCGGCCTGTGCTGCTATGTGGTGTCCGCCCTCATCGCCCGGGTCCTGACGGAAAAGCAGATGTGGGTGTGTTCGGTGCTGGGGGCAGTGGCCCACAACATCGGCCAGATCGGGGCGGCGGTGTTCATCACCCGCACCCCCGCCATCGCGGCTTACCTGCCCGTCCTTATGGTGTCCGGTATCCTCACCGGCCTGTTTACCGGCCTGTGCGCGCAGTTCCTGCTGGCCCGGCTGAAAAAACTGAAGAAATAAAGACAAGGCAGACTGCTTGCAGTCTGCCTTGTCTCTTTATCTTGTCTGGCCCATTGGCCGGGCCAGCGTGGGGGACGTCCGCCGCAGGTCGGCGATGACCGTCATTTCGTACAGGCGGCTGAGCATATCCCACGTCCGGGCGTCCATGATCCCGGTGACGGGCAGGCCCGCCGCCCGCTGGAGCCAATCCACGTTCGCGGCGGATTCCGCCCCGTGGTAGCCGTTCACCGTATGAGGGGTGACGCCGTTGAAGTGCCGGGCCAGCAGCTGGAACATGGTCTGGGGCACCACCATGTACTCCCGGGTGTCGCCGGGGGCGGCCCGGCGGCCCTCCGAAGGGAAGGCCCGGACGGACCGGGGCGCCGCGGCCTCCCGCTCCGCCTCCAGCCAGAGCCGCTGGATGGCGTTCCACGTGGCCGCGTCCGCCGTTCCTGTGACCGGCAGGGAGAAGGCCCGCTGGAACCGGCGCACCGCGTCGCCGGTCTCCGGCCCGAACACGCCGTCCACCGCCAGCGGCGGGAGAAAGGCGTATTTTTCCGACAGCCGCCGCAGCATATACTGGAGATTGCGCACCGGCTGGCCCCGCATCTCCTGCTCCAGAAATTCCTGATTCGTCATGGTCATCCCTCCCGTTGATCTGATTGCCCGGTCTGTAAGTCATAGCCCGGATTCTGGCCCAGCCGGGCCGCCGACGTGTCCCCGCCGCTGTTCTGGTTGAGCACCCGGCGCAGCTGCCGGTCGGCGGCGGCATACCGGGCGTACAGGGAATTCCACGTGGCCTGCCCGGCCACGCCGTCGGCGGAAAGTCCCGCCACGTGCTGGTAATTGCGGACGGCCTGCGTGGTGGCGGGGCCGTAGGAGCCGTCCACGGTGACAGAGCCGAGACCGTCGTCGAACTCGGCCACGAAGTCCAGCATGTATTGCAGCACCCGGACCTCCGGTCCGGAGTCTCCCTCCCGGAGAACGCCGGGGAACTGGAACTGGATGCCGTAGAACTGCTGGCCCTGACTTTCCAGCTCCGCCAGCTGGGTGACGCCCACATAGAGGGACACGATCTTGTACCACGTGGAGCGGCCCACCACGCCGTCCGGCGTCAGGTTGAAGATCCGCTGGAAGGCCTTTACCGCGTCCTCCGTCTGCTGGTTGAAGGCCCCGGATACCGCGCCGATCTTGGGAATGGCGGGGTAGTTTTGGGAGATGCGGTTCAGCGACGACTGCACCACCGATACCGCCGGTTCGGCGGAGCCCAGCCGCAGCGGCTCTGTGGGAGCCGAGGGGGAGAGATCCTGAATGGGGGCGTTGGTGACCAGCTCGATGTCGTTTCCGTAGTACCGGCGGAGGATGGCCATGGAGTCCAGCCCCTCCTGCGCCAGCCGCTGGCTCCCCCACTGGGACAGCCCGTCGCAGGTGGTCGTGGTGCCGTTGCAGAATTTGGCGCTCAGCGGCTCCACGTGGCCCTGCCGCCGGATGTAGTCGTCGAACAGCTCATCCACCACCTGACTGATGCTCTCGAAAATGCTGCGGCCCTTGATGAATTTCTGGTCATAGGCGGTGGTGGAGGTGATCTGGAAGTCGTATCCCCGACTGGGGTAGTATTCGGTATACACCCGGTTGAGGGCGAAGGACACGATGGCCAGCACGTTGGCCCGGATGGCCGCCGGCTCCCACGTGGGGTAGATCTCGCTGGAGGCCACGTTTTTTACGTAGTCGGGGAAGCTCACCGTCACGTTTTCCGCCCACTGGCCGGGCGGCCCCATGTGTACGGTGATGGTCCTGGGGATGTAGGGAATTACGGTAAGGGGCATGGCGTCACCTCACAGATCCTGGGCCGGGGTGTCCTGCACCGTGGGGCTTTGCAGGCTGTCCTGCCCATATTCCAGCGGGATGAGCTCCATGTTCTGCACCGTCTCCACGCCGGGGAAGATCTGCACGTTCTCCACCTCCAGCATGTAATAGCCCGGATATTCCGCCCAGGCGGTGCACAGGGCGTAGGGCACGGCCCCGGTGTTGGAGGTCAGCCCGGCGGCAGCCGCCGGGGTGGGGATCTCCACCGACTGGATGAGACCGCTGCGGTCGGCGGCCTGTATGCTCAGCAGGTCGTACCGGCCGAAGCGGCCCTTTTGCAGCACCGCCACCGACGCCCCCTCCAGCGGCAGCTCCGCCTGAGAGGTGTAGACCCGCACCGCCAGTGTTCCGTTGTTTTTCGTCATACACATTACACTCCTCCGGCGGCCCGCTTCGCCGCCTGTGCCATTCTATGCGGCGGAGGGCGGCAGGGTACGAAAACGGCGCGGCCTATTGGCCGCGCCGTTTATCATGTGTACGCCGCGATGAGCCGCTCTGCGGCCCGGGGAAGCTCCTCCTCCGTCAGCCCCGCGTACCCCAGCACCAGCGTGGAGGGCAGGGGCGGAATTTTGTGGCAGTACTGGCTCAGGGGGTGGACCCGGACGCCCCGGGCGGCGGCCAGCTCCACCAGCTCGCCCTCTTCCCGGCCGGGGAGGGTGAGGAGAAAGTGCAGCCCCGCCTGTGCGCCGGACAGCTCCGCCCCGGGGATGGCGGACAGGGCCTGAGTGAGCAGGAGGTTTTTTCTCCGGTACAGGTTGCCCGCCCGGCGCAGATGCCGGATGTACAGCCCCTGCTCCAGAAAGCGGCGGAGGGCCTCCTGCTCGAACCGGGAGACGGTGGAGGCGGCCAGCGGGAAGTCCCGGCGGTAGCGCTCCAGCAGGGCGGGGGGCAGGATGAGATAGGCCACCCGGATGGCCGGGGCGATGGAGCGGGAAAAGGTGCCCAGATAGATGACCCGGCCCTGCCGGTCCAGCCCCTGCATGGCGGGGATGGGCCGGGAGGAGTAGCGGAATTCGCTGTCGTAGTCGTCCTCGATGAGGTAGCGGCCCTCCGCCGCCCCCGCCCATTGGAGCAGCTGGCTGCGCCGCCCGGCGGGCATGGTCAGCCCCAGAGGGAACTGGTGGGACGGGGTGACGTAGGCAAGGCGGGCGCCGGAGCGCTCCAGAGCGTCCGGGTCCATCCCCTCGCCGTCCACCGGGACGGACGCCGCCCGCCGCTCGTGGTGGCGGACGACGGCGTAGGCGGCGGGGTAACCGGGATCCTCCAGCGCCACCTCACGGTACTCCGGCAGGAGCTGGAGCACCGTGGACATCAGATAGTCCCCGCCGGCGCCCACAATGATCTGATCCGGCGCGCACCGGACGCCCCGGTACTGGGCCAGAAATTCCGCCAGCGCCGTCCTCAGGGGCAGATCCCCCTGAGGGTGGCCCCGCTGTAAAAGCTCCGGGTTTTCGTAGACGGCCTCCTTGGTGATCCTTGCCCACGATGAAAAGGGGAACACCGACGTGTCCACCGCGCCGGTGGAGAAGCTGTAATCCCATTTTGGAGCGGCCGCCGGTTCCGCCGCCGGGACGGGGCGCTCTGCCGGGGCGGGCGGGGCCAGCGGGGCGATGCGGGCGGCCACGTAGCCGCTCCGGGGCTTGGAAATGACGTACCCCTCCGCCGACAGGAGGGCGTAGGCCGTCTCCACCGTGCTCATGCTCACCCCCAGCGTGGCGCACAGCTGCCGCTTGGACGGCAGCTTCGCCCCCGGCGGGATCTGCCCGGACTGGACGGCGGTGGAGATATGGCGGTAGAGCTGCTCGTAAAGGGGCAGGTCCCCGGAGAATTCCGGCATGGAAAATGTGCCGAGCCGCATGGCTGTCACCTCAACTGACCACATAAAAAATATGTAAACTGGACATAGCAATGATGTCAGATGTGAGTATAATAGCATCAAACCAAGGGGCCGTCAAGGGACGGTCAAAGGAGAGATCACCATGAATGTGAAAGAATTTGAGAATACGGAAAACCGGAAGCGCGACAGCCACGGGGCGCTGCTCCGGATGATCACCGCCGCGCTGATGCTGGCGCTGGTTTTTGTGAGCAATAAGCTGCGCATCACCATGCCGGTGGCCGTGGGCGGCGTTACCGCCTTTACGCTGGCCAATATCATGTGCTCCCTGTCCGGCCTGCTCACCGGCCCGTGGTGGGGCTTCCTTTCCGCCGGGCTGGGCTCCGCCCTCTATGACCTGACCAACCCCAATTATGTGGCCGAGGCGCCCATCACCTTCATCACCAAGGGCATGTACGGTCTGGTGGCCGGGCTGGTGTTCCACTATGTGTTCGTCCGCCTGCTGAAGAAGGAGAAGGATTTTTACCCCGGTCTGGTGGTCTCCACCGCCTGCGCCGCGGTGGGCTACCTTATCGCCTACTCCATCAAGAACTACTTCTACAACGGGATGTTCATCGAGGGCTACACCACGGCGGCCCAGTGCTGGGCGGTGGTGGTGGCCAAGCTGCCCGCTACCATCACCAACGGCGTGCTGGCAGTGATCTTCGCCCCCATCCTGTGCGTGGCCATCCGCAAGGCCCTTCATGCGTCCAGACTGGACCGGTCGCTGGCGTAATATGAGACTCCAAAAGCGGCGGGCGTGTGCCCGCCGCTTTTTTGCAATTTCCGCCGCTTTGTGATATGCTGGGCACAGCTTTGAATGACGGAGGATACATCTATGCTTGACAACAAGGGCTTCGACCTGTGGGCCGGCGGCTACGATAAAAGCGTCCAGCTCAGCGAGGAGAGCGATTCCTACCCCTTCGCGGGCTACAAGGCGGTGCTGGGCACGATCTACGGCCGGGTGCGGGCGCTGGGCGCGAAAACAGTGCTGGACATCGGCTTCGGCACGGGGACGCTGCTGAAAAAACTGTACGACGACGGCCTGACCGTCACCGGCGTGGACTTTTCGGCGGAGATGCTCCGCATCGCGGGGGAGAAAATGCCGTCGGCCCGGCTGCTGCGATATGATTTCACAAAGGGCCTGCCCCCGGAGCTTGCAGGGGAGAAATTCGACGCCATCCTCTGCACCTACGCCATCCACCATCTGACGGACGGGGAAAAGGCGGACTTCATCCGCCTGCTGAAGGCTCACCTGAATCCCGGCGGGGAAATTTTGCTGGGAGACGTGGCCTTCGAAACGGCGGCGGAGCTGGCGGCCTGCCGGACGGCCAGCGGCGGCGACTGGGACGAGGACGAGATCTACATCGTGGCGGAGGAGTTGGCCAAGGCCGTCCCCGGGCTGGAGTTCCACAAGCACAGCCACTGCTCCGGCGTGTGCGTGATACGGTAAAAACGAAAGGGCCGCCTGCGGGCGGCCCTTTCTGGCGGTCAGGAGCGTCAGTTTTTCTTGTGGAACAGGCTGTTCCACCACTCCACGATCTTGAATTTCACCACGTAGCCCTCGTCCTCGCCGGTGATGAGGGAAATTTCCTCCCCGTTCAGCCCGGCCATGGCGGCGGTGTCCTCCGCCCGCTCGCTCACCGAGCCGAGACACAGCGGCGGGAACACCACGCACCACCAGTTGCGCCCGGCCCCCTCGCCGATGACCACCCGCACTGCCCGGTACGTCCCGGCGGGCAGGGCGAAGCCGTCGTATTCCTTGGTGGGGAACCAGCAGTTTTCCAGACTGACGGAAACGGGGTAGTCGAACCCCTGCGCGGCCACCTCCGCCGCCCCGGCGTCGGCCAGCGCCTGCAATTTTCCGGACAGAATATTCTCAGCGGAGCGCCGGTCCGTGATGCCGTCCAGACAGTCCCCCGCCGCGGCCAGCACCGCGTCCCGCACCCGGAGCTTGAGGGCCTGATCCGCGTCGCTGTCCGAGTTGGCGATGACGTGGAGCCGCACCACCTTATCCGCCAATGCGCTCTGGCTCCCGGCAGCCCAGACGCCGGTGACGAGGGTGAGGGAGAAGGCGAAGAGCATGGCGCACTCCCAGAGCCGCAGCCGCCGGGAAGAGAATTTGTTCATGAAAAACACCGTCCTATGTAATGTTTACACGCGTGATGTAAGTAGTCTGGCTTCATTGTGGACGGTGTTTGTGCATTTTATACGCAGGAGGGGAAAAGTGCGGGAAAATACTGTGGGCAAAACGGGTTTTCACATCCGGAAAATTGTGATATAATACACACCTTCGGTCACTGAGCGCGGCTCCGAAAAATCGGGCCTGTTTTTTGGCCGGGGACAATTTGAGCGCTGTTCGATCTTATCATCAAAGGAGGTTTGCAACCATGCTCAAAAATATCAGGATCGCGGCTGGCTGGATCATTTCACGGACCAAACCTCCCAAGACGGCCTGAACCCATTTTTCCAGCGGGGCAAAATTAGTCTCGCGCATTAAACTGTAATATTAAAGGAGAAATATAAAAATGTGGTTCTGGTTATCCCTGTTGGCGCTGCTGTGCTGGTCCGGTTCGGACCTTTTTTCCAAGATTGGCTGCCGTGACGCGAAAGATCCCCTCAGCCATCTGAAGATGGTCATCGCCGTGGGCGTGGTCATGGGCCTTCACGCCGCCTATGAGATCTTCGTGGGCGGGACGGAGATCTCCATGCAGGTCATCCTCACCTATCTGCCCGTGTCCCTGCTGTACATCTCCTCCATGACCGTGGGCTATCTGGGCCTTCGGTATATTGAGCTGTCTGTTTCCTCTCCCATCGCCAACTCCTCCGGCGCGCTGGTGGCCATCATGACCCTCATCATGGTGGGCATCGACGAGTATTCCCCGCTGGCGCTGGCGGCGGTGGCGCTGGTGTGCATTGGTGTCATTGGCCTCGGCGTCGTGGAGTACCGGGAGGACGAAGAGCTCCGGGCCGAGCGGCAGAAGGCCAGTAATTACAAGTATTCCAAGAGCTTTCTGGCACTGGCCCTGCCCATCATCTACTGCGTTCTGGACGCCGCCGGCACCTTCGCGGACAACCGGGTGCTGGAGACACTGGACGAGGGCAGCGCCAACGTGGCCTACGAGCTGACCTTCCTCGCGGCGGCGGTGGTCTGCTTCATCTACATGGTCATCATCAAGAAGGATAAGCTGGTGCCCAAAATGGAGGGCCCCAAGTATCTGGGCGCCGTCTGCGAGACGGCGGGCCAGTTCGCCTACATCTATGCCATCGCGGACACGGAGCATCTGGCCATGTCCGCCCCCATCATCGCCTCCTACTGCGCGGTGTCCGTGCTGTGGGGCCGCATCTTCCTGAAGGAAAAGCTGTCCTTCAAGCACTACCTCATGATCCTGCTGGTGGTCATTGGCATTGCCATCATGGGCTTCTTCGATATGTGATCTAATGCCGCAGAATGCGGAAGGGCCGCCCCGTCGGGGCGGCCCTTTTTGTATCTTGTCCGATTTTTACAGGGTGCGGCACAGGAATACATCCTGATAGCTCCCGCTCAGCCGGTCCCGGGCGCTTTCGGCGGCAGCGGGGTCGTCGAAAAGGCCGAACACGGTGGGGCCGCTGCCCGTCATGGCCGCGCCCAGCGCGCCGCAGTCGATGAGGGCGGCCTTGATGGCGTTGATCTCCGCCTGACGGCGGGGCTCCAGCACGTCCTCGAACACGTTGTACATCCGCCGGGCCACGCCGGTGAGGTCCCCGTCGGCCAGCGCCGCCAGCATCCCCTCCGTGTCCGGCCGCCGGGCGATCTTCCGCATGTCCACCCGGCTGAACAGCTGAGGGGTGGAGATGGGGAAGGGCGGCTTGCACACCACCACATGGCAGGGGGGCAGCGGCGGCAGCGCCGTGAGCCGCTCACCCCGGCCCTCGGCCAGCGCCGTGCCGCCAACTACGCAGTAGGGCACGTCGGAGCCCACGGCTTCGCCGATCTTCGCAAGCTCCGCCGGGGTGTATCCGGCTCCGGTGAGCTCGTTCATAGCCCGGAGGACGGCGGCGGCGTCAGAGCTGCCCCCGGCCATCCCGGCGCACACCGGGATGCGCTTGACGATGGAAATATCCAACTGCCCGCCCCGGCCCGCCGCGTTCCGGAAGGCCTCGGCGGCCATCTGGGCCAGATTGCGGCCGTCGCTGGGCAGATAGCTCAGGGTGGTGGACATGGCTCCCACGCCCTCGGTGGGGGTGATGGTGAGCTCGTCCGCCAGATCGATAGACTGCATGACCATCTGGAGGTCGTGGTAGCCGTCCTCCCGGCGGCGGAGGATGTCCAGCGTGAGATTCAGTTTTGCGAATGCCTTGACCTGCATCGGCGTCACCTCGCGGTTGAGAAAAGTGATCCCCGCGTGAGTCCTGACGGGCCGCGCGGGGATAATTTTACCGGATCTTCCGCGCCTCCAGATAGAAGCGCTTGTCGTTGGCTTCCCCCATGGAGAAGGTCTTGCGGGGGAGCACGCCGTCGTGGATGACGGTGGGGAACAGCTCGTCCTTTTCCATGGCGGGGAGGAGAAATGCGATGTTTCCGGGCTTCATGCCCAGCTCCCGGGCCACGTCGTCGCCGTGGATGTAGTCCACCCGGCCGGGATGGGCGGCCAGATAGTCGTCCAGAAAGCTCTGAAGGGTGCCCACCGGCAGCTGTGCCGTGGGAGCGGGAACGGTGATGTTGCCCGCGCCGTCGGCGGAGACGAACTCGATGACGTGGCCCTCGCCCCGGCCAAGGTGCGCGCCGGGGTAAGCGGCGGCGAGGGCGTCCAGCAGGGCCTGGGGGTCGGTGCGGAACACCACCCGGTGGATGGGCTCGAACTCCAGCGACTGGTCGTGAAGGTTCACCAGCTCGCACAGGGCGAAGCGGGCGGGCAGCTCCGGCCACTTTTCCGGCGGGGTGAGGCGCTTCTGCCGCTCGTAGCACTCCTTGGCGGTGGCCAGCGAGTGGTTTCCGTCCCCTACGGCGAAGAGCATGACGGGCCGGCCCTCTGTGTGGTAGCGGGCGTTGAAGGCGGCGGGGTCGGCCAGCGCCGACAGGGCGGCGTGGACCCGGCCCAGCTGATCGTCCGTCAGCCGCCAGCCGGTGATGTGCCCGCCGTTTTCCATCAGCTCGAAGTCGTACAGCCGCTCCATGCCGGTGGTCTCGCCGCCCAGCGGCTCGATGACGGTGCGCCGTGGGTCGTCGCACAGCAGCATGACGTGGGGCAGCTCGATGGGGGCGTTTTTCCGCACGGCCACCCGGGGCGGGATGCGGGAGAGAACGGTGCCCTCCGTGGCCCGGACGGCAGCGGCAGAGCCGGGCTCGTAGTCGTACTGCTCCAGATCCACCATGCCGATGAGGCCCCGGCGGAGCGCTCCGCTGTGCAGGCGGCGCTCCACATAGATCATGGCGGAGGGCAGCGGGACGAAGCGGTCCTCCCGGAGGTAGCGGGTCATGGTGTTGTTCACGTCCATGATGTCCGTCTCCACGTGGGGGCCGTCCAGACTGCTCTCCGGCAGGATGAGCCGCAGGGAGGACGGCGCGCGGCCCACCCGCTCCTCCACCCGCTGCCAGTATTCCGGCTGGGAGGTGTACTGGTCGCAGGCCACCACCGACCAGAGGGACAGGTCGCAGTTATGGGGCAGCAGGATGTCCGCCGGGCGGAAGGGAAGGTCGGAAAAATCGTTTTTCATGGGAAAAACTCCTTAGTTCGGAGGAAAACTCCTGAAAATACGCGCCCGTCAGGCCATGGCGGTGCGGATGCCGGCCAGCAGGTCGCTGAACTCCTCGCAGGCGGGGATTTCCGGGTGGTCGGCGCAGATCTTGTCGGTGCTCTTGAACAGGAAGCCCGCTTTGCTGGCCTGGATCATGCCCAGATCGTTGTAGCTGTCCCCGGCGGCAATGGTCTCGTAGCCGATGGACTGGAGGGCCCGGACGGTGGTGAGCTTGGACTTCTCGCAGCGCATCTTGTAGCCGGTGATCTCGCCGCTGTCCGCCACCTCCAGCGTGTTGCAGAAGATGGTGGGCCAGTCCAGCTTTTCCATCAGGGGCTTCGCGAACTGCTCGAAGGTGTCGCTGAGGATGATGACCTGCGTCTCCCGCCGGAGCTGGTCGAGAAACTCCTTCGCGCCGGGCAGGGGGTCGATCTTGGCGATGACGGCCTGGATCTCCTTCAGGCCGAGGCCGTGCTCCTTGAGAATGGCCAGTCGGTAGGCCATGAGCTTGTCGTAGTCCGGCTCGTCCCGGGTGGTGCGGCGCAGCTCGGGGATGCCGGTCTCCTCGGCGAAGGCGATCCAGATCTCGGGGACGAGGACGCCCTCCATATCAAGGCAGGTGATATACATGGAAACGCTCCCTTCTCTTATGTACGGAATGTGGGGAGGCTGGCTTACAGCTCGCCCCGGGCCTGCTTTTTCCGCAGGTTGGTGAGGAAGTTGTCCATCCGGGTCAGCGCCTCGGCCAGATCCTTCATGGACGCGGCGTAGCAGCAGCGGACGAAGCCCTCACCGCCGGGGCCGAAGGCCGCGCCGGAGATGACGGCCACCTTTTCCTCCAGCAGGAACCGCTCACAGAAGTCGTCGGAGGAGAGTCCGGTGGACTTGATGGACGGGAAAACGTAGAACGCGCCCTTGGGCTCGAAGCACTCCAGACCGATGCGGCGCAGACCCTCCACCAGATACCGGCGGCGGCCGTCGTACTCGTCCCGCATCTTCTCAATGTCGTGGTCGCCGTTGCGCATGGCCTCGATGGCGGCGTACTGGCTGGTGGTGGGGGCGGACATGATGCCGAACTGGTGGAGCTTGGTCATCTGGGCGATGACCTCCTTCGGCCCGGCCAGATAGCCCAGCCGCCAGCCGGTCATGGAATAGGCCTTGGAGAAGCCGTTGACCACGATGGTGCGGTCGTACATGTCGGGCAGGTTGGCCATGGATACGTGGCGGTGCTCGCCGTAGGTCAGCTCGGCGTAGATCTCGTCGGACAGCACCATGATGTTGGTGTCCCGCAGCACGTCGGCCAGCGCCTCCAGATCGTGGCGCTCCATGATGCCGCCGGTGGGGTTGGAGGGGAAGGGCAGCACCAGCAGCTTCGTCTTGTCGGTGATGGCGGAGCGCAGCTCGTCCGGCGTGAGGCGGAACTCGTTTTCCGCCTTCATCTCCAGATAGACGGGGGTGCCCCCGGCCATCTCCACCAGCGGGCCGTAGCACACGAAGGAGGGCACGGGGATGATGACCTCATCCCCCGGGTCCACAAGGCAGCGGATGGCTAGGTCGATGCCCTCGCTGCCGCCCACGGTGACGAGAAGCTGGTCGGCAAAGTGATAGTGCAGGTCGAACCGGCGGGCGAGATAGCTCGCGATCTCCCGGCGCAGCTCGGCAAGACCGGCGTTGCTGGTGTATTTGGTGAAGCCCTTTTCGAGGGAGTAGATGCCCGCGTCCCGGATGTGCCACGGGGTCTGGAAGTCCGGCTCGCCGATGCCAAGGGAGATGGCGTCCTTCATCTCCTCCAGAATATCAAAGAATCTGCGGATCCCGGAGGGCTTTACGTTCTGGATCCGCTGGGATAAGATCTGCTCATAGTTCATACGAAGATATACTCCTTTTCCTGCTCCTCGCGCTTTTCAAAGATGAGGTGCTTTTCCTTGTATTTTTTCAGGATGAAGTGGGTGGCTGTGCCGGTGACGTCCTCAAGGGGGGCCAGCCGCTCGCCCACGAACTGTGCCACTTCCTTCAGCGTCCGGCCGGAGATGATGACGGTCAGGTCGAAGGCGCCGCTCATCAGGTAGACAGACTCCACCTCGTCATACTGGTAAATGCGCTCGGCCACCCGGTCGAAGCCCTCGCCCCGCTGGGGCGTGACCTTGACCTCAATGAGGGCGGTGACGGACTCCCGGTCGGTGCGGTCCCAGTCCACGATGGCCTTGTAGCCAAGGATGATCTTGTCCTCTTCGTATTTCTTGATGGCTGCCGCTACCTCTGCCTCGGGCATGTCTGCCATGGATGCCAGTTGTGCCTGGGTCAGGGTGCAGTCGTCTTCCAGCAGTTGTAACAGCTTTTTCATGAAGTTTCCTCCTTAAAATGGGGTGGCGGCGCGGAAAAGAGCGGCCGCCTCCGGTCCCGGCGCGCAAAACGGGGAAAATATTCCGCTCTGACGCGCTGAACAGCTACATTATATACGTTTGCCCCGTGAATGGCAATCCTTTTTGCGCCGCCGCGCATTTCCTCTGAAATGAATTATATAAATAGGTAGAAAACCGAGAAAGTTTGGTGAATTTGCGGTAGCATTTCCATAAGCGAAATGATAAAATATCGCTGAAATCTGTGATTCCCCATTTCCCGAAAGGAGGAAAAGCAAGATGGAATACGCAGCTTTGATCAGCAGGATCCTGGAGGCGGAGCAGACCGCGCAGGAGATCAGCCGAGAAGCACATGAGAAGCAGGCGCGCATGGAGGCCGATCTCGAGCGGGAGACGGCGGCTGTGCGGGCCGATTATTTTGCCAGAGCGGACAAAAAGCTCGAGCAGTTCCGGCAGGAGACGGAGCAGAAAAAGGCTCAGTCTCTCGCCGCGCAGGACGCCCGCTTTGACGAGGCCCGGAAGAAGATGGAGCGGGCTTACGAGCGGTACGGCGACAACTGGGTGGACACCCTGTTCCGCCAGACCGTGGGGCAGACGCCGTGAGCGCCGGATATGAGGCCCTGACCACCAAGGTCAAGGCCATGTACGGAAAGCGCCTGCGGTACGCCGACTTCGTCCGCCTGTCCAAGCTGGGCTCGGTCAGCGAGATCTACGCCGACCTGCGGCAGCACCCGGTGTGGGGCGGCGCGGCGGCCCGCCTGACCGAGGAGGGCAAGTTCGGCCGGGCATGGCTGGAGGCCGCCCTCCGGGAGCAGGTGCGGGAGGAGTACGTCCGCCTCACCGGCTTCATCCCCCGGAAGGACCGGGCACTGATGGATTTCCCGGTGCTCCGGTCGGAGCTGGACGGCCTGCTGTTCACTCTGACCCGCCTTCAGGCCGGGCGCATCAAGGAGGTCGAGCCGCTGCCCACCCGGTTCATTCTGCACTCCAAAACTGACGAGTCGGCCCTGCAGGTGTGCACCGACTACGACGGCCTGCTGGACGCCGCGAAGGAGAGCATCTATTATGATACGCTCCTGAGCCTGCGGCCCGCCGACGGCGGCCTGCCCGACTACACCATCGCCGAGTCCATGCTGTTCGCCGTCTATTACAGCCACATGATGGACGTGGCGAAAAAGCGGTACGACGGCGACGTGCGGAAAATGATCCAGACACGGCTGGGCACGCAGGTGGACCTGCTCAACATCATGCACATCCTGCGGATGAAGCGGTTCTTCCCCGATGAGGATAATTTCCTCACCATTCTCTATCCCTTCAACTACAAGCTCAAGCCCGAACAGGTCCGCGCCATGTGCGCGGCGGAGGGGGTGGACGGCGTCATGGCCGTGCTGGCCGAGACGCCCTACGCCAAAACCTTCCGGAACGTCGGTGTGGACGAGCTGGGGCACATTTACAATGAGCTGCTGTTCAGACTCAGCCGGCGGCAGCTCATGATGGGCCAGCCGTCCATCTACAGCGCCGTGGCCTTCCTCAACCTGCGGGAGCTGGAGCTGAAGGAGCTGGTCACCGTCATCGAGACGGTGAAATATCAGGCGGACTACGACGATCGCTTCGCGAAGGTGCTGGGGGCCTGATGAAATGAATATCACCCGATCAAAAGAAGTCAGGGGGTAATATCTTGGCAGTTGAACCTATGAAATTTGTAACGCTGGCCGCTCCGGCGGAACAGTTTGACGAGATCGCGCTGAACTGCGTGATCGACCAGCAGTTCCACCCGGAAAACGCCATGCAGATGATGAAGCAGGTGCGCCACCTGCGCCCGCTGCCCACCACCAATCCGTATACGCCGCTGGTGCGGCAGGCGGACGGCCTTCTGGGCCGTCTGGGCGCGGACGCGGCCTATCAGCCTGCGAAGGAGCAGCTGACGCTGGAGCAGGCGCAGACCTACCTCACCGAGCTGGAGAAAAAGCTGGACGGCATGGACAGCCGGACGGCTGCCCTGCGGCAGGAGGTGTCCGACGACCAGTCCGCCGCCGACCAGCTGGAAAAGCTGTCCGGCCTGGATGTGGATCTGGCCCAGCTCATCCACATGGATTTTCTGAAATTCCGCTACGGCCACATGCCCCGGGAGACCTATGAGAACTTCCGGGACGCGCTGGACGACCGGGAGGATCTCTACTTCTTCCCCACCCGGACGGAGGGCGACGACATCTACGGAATTTACTTCACCACCCGTCAGGCCAAGGAGAAGGCGGACACCCTGTTCAACTCCCTGCACTTCGTGCGCATGGAGCTGGACGCCGGGGCGGAAGGCACCGCCGACGAGGCCATCAGCGCCCTGCGCCGTCAGGCGGGCGACGATGAAAAGACCATTCACGAGCTGGAGCAGGAGCGTCAGGAGCTGCTGGCGGAGGAGAAGGAAAAGCTCCAGGCCATCCGGTCCTGGCTGCGCTGCCGGGAGCAGGCCTGCGACCTGCGGCGCTACGGCGCGCAGGCGAAGAACACCTTCTACCTCGTGGGCTGGGTGCCCAAGGACGACCTGCCCGCGCTGGAGGAAAAGTTCCGGCAGTATCCCGACCTGTCCGTGGTGACGGACGACCCGGGAGACGACCTGCCGGTGACGCCGCCCACCAAGCTGAAAAACGGCGCGCTGGCCCGCATGTTCGAGCCGTTCCTCCGGATGTACGGCCTGCCCAACTATCACGAGATTGATCCGTCCCTCTTCATGGCCATCACCTACTGCCTGTTCTTCGGCATCATGTTCGGCGATGCCGGACAGGGCGTGGGCCTGTTCCTCATCGGCCTTGCGCTGTGGAAGTTCAAGAAGATGTGGCTGGGCCGGATCATCGCCTGCTGCGGCGTGGCGTCCACGGTGTTCGGCTTCGTGTACGGCTCGGTGTTCGGCTTTGAGGACATCCTGCCCGGCTTCAAGATCCTCGAGGGCAGCAACGTGGTGCTCCTGCTGCTGGCCTCGCTGGCCATGGGCGTTGCCATGCTGGCCTTCGTCATGGTAATAAACATCATCAACGGCGTGCGCCAGCGGGACTTCGACAAGATCTTCTTCGGGCCCAACGGCGCGGCGGGCATGGTGTTCTATCTGGGCCTGATCATCGCCGCGGTGGTCACGCTGATGGGCTGGGCGAACCTGTTCCGGATCTGGTACGTCATCCCGGTGTTCATCCTGCCGCTGGTGCTCATCCTGCTGCGGGAGCCGCTGTCCAAGCTGGCCGCCGGCGACCCGGACTGGAAGCCCGAGTCCTTTGGCTCCCTGCTGGTGTCCGGCTTCTTCGAGCTGTTTGAGACGCTGCTGTCCTTCCTGACCAACACCCTGTCCTTCCTCCGTGTGGGCGCCTACGCCATCACCCACGTGTCCCTCATGCTGGTCATCCGCACCATGGCGGGCGCCAACCTGAACATTGTCGTTCTGGTGCTGGGAAACCTGTTCGTCATGGGCTTCGAGGGCCTGCTGGTGGGCATTCAGGTGCTCCGTCTGGAGTTCTACGAGCTGTTCGGCCGGTTCTATGAGTCCGCCGGCCGGGAATATCAGCCCAAAGTCATCGATTATTCCGCCAAAACGCTGTAACAGAAAGAATTGGAGGTCATCACTATGAAAATCGTCCTGTTTATCCTCGGCACCGTGCTGCTGTTCCTGCCCCTGATCACCATCGCGGTCCGCCGCCTCACCGGCGCTTCCGCCCGTCACGCCCTGCTGGGCAATATCGCCATGTTCTGCGGCCTGTTCCTCGTCACCGCCGTGTGCGGCTTCGGCGGGGCCGCTTCCGCCGCTGAGACCGGCGCCGCCGCTGCCGCCGCTTCCGACGGCCTTGCCACCGGCCTGAAGTATCTGGGCGCCGCTCTGGCCGTGGGCCTGTCCGGCATCGGCGGCGGTCTGGCCGTCGCCTCCTCCGCTTCCGCCGCTCTGGGCGCCATCTCCGAGAACGACAGCGTGTTCGGCAAGTCCCTGATTTTCGTCGGTCTGGCCGAAGGCGTCGCCCTGTACGGCCTGATCATCGCTCTGGTGCTCCTGTTCGTCGCGTAAAGGCGCGGGCGTTTCTGCGGAAACGCCTTACCGGCTGACGCCGACGCGCCTTCAAAGGGGGCGCGGTTTGCCAGTGGCAAACGTCCCGCGCCGACCGAAGCAAAGCTGAGACCCAGCCCCCTTTGAGGAACCCCCGCCCTGCGGGGCGGACGGGAGTTTGGGTTTGCCTGTGATCAGACAGGTCCCGCAGCGTGACAAGGAGGCAATCTATGCGTTACTTTGTGATTTCCGACAACACGGATACTCAGGTGGGTCTGCGGCTGGCCGGGGTGGAGGGCGTTCTGGCCCGCACCCGGGAAGAGGGCCTTGCCGCCATTGACGAGGCGCTGGCCGACCCCACCATCGGCATCCTGCTCATCACGGAGAGTCTGGCGGAACAGTGCGCCGACAAGCTGGCCCCCCTGAAGCTCACCGGCCGCACGCCGCTGGTGGTGGAGATCCCCGACCGCAACGGCAGCCGCCGGAAGGACGCCATCACCCGTTATATCCGGGAGGCCATCGGCGTCAAGATCTGAGCCGAAGGGGTCTCCCACTGAAAACCGCCAATGAAAGGAGGATTTTTATGCCCGAACAAGCACAAAAATTGCTTCATTTTACCGATAATGTTCTGAAAACCGCCACGGAAGAGAGCGAGGCCCTCGCCCGGGAGTTGGAGGCGAAGCGTCAGGCCGCGCTGACCGAGGCCAGACAGACCAGCCGGGACGACGCCCACGCCTATTACGAGCGGGAGTCCGCCAGGATCCGCGCCGAGGCCGGTCAGGAGGTGTCCCGCCACCTGATGGACGGCAAGCGGCAGGTGTACCTGCGCCGGTCCGAGATCTCCCGTGAGGTGCTGGACAAGGTCCGCGGGAAGCTGGACGAGTTCGTGGCCTCCCCCCAGTACCCGGAGCACCTCAAGGGCCTGCTGGCCCAGACGGTGAGCCGTCTGGACGGCGTCCACGAGATGGTCATCCAGCTGCGCCGGGAGGATCTGCCTCTTGGGCAGAAGCTGGCCGACAGCGTGGCCCCCGTGAAGGCCACGGTGGAGGAGGGCCGCTTCCAGATCGGCGGTCTGGTGGCCCTGTGCCCGGAGCTGGGCATCCGGGCGGACTGCTCCTTCGACGCGCAGCTCGAGGAGCTGGGCGGCCACTTTGCCGAGATTTTCGGCCTGTCGCTGTCCGACGATCTGGACGAAACCTGAGGGAGGTCGCAGCACAATGGATCAGTATAAGATTTACAGCGTGAACGGCCCGGTGGTCAAGGTCACCGGCGGCCGCGGCCTTGCCATGATGGACATGGTTCACGTGGGCGAGCTTCAGCTCACCGGCGAGGTCGTCAGCGTGGACGGCGACATGACCACCGTTCAGGTGTACGAGGACACCACCGGCCTTGAGCCGGGGCAGGTCGTTACCACCACCGGCGCGCCCATGTCCCTGCGGCTGGGCCCCGGACTGCTGGGCAATATTTTCGACGGCATCGGCCGTCCGCTGAAGGAGCTGGAGGGCATTTCCGGCCCGTTCCTGGGCCGGGGCATCAATCTGCCCGCCCTTGATATGGAAAAGAAGTGGGCCGTCACCGTGGAGGTGAAGGTAGGGGACGCGGTGAAGCCCGGCACCCCCTATGCCCACTGTCAGGAGACCGCGGCCATCGTCCACCGCTGCCTTGTCCCCGCAGGGCTCACCGGCACCGTGACTAGGGCGGTGGCTGACGGCGACTACACCGTGGACGAGGTTCTGGTGGAGGTGACGGACGGCGCGGGCAGAGTGACCCAGCTCAAGCTGTCCGCCGACTGCCCCATCCGATCCGCCCGGCCCATGGCAAAGCGTCTGCCCATCACCCGCCCGCTGGTCACCGGACAGCGCATCATCGACACCCTGTTCCCCATCGGTAAGGGCGGCGCCGCCGCCATCCCCGGCCCCTTCGGCGCGGGCAAGACCATGACCCAGCACCAGTTGGCCAAGTGGTCGGACGCCGACATCATCGTCTATCTGGGCTGCGGCGAGCGCGGCAACGAGATGACGCAGGCGCTGGAGGAGTTCTCTGAATTGAAGGATCCCCGCACGGGCCTTCCCCTGATGAACCGCACCATCCTCATCGCCAACACCTCCAACATGCCGGTGGCCGCCCGTGAGGCGTCCGTCTACACCGGCATGACCATTGCCGAGTATTACCGGGACATGGGCTACCACGTGGCCCTGATGGCCGACTCCACCTCCCGCTGGGCCGAGGCCCTGCGTGAGATCTCCGGCCGTCTGGAGGAAATGCCCGCCGAGGAGGGCTTTCCCGCCTATCTGGCCTCCCGTCTGGCAGAGTTCTACGAGCGCGCCGGATATGTGCAGACGCTGGAGGGGAAGGAGGGCTCCGTCACCGTCATCGGCGCCGTCTCCCCTCAGGGCGGCGACTTTTCCGAGCCGGTCACCCAGAACACCAAGCGGTTCATCCGCTGCTTCTGGGCGCTGGACCGCGGCCTAGCCTACGCCCGGCACTTCCCGTCCATCCACTGGATGAACTCCTATTCCGAGTACAGCGGCGACCTGAAAAAGTGGTACGACGAAAACGTCAGCCCCGACTTTGACCAGTGCCGCCGCCGGATCATGAACCTCCTGCGGGAGGAGAGCCAGCTTATGGAGATCGTCAAGCTCATCGGCTCCGACATCCTCCCCGAGGACCAGAAGCTGGTCATCGAGACTGCCCGGGTCATCCGGGTGGGCTTCCTCCAGCAGAACGCCTACCATGCGGTGGACACCTACGTGCCCCTGCAGAAGCAGCTGAAGATGATGCAGACCATCCTCCGGCTGTATGACGGGGTGAAGGAAGCCATCGACAAGGCCATCCCCCTGTCCCAGTTCACCGCCACCGGCGTGTTCGACGATCTGGTGAAGATGAAGTACGAGATCCCCAACGACGACCTGTCCGGGTTTGCGAAGTACGAGCAGGAGATCGACGCGGCCCTGGCTCAGGTCAACGCCGCCAACAGCTGATGGAGGTGCATACAGTATGAGATTGGAATATACCGGCCTTTCCGACCTGTCCGGATCTCTGGTGGCCGTGCAGGGCGTGTCCGGCGTGTCTTACGACGAGCTGGCCGAGCTGACGCTGGACGATGGCTCCCGCCGCTACGGCCGCGTCATCCTCATCGAGGGCGACCGCGCGGTGCTTCAGGTCTTTGAGGGCACCCGGGGCATCTCGCTGGAAAACGTGAGCACCCACTTCACCGGCCGCCCCATGGACATCGCCCTGTCCAAGGAGATGCTGGGCCGCGTGTTTGACGGCGCGGGCCGCCCCATCGACGGTCTCGGCGAGCTTTACCCCGACGAGCGGCGGAACATCAACGGCTCCGCCATCAACCCGGTGAGCCGCCAGTACCCCAGAAGCTGCATCTACACCGGCATCTCCGCCATTGACGGAACCGCCACCCTGATCCGCGGCCAGAAGCTGCCCATCTTCTCCGGCGCCGGCATGGCCCATAACGAGCTGGCCGCCCAGATGGTGCGGCAGGCCCGCGTGGCCGGCGGCGACGGCGATTTCGCCATCGTGTTCGCCGCCATGGGCGTCAAGAACGACACCGCCGAGTTCTTCCGCCGGAACTTTGAGGAGGCGGGCGCGCTCCAGCGGGTGGTCATGTTCCTGAATCTGGCCTCCGACCCCATTATCGAGCGTATCCTGACTCCCCGCTGCGCCCTGACCGCCGCGGAGTATCTGGCCTTCAACCACGGCTACCACGTGCTGGTGGTCATGACGGATATGACCTCCTACTGCGAGGCCGTCCGTGAGTTCTCCTCCTCCAAGGGCGAGATCCCGTCCCGGAAGGGCTTCCCGGCGTACCTGTATTCCGACCTTGCCTCCCTGTACGAGCGGGCGGGCATGATCACCGGCAAGAAGGGCTCTGTCACTCAGGTTCCCATCCTCACCATGCCCAACGACGACATCACTCACCCCATCCCCGACCTGACCGGCTACATTACCGAGGGCCAGATCGTGCTGGACCGGGACATGGATCAGTCGGGCGTGTATCCCCCCATCAACATCCTGTCCTCCCTGTCCCGTCTGATGAAGGACGGCATCGGCGAGGGCTTTACCCGGGCGGATCATCCGTCCCTGTCCAACCAGCTGTTCGCGTCCTACTCCAAGGTGAAGGACGCCCGGAGCCTTGCCTCCGTCATCGGCGAGGACGAACTGAGCGACACCGACAAGCTGTATCTGAAGTTCGGCAAGGCCTTTGAGCAGTACTTCGTCCAGCAGAGTGACCAGACCGACCGCACGCTGGAGCAGACGCTGGAGCTGGGCTGGGCGCTGCTGTCCATCCTGCCCCGGGGCGAGCTGGACCGCGTGTCCGACAAGGAGCTGGACGAGCACTATAAGGAAGGGGCCTTTGAGGCTCTGGTCGCCGCCGGCGGCGCGCTGTAAGGCGCGTTAAAATCAGACAGCGGCCAATAGGCCGCCGCGCCGGGTGGCGCGTAAAAATGCCGGAGGCATTTTCCGGAGGGCGGGATTCACTTCCGCCCGAGGATCAAGATCAAAAAAGGGGTCCCCCGCGCGAGCCCAGCGAAGCGGGTCGCGTGGGGAAAAGGAGGGCTATTATGGCCGCTGTATTGCCCACAAAAGGAAACCTGATGGCCGCCAAGCGCTCCCGGGTGCTGGCCCAGACGGGCTACGAGCTGATGGACCGCAAGCGCAACATTCTGGTGCGGGAAATGATGGAGCTGATGGACGGCGCATCCGCCCTCCAGAGCGAGATCGACCAGGTGTTCAGCGAGGCGTACGCCGCCCTGCGGCAGGCCCACATTGAGCTGGGTCTGTGCGACCACATCGCCGAGGGCGTGGTGCCGGACGACAGTCTGGACATCCGCTGGCGGTCGGTCATGGGCGTCGAGCTGCCCCACATCCCGGAGCACGGCCAGCAGCCCCGGCCAGAGTACAGCATGATGTACACCTCTCCGGCGCTGGACGAGGCCTATATGAAATTCCGCCGGGTGAAGGACATGACCCGCCGCATGGCGGAGATCGAGACGTCCATCTACCGTCTGGCTCAGGCCATCAAAAAATCCCAGAAGCGCGCGAACGCTCTGAAGAATATCGTCATCCCGGACTTTGACAGCACCATCCGCGTCATCAGCGAGGCGCTGGAGGAGAAGGAGCGGGAGGAGTTCGTCCGCATGAAGGTCATCAAGAAGCAGAATGGGAAATGAGAGGTGCCCCGGAGAGATCCGGGGCGCTTCTTTTCGTTTTTGCCGTTGCTCCGGCGAAGCGGAGTGGAGGGTTTCGCCCCTCAGGGCGAGTTCCTTTCTGTGTGAACAGAAAGGAACCAAAGAATCACTTAGGGGAAAAACGCGGATTCGACTTCGAATGCAAAGGACGCATTCTCGCTCATAGCGTTTTCCCCCTAAGAACCCGTTTTTTACGGGGGCGCAATCAAGTGGTGCGGCGTTCTATTGACCGGCGCAAGGTAAGCCGCCACGCGAAGCCGCTAATTATCGCTGACGCTCCAATGGAGCTTGTTAAAGCTGGTTCGGCCCCCGGATGGCGCCTACATTTTAGGTTTGTATGTGGCTGCGGCAACGCTATCGAGCGCATTTCCCGCAAGTCCGCACCAGAGCAGCGCCAGCGGAAATAGAACGGCGGCGTCTTAAC
>CAKUPH010000004.1 GCA_934675115.1 uncultured Oscillospiraceae bacterium | reverse complement strand
CATCAGCGTGGCGGGATACGGCGAGATCAGCTATGACGACGCGGAGACGCTGGAAAAGGCGGGGCTCATCAAGCTCCGGGGGATGGACAAGAGGGGGACGCCCATTTATATCCCGGTGCCGAAGGACCCGACAAAGCCGATGCGTTCCCGTTGTAGGTTGCTTTTTTTAATACTGCTGCTATCGGCAGTGAAGTCCCGTCATTGTAACCCGGTCCAGAGCCAAATTCACTTGCCGAAAGCTGAAACACGGCCCTTTTAGCTATAGTTGTACCGTCGGAAGAACCACCATCACCGCAGCGAATATACGTCGCCCCTATTGCGTTTTGGATACTGGCATCCAGTTTCGATTTATATGCCCCATTAAGCGAGGAATCCAATATTCCGCCAATATAACTATTGTTGCCGTCCCCAAATAAACAAGTACCGTAGCACTCCTTCCGCACCAGCAGCGTTCTGC
The DNA here is from genome assembly GCA_934675115.1 of uncultured Oscillospiraceae bacterium. Classification (GTDB taxonomy): domain Bacteria; phylum Bacillota; class Clostridia; order Oscillospirales; family Oscillospiraceae; genus Enterenecus. The sequence goes on along the minus strand of CAKUPH010000004.1, from coordinate 53,132 downwards.
CCGTTCCATTCAACCCGCTTTCGTAGTTGTGCTTCGCCACGTAGAACTCCACCGGACTGCCGTTTTCGTTGAGCTTGACGATTGCGCCCTCCGCGAAGTCGCTCAGCGGCGTGCCCGCCGCCGGGAACGCAATTGGCAGCGCGTCGGACAGATAGCCCTGCTCCACCAACGCCTCGTCGGAACGGCCTTCATATCGCTCGCTTCCCTTTTCACGGAAAGCTCGCCCATTCCGGCGTTCCTCCTCTCCCCACAAGACCCGCTTGCGCTGGGCTCTTGCGGGGGCCCCGTTTTGTTCGGAATAACCTTTATATCTCTCCTGCTCCATGGCGTCCGGGGCCTGTTCAGCCTGCAATGCATAGACCCCCAGGAGGTCGGCTGCATCCGTCTTTTCCACAAAAGCGCACGCATCTTCCGCGCCTGCTGCCATCACAAGCGCCGCCGCCATGGCAAACGCGGCGAGCACCACGCAGATCCCGACCCGCAGCGCCGTCTCCGCCCTGGCCCTCCGCCGCTCCAGCTCCTGCTGTTCCCGCCGGGCCTTCTCCCGCATTGCCTTGCGGCTGTGCTCCGCCTTGGCCGCCCGGTACACCGCAAGGTCGTCCTCGATCCCCGCGATCCTCGCGCCCTGCGCGGTCTGCTCCGTCTTTACGCTGTCCACGGCCTCCTCCAGCCGATCCACCCGCCGCTCTATGCGGCGTGCGTATTTCTCACTTCTCTGGCTCATATGTATCCTCCTGCTCAGAACGGCAGCTCCCCGTCCTCGTATTCGTCTGTCTCCGCAAAGGCGCTTTCCCGCGCCTCGTAGTTTCCCGCCGCCTGCTCCAGCTTCTTGCTGTCCCCGAAGTAGAGCGTCGAGGCATTCAGCTCCGTGGACTTGCGCGTCTGGTCCTGCTTGTCCTTCCATGTCCGGGTCTGGATCCGGCCCGCGGCCACCACCATCCGGCCCTTGGAGAAGTACTTGCACAGAAACTCCGCCGTGCCGCCCCATGCCACGCAGTCGATAAAGTCCGTGAGGCGCTTCCCGTCCTCGCCCGGCTTCCCGTCCCGCTCCACCGCCAGTGCAATGCTCGGCTGCGACGACCCGATCCGCTGCGCCAGTTCTCTTTGGGTATACCCACGCTTTGTCCGTTCGTCCCTGATCCACCGCTGGGATTCCAGTGCCTTCTCCCGGTTCGCCTCTCGGTACGCCCGCTGGTATGCGCACCTCGTCATCCATGACCTTGTATTTCAATTCAGTGCTCAACCTTCTCACTCCTTCCGTCCATCTGAGCATAAAAAAATATCGCAAGTCGAACCGTTCAGGTTCTTCTTGCGATATATTTTACAGGTTGCCGGTTTTTTTCATTTATTCTCCAGAGGCGTCCCGGAGCAGCTGCCGGAGGTCTTCCTCCGAGTATTTATAGACCCGGTCGCAGAACTGGCATGTCAGCTCCGCGCCGTGCTGCTCCTCAATCATGTTCTCCAGCTCCTCCCGGCCCATGCTGATGAGGGCCCGGCTCACCCGGTCCCGGGTGCAGTAGCAGCGGTACTCCACCGGCGCGGACTCCAGCACCTCCAGCTCGAAGCCGGACAGCACCTGCCGCAGCAGCTCCAGCGCGGAGATGCCCTGATCCAGCGTGGCGGTGACAGCCCCCACCCTTGCGATCCCCTGCTCGATGGCGGTGATGACGGCATCGTCCGCCCCTGGCAGGAGCTGGATGAGGTAGCCGCCCGCCACCTGCACCGACTGGTCCGGCGCGATGAGCACGCCCAGTGCGCAGGCCGTGGGGATCTGCTCGCTCTCCACAAAATAGGCCGCGATGTCCTCGGCGATCTCACCGCCCACCAGCTGGACGGAGCCGACATAGGGCTCCTTCATGCCCAGATCCTTGATGACCGTCAGGTCGCCGTCACAGCCCACCGCCGCGCCCACATCCAGCTTGGCGTGGGCCTTCCGGGGCACGTCTACCGCCGGGTTCTGCACATAGCCCCGGACGTTGCCCTCGCTGTCGGACACGGCGGTAACGGTGCCCAGCGGGCCGCCGCCCCGGACTCGCAGGGTCACGGAGCCCTTCTCCTCCTTGAGCATATCGCCCATCATGGAGGCGGCCATCAGCAGGCGGCCCAGCGCCGCGGTGGCCACCGGCCATGTATCGTGGATCTGCCGCGCCCGCTCCACAAGGGCCGTGCCGGTAATGGCCATGGCCTTGATTGGGGCGTCCTTTGCGATCACTCGAATCAATTCGTCCATAGTTGCTTACATTTCCTTTCGCGCCGCAAAAAAGATGCGCATCTCCCCGTCCGCCGGGGCGCGCTTTTTGAGGTTTCCGTACTGCTTCACATCGGCAAAGCCGGCGTCCATCAGATAACCGGCCAACTCCTCCGGCGTATAGGCGTACTCCTCATGGTACTCGCTCTCCCGCTCCCACGCGCCGTCCGCCCGCAGGGTAAACAGGTCGATGCCGTACCCGCAGATCCGCCGCCGGGGGCTGTATTCCCCCCGCCAGACGCAGAACACCTCGTCGGATTCGTCCAGATACATCTCCCCGTCTGCGCCCTCCAGCGCCTGCGGGGTCTTGGCGTCGAAGAGGAACAGCCCGCCGGGCTTCAGATATTTATATACCCGCTGAAACGTCCGCTTCATGGCTGCGGGCTTCGTCACATAATTGACGCTGTCCAGACAGCAGATTACCGCGTCCACCGGCTCCAGCAGCGTCAGGCGGCTCATGTCCTGACACAGGAACAGCACCGGCAGATTGCCGCACTTCTCCGACGCCAACGCCAGCATGTCCGGAGACAGGTCGATGGCCGTCATATCGTAGCCCCGCTCCGCCAGCAGCTTCGTCAGGCTCCCGGTGCCGCAGGCCAGCTCCGCCACCGTCCTTACCGGCGTTTTCTGCCGCTTGAAGTGCCACTGGACATAGTCCGCCCACTGGGGATAGCCCACGTCGGTGGTCAGCAGGTCGTAGCTCCCCGCCAGGAAGGTGTAGTTATCCATCTTTTCTGACCCGGGGCAGCACGGTCTTGTACCCGTCCGCGCCATACTGGAGCGCCCGGTTCACCCGGCTGATGGTGGCGCTGGAGGCGCCGGTGCGCTCCAGAATATCGTTGTAGATCAGGCCGTCGTCCAGCAGCATCGCCACTTCCAGCCGCTGCTCCATGGCCCGCAGCTCCGCCACGGTGCACAGATCCTGAAAGAATGCCTTGCACTCGTCCACGGTCCTGAGCGCCAGAATGGCATCGTACAGCATGTCGCTCTGGGGGTTATTGGATTTGATCATTCTGTTTCCCTCCAACGTACATTTTTACGTTTTGAAACCACATTAGCATTTTAACATGATGACTGATGAAAGTAAAGGCTTATTCCCGGCTCTTTGCGGGAAAAAGCAAAAAAGCCCTTGCGCACGGCAGTCTGTTCCGATATAATGTATGCGCTGTGTGACAGCAAAACTTGTATCAGTGCGGCGGATAAGGCAAACCCGCGCAGCGCGGTTGCGAATCCCGGCGCACGGAGGTAAAAATTATGGTCAAAGCGATCGTTGGCGCCAACTGGGGCGACGAGGGCAAGGGCAAGATCACCGACATGCTGGCGGAAACGTCGGACGTCGTCATCCGCTTTCAGGGCGGTGCGAACGCCGGTCACACCATCATCAACGACTACGGGCGCTTCGCGCTCCACATCCTCCCCTCCGGCACCTTCTACTCCCACATCACCAACATCATCGGCAACGGCGTGGCGCTGGATGTGAAAAAGCTGGTCGAGGAGCTCAAGAGCATCACCGATCAGGGCGTCCCCGCCCCCAATCTCATCATTTCCGAGCGGGCGCAGCTTCTGATGCCTTACCACGTGCTTCAGGACGCCTATGAGGAGGAGCGCTTGGGCGGCAAGGCCTTCGGCTCCACCAAGAGCGGCATCGCCCCCTTCTACTCCGACAAATACGCAAAGACCGGCATTCAGGTGTGCGACCTGTTTGACGAGGACCGGCTCCGCGCCCGGCTCAACGCCGCCGTGGCGGTGAAGAACGTGCTGTTCGAGCACCTCTACCACAAGCCCCCCGTCAACGCCGACGAGATCTATGAGGACCTCATCCGCTGCCGCGAGCAGATCCGTCCCTATGTGGGCGATGCCGTTGGCTTCGTACATGACGCGGTCAAGGCCGGCAAGACCATCCTGATGGAGGGCCAACTGGGCTCCATGAAGGACCCCGACCTCGGCATCTTCCCCATGACCACTTCTTCCCATACGCTGGCCGGCTTCGGCTGCGTGGGCGCGGCCGTTCCCCCCACGGCCATTGAGGACGTCATCTGCGTGTCCAAGGCCTATTCTTCCAGCGTTGGCTCCAACACCGAGCCCTTCGTCAGCGAGCTGACCGGTGAGGCCGGTGACGAGCTGCGCCGCCGGGGCGGCGACAAGGGCGAATTCGGCGCCACCACCGGCCGTCCCCGCCGTGTAGGCTGGTTCGACACCGTGGCCACCAGATACGGCTGCATGGTGCAGGGCGCCACGCAGGTGGCCCTCACCTGTCTGGACGTGCTGGGCTATCTGGACGAGATCAAGGTGTGCACCGGCTATGAGATCGACGGCGAGGTCACCGACAAGTTCCCCGTCACCCCGAAGCTCCTGCGGGCAAAGCCCGTGTTCACCACCCTGCCCGGCTGGAAGCGCGACATCCGGGGCGAGACCGACTACGACAAGCTCCCCGCCGAGGCCCGGGGCTACGTGGAGTTCCTTGAGAGCCGGATCGGCGTGCCCATCAAGATCGTCTCCACCGGTCCCAAGCGTCACGAGGTCATCCTCCGCAAGTAAACCATATACCGGAAACGGGCGGCCAGTCGGCCGCCCGTTTTTTGCGCTCTCCCCCGCTCCGCACCCTTTTCCCAGCGGCTCATAGAATGGGATGGAGGGAATGGAAGAGCCGCGCTCTTTTGTTTCCCATATAAACCATCGGGAGGTACGACCATGGCTGAAATCATCGAGCCGGGCCCCGTCGCCGACACCGCCGGCATCCGCGAGGCCGTATGCATCCACACCCGAAAGATCTTTGACAGCTGCCGCGACAAGGACTGCGTCGAGGATCTGCGGCTGTATCCCACCCAGAGCTCTCAGGCCGCCATTGACCGGGCCATCAGCCTGAAGGCCGGTCAGGCCGAGCTGCTCTACGCTTACATTGACGTGGAGCCCGTCGGCTTCAACCGCGGGTTCTACACCGTGGACGTCCGTTACTTCTACCGCGTCACCGCCGACGCCTTCGTGGGCACCGCCCGTCCTGTGGCCATCTCCGGTCTGGCGGTCTTTGACAAGCGGGTCATCCTGTTCGGCAGCGAGGGCAGCGCCAAGGTGTTCTCTTCCAAAACGATGCTGGACGGCCTTGACCAGCCGGACATCGTCAAAACCAACCTGCCCACCGCCGTGGTGGAGTCCGTGGACCCCATCATTCTGGGCATGAAGCTGGTGGATTCCTGCGAGAGCCGCCTGTGCGACTGCTGCGACGGCACGGATATCCCCGCGCCCATCGCCGCCTGCTTCCCCGGCGACCTGAGCTTTTCCGGCGAGGGCAAGCGGGTCTATGTCACGCTGGGTCAGTTCTCCATCATCCGGCTGGAGCGGGACAGTCAGCTGCTCATCCCCGCCTACGACTACTGCATCCCCAGCAAGGAGTGCCCGGGCAGCGGCGGCGACGACCCCTGCGCCATCTTCCGGAAGGTGCAGTTCCCCATGGACGAGTTTTTCCCGCCCAACACCATCTCTCAGCCGGAGAATTATCAGGACACCAAGAATTGCTGCTGCGGAAGCTGAGAAAAAAGCGGGCGGCGGGCTCAGCCCGCCGCTCGCTCACAACAGCAATATGAGAACTTCTATCTATATTGAACGGAGCTTTGCTGATCTGGCCCCGGGCAGATTCGGAAGAGCGGTCACCGCTCGCTGGGGACGGTGCCGGCGCCGCCGTAGATCAGGTCGTCCACGTCGGACTTGACAGTGCTCTGCTCCATGTACTTCATCATATGCATCAGCCTCCTTTCCTTTGATTTGAATGTATTATAACAGGCTCCCGCCGCGAAAACTATCAAGAAATGGTAAATAATTTATGTCCGAATTAAAAACAATTTTTCCCTTGCTTTTTTCTCTGCCATCGTTTATAATGACTTTCGTTGAATCGATGCGGGTGTAGTTCAATGGTAGAATGTCAGCTTCCCAAGCTGAACACGAGGGTTCGATTCCCTTCACCCGCTCCAAGAGAAAAATTCCCCGGACGCCTACAGTTTCAAGGCTTCCGGGGAATTTTTTTGTTCGTTTTACGTCTTCATTTTCCAGATAATTAAACAAAATCCGGCTTTTCGAGACACAAGGTAGTGGAATGGCGACGGCAGGAGGCCTTGGCTTTTGTTTCCGGACGGCAGGATTTTTATGCCTCGGCCACTTCCCCGCCACAGAGCTCCCGTTCCATGCGGGCCAGAAGGTCCTGCCGAACGGCATCCGTCTCACCGCAGTGCCAGATCGCGTAAAGCCCAGTAGTCAAACGCTCGTCGTTCAGCAGGCAGACCACCCCGCCCGTCTCCTCTACGGCGGTCTGATACGACAGGGGCAGCAGCGCCGCACCGTCGCCCGACGCCAGCTTCATCAGGACCTCTCCCCAATGTCCCAGCGGGACCAATCTGGGAGAAATATGGTATTTTCCCGTGAAATCGACGCAGACCTTCTTGGATGCCGGTTCATTGACGAACATCAGCGAGTCGACCCGCTCCGCATTTTCCGTCAGCCCTTCGTCCAGACCAAACCGGGCAGAAAAGGCCCCCGGAACGGCCAGCAGATATTCGTTCCGGTACAGCTCCACACTGTCGAGCTCTGGCGAGAGCGACGAAGGCAGCTCGGCATTGTTGACCTCCAGCACGGAAAAATCCGTCTTGTGCTGGTTCAGATTCACCCGCAGCTCCCCGAAGTCCAGAAAGCGGTACGCCACATTCCAGCCCGGATGCTCCGCTACAAAGCTGTTCTTCGCCCGGATCAGCGGCAGATAAAAACCGTCCCACCGGCTGGTACAGAGCAGGAGGTCGAGCCCAACCTGTATGATCTTTTCCTGTTCTGTTCTTCCGCCCGCAAAGCGGATGGCCGCCTCTTCCTTCTGGAGAATGTCGTTGGCATAGGGCAAAAAATCCCGGCCGAATTCCGAGACATAAACCTTATTGCGGTGCCGGATAAACAGCGGCTGATTCAGCTCCGACTCCAGTGATGAGATATATTTTGTCACTGAAGACGGTGAAAGATACAGCTCCTCCGCCACCTTCTGAAAGCTCATCCGCGTGGCCATGGAAAAAATACGCAGCTGAAGCAATGTCAAATCTGCCACTCCCTTTCCGGTGCTTCCGGCGGAGTATCCGTCGGTTAAATTTTATTTTACCATATCGAAAGTGCACTTTCCATATCGAAAATTGATTTTGCGCCCGCCTGTTTGTATAATTCATTCAGCAAGCGGTACCGCCCTGTTCGCCGCTCCTGCCCCTGAGGCTGGCCCCCTCAGCGGTTAGGAGCATAACACATGAAAGAAGAGGGAGTGCAACATGAATCAATCTGTCAAAAGCAAATTCAGCATTTTCAATGCCGCCTTCATCCTGTCTCTGATCATTCTGGTCATCATCTCCACCGCCAACACCATGATCGGCGGCTACCGCGCCGTCTACGTCAAGCAGGAACTGGGCGCCAGTGCCACCGCCGCAGGCGTGGTCGGTATGTGGTGGACCTACGGCTCCATGATCGTCCGGTTCTTTGTCGGCCGGATCTCCGCCAAGACCGGAGACCACCGACTGCTGACGCTGGGCAGCATCGGCTACGGCCTGACGCTGGCCGCCGCGGCGCTCACCACGAATATCACGAATTTCACCGTCGTCATCGTGCTTCAGGCCATCTGCCATCCCTTCTGCTATATCACCTGCAACAGCCTGCTGGCCAAAGCCACCCCCAAGGGGCAGGAGGGCACCGGCACTTACCTGTTCGTCGGCATTCCATCCGCTGTGTGCAGCGCCGCCGGTCCGTGGATCGCCAACGCCTGCATCAAGGCCTCCGGCTTTGATCTGCTGTTTATCTGTGCCGGTCTGATGATGGCCGTCTGCGTGGTGCTGTCCATCATTCTGATGGTCTATAGCCGCAAGCATGTCAGCGCCGATATCAGCGACAGCCGCACGGCGAAGGATGACGCCGTTGCCCTGGACGAATCCGGCAAGCCCTACCGCGGCTTCTGGGCCTTCGTGGACAAGCGGGCCCTCGGTCCTGTGCTCTGCCAAATCCTCGGCAATCTGGCTGAAATGTCCGTCATGATGTTCGGCATACTCTACGCTACGGAGCTGGGCGCTCCCGAATGCGGCGCGATCCTGTTCTCCACCCTGTCCATCACCCAACTCATCGTCACCTTCCTGCTCGGCTCCGTGATGGACCGCTTCGGCATGATCTCCGTCCTGCTGCCCGGCGCGGCGCTGGGCATCGCGGCGTACATGGTGCTTCTGTTCGGCGGCACTTCCCTCGGCATCTGGGTCCTCGCGGGCGCGCTCTACGGCGTCGCCGCGGGCTGCATGCGTCCCACCTTCAACGCCGGTATGATCAAGATGGTCCCCGCCAACCGCCTGAACGTCGCTACCTCCAACTTCGCTCTCGCCACCTCCATCGGCGGCGGTCTGGCCGGCATTATTATCGGCCGCCTCATCGACGGCGTCGGCTTCCGCGGCGTGTGGATCTTCTCCAGCATCATGTACGCTGTGGTGTTCCTGACCGCGTCCCTCGTGTTCAAGCGCTATCTCTTCGCGAAGAAAAACACCGCAAACGCATAACGGAGGTACCCATCCATGAAAAACAACTACCCCAATCTGCTTACCCCGCTGAAGGTCAACGACTCCTTCATCCTGAAGAACCGGATGCTGTCCTCCTCGTCCGTTCTTCATTTTCTTCAGGGACCTGAGCCTTACCCCACTGAGGCGATGATCACCCACCTCGCCAACCGCGCCAAAAGCGGGGCCGCCATGGTCACCTGCCGCGGCGTAGCGCCCAGAAACGGGAAAAAGCGCGTCTCCGTCGGCAAGGACATTCCCCATATGTTCAACTTCGACCTGTACGACCCGAAGGCCCAGAACTACATCTCCCATCTGGCGGACGCCATTCACTTTTACGACTCCAAGGCATGCATGAACCTGGGCTGCCGCATTTTCGACGGATACGACGTATCCGCCGGGCTTGTCCGGCAGATACCGGGCCAGCCGGCGGAGCCCAGCCGTGAACTGACCGAGGATATGCTCGACGAGATCGCGGACAGCTATGTGGAACAGGCTGTGATTCTCAAATCTCTGGGCTTTGACGCCTGTTCCATCCACATGGCATACCAGTTCCAGACCCCCAGCCGTTTTCTCTCTCCGCTGACCAACCTGCGGACGGATCAGTACGGCGGGAGCATGGAAAACCGTGCCCGCTTCCCGCTGGAGATCTGCCGCCGGATCAAGGCCGCCTGCGGACAGAACTACGTCATTGAAGTGCTGATGAGCGCGGAGGAGGACGGCGGCAATACGCTGGACGACACCATCTCCTTTGCGAAGATGGCGGAAGGACTGATCGACATTCTCCAGCTCCGGGCCGGTGAGGGGGACATCTCCCATCCCATCGGCTTTGAACTCCGGGCGGAGCCCTTCGTCCGCTATGCCGAGGCCGTGAAGGACTCCGGCGCGAATATCATTGTGGAGACCATCGGCGGCTATCAGGACCCGGACCACATGGAGAAAATCATCGCCGACGGCAAGGCCGATCTCATCGGCATGGCCCGCAGCTGGATCAGCAACACCAATTACGGGCAGTTCATCCGCGAAGGCCGTCCGGAGGACATCCGGCCCTGCATCCGGTGCAACAAATGCCACGTGGCCAGCCTTGAGGGTCCGTGGAACAGCATCTGCTCCGTCAACCCCGTGGTGGGTATCGAGCACCGGGTGGAACAGATGATCACCGCACCCTCCGGCCGTAAAAAGGTCGCCATCGTGGGCGGTGGCCCGGCGGGTATGGAGGCCGCCGTGATCTCCGCCGACCGCGGCTATGACGTCACCCTGTTTGAGCAGAGCGACGCGCTGGGCGGCCTGCTGCGGCATGCCGACTACGCTCCGTTCAAGTGGCCGCTGCGCAATTTCAAGGACTATCTGATCCGTCAGGTAAATAAGCGCCCGTCCATCACCGTTCACCTTAATACCAAAGTCACGCCGGACATGCTGCGGCTGGGCAATTACGACGCAGTTCTGGCCAGCACCGGCTCTTCCCCGCTGTTTCCGCCCATTCCTGGCCTTGCGGAAAGCGGCGCTGTCCCCGCTGTCCACGTTTACGGGCAGGAAAAGCGGCTGGGCAAAAACGTCGTTGTCATCGGCGGCGGCGAAATCGGTATGGAGACTGCCATTTACCTTGCCCAGAACGGTCACACCGTCACCGTGCTAGAAATGCGGGATGTGCTGGCGGCAGACGCCTCCCCGCTGCACTACCGCTCCATGTTTCAGGCCGCGTGGGAGCAGCTTCCCAATTTGACCGCCATCCGGAACGCCCGGTGCACCAAGCTGGAGCCCGGCCGCGTCGTCTATCAGGACGGAGACGGCGCTCTTCATGAGCTTACCGCCGACTCCATCGTTCTGGCCGCCGGTATGAAGGCCAACAGCAACGAGGCTCTGGCGTTCTCCGGCTGCGGAGGCAGATTTGTCATGATGGGCGACTGCCGTCATGTGGGCAGCCTTCAGACGACGCTGCGCAGCGCCTTCGCCGCAGCCTCGACGCTCTGATCCATTCAAGCTGTAAACAGCCAAGATCACCGCGGCCGGCGGGCAGGTTCCGTCGGCCGCGGCGGCAGTGCTTTTAAGAGAGAGGTGCTTTTATGACAAGTGTAGCTGTATCCGGCGCAGTCGTTCTGATCTCCCTGATCCTGTTTTTTGTCCTGTGCTTCAAGGGCGTCGGCCCCATTCCGGTGGCCATCCTGCTCTCCCTGCTGGTTTCGCTCACCGTAGAGGGCGGCATCACCCAGGGCATCTGGAACTATTTCGCAAGCGGCATGGGCGGCATGGCCGGAGGACTGTGCTTTACCTTCATCACCGGCTCCATCTTCGGCGGCGTCATGACGGCCTCCGGCGCGTCCGAGTGCATCGGCCGCACCCTGATTCAGAAATTCGGGCCGAAGTTTGGGCCGTTCTCCCTCATTATTTTCGTCATGGCGCTGTCCTACGTCGGCGTGGGCAGCTTCGTATTTCTTGGGGCCATCCTCGCCTTCTCCCTGATGAAGGCGTCCAACATGCCCCGCCAGATCGCCTGCGTCGCCATCGTAGGCGCCGGGTATCTGTCGGCGTATTATCTGCCCGGGACGACGGGCAACACCAATCTGCTGCTGACCGCCGCCTTCGGGACCAACACCTATGCCGGCACCGGCATCGGTGTTTTCGCCTGCGTTCTCGGGCTTGCGCTGAACGTCCTGTATATCAACCTGCTCATCAAGCGCTACCGGAAAAAGGGGATCGGCTATACGGAAACGGAGATGGAGCGGCAGCTGGGCGGGAGTGAAATGGCCCAACGCACCATGGATGAGCTTCCCAGCTTCTGGATCTCCATCCTGCCGCTGCTGTCCGTCATCGTGCTCTGTCTGGTGTTCCAGCTCGGACTGAAGATCAAATCTTACCCCGCCTGCACCTTCGCGCAGATCTGCGGCATCGTGCTCTGCTGTCTGCTGAACCGGAAACGGATCACCGGCAAGGTGGAGACCATCAACAAATCTGCCCTCACCGCCGTGGTTCCGCTGGTACAGACCTGCGCTATCGTAGGCTATGCTTCCATCGTCACCCAGACCGCCGCGTACACTGCCCTGATGGACAAGGTAGGCGGTCTTCAGATGAACCCCTACCTTCTGGTGGTGGTCGGCACGTCCCTGTTCGCCTTCATCAGCGCCGACCCCATGTCCGGCGTCAGCATGACCAGCAAGACCGTGGGGCTGACTGCCATCAGCATGGGCGCCAACCCCGGTCTTGTTCATCGGCTGACCATGATCTCCGCCACCACCTTCGACTCCATGCCGCACAACGGGAACCTCAACGCCACCATGAATTTTCTCGGCCTGACCCACCGGGAAGTCTATCTGGACATCGTCGGGTGCGCCATCGTCATCCCCGCTATCGTGACCGCAGCCGCAACCGTTCTCTCCATTATCATCGGATGATCTGTAAATTTCAAGCAAAAAGGCGGACTGCTTCAGCAGTCCGCCTTTCTTTTTTTCGTCACAGCAGCGGCGCGAAGGCCCGCAGCAGGTCCCGGAACAGCCTCCGGGGCAGCGGGACCCGGGCGCAGTCGTCCAGCGTGACCTCGAAGCACTTCTCCTGGGTCTCCAGAATGTCAGTGCGGATGTCCGCCACCGTGGGCGTCCCGTACAGCAGCACACCGTTTTCAAAGTGCAGGAACATGCTGCGGTAGTCCAGATTCACCGTGCCCACCGTGGCGTAGAAATCGTCTACCACGAACAGCTTGCTGTGGAGGAAGCCGGGGGTGTACTCGTAGATCTTCACCCCAGCGGACAGCAGCTCTTCATAGTAGGAGCGCGTCACCTCGAACACCGTCTTTTTGTCCGGGATATGGGGCGTGATAATGCGCACGTCCACCCCGGACTTGGCCGCGGTGGTCAGCGCCACCGTCACCGCGTAGTCGATGACCAGATAGGGCGTGGTGATATAGACATAGCGCTTGGCCCGGTTGATGAGGTTCAGGTACACCGTCTGGCCCACCGGCTCGTCGTCCCATGGGCAGTCGTGATAGGGCTGCACGTAGCCCTCCGCCCCGGCGGGGGCGGGATCGGGGCGATAGCTCTGAAGCTGCTCCTCCTCTTCCTGCGTAAAGTCCCACATGGACAGGAAGGAAATGGTCATGGACCACACTGCGTCCCCTTCCAGACGGATGGCGGAGTCCTTCCAGTGGCCGAAGCGGGGCTTGATGTTGATATACTCGTCCGCCATGTTGATGCCGCCGGTAAAGGCCACCTCGCCGTCCACGATCATATACTTCCGGTGGTCCCGGTTGTTCTGCCGCAGGGACAGGACAGGCACCATCCGGTTGAACACCCGGCAGTGGATGCCCAGCTTTTCCAGCCGGGCGGGATAGTCCGCCGGAAGGGTAAAAATGGAGCCCACATCATCATAAATGACCCGGACCTCCACCCCTTCCTTCACCTTTTCCTCCAGAATGCGGAGAATGGAGTTCCAGAGCTTGCCCTCTTCAATGATAAAATACTCGATGAAAATATACCGCCTTGCCCCGCGGACGGCGTCCAGCAGATCCTCATAACAGACATCCCCCAGTGGGTAGAACTTCGTCCGGGTGTTGCCGTACACCGGGCAGCTGGCCGACTGCTCCAGATAATGGGCCATCCGCCCGGCATCCTCCCCGGCCAGCCGGGCAAGCGTATCCGCGCGGCCGCAGTCCGGGCCGAGATTCCGGCTGACCTTGCGCTCCATGGCCCGGAGCCGCCGCTGGTTGTACCGGGAAAGCCGGTTGCCGCCCAGGAACAGGTAGGCCACCGCGCCGAAGGGCATGAGCAGCATGACGATGATGATCCAGCCGACCTTGTACCCCGGGTTGCTCCGGTTGCCCGCGATCCACAGCACCACCAGCGCCGACAGCAGCGCCATCGCGCCGTTGAGGGGCTGAAAATAGGGACTGCTGCGCATGAACGAAAAGGCCGCCCAGTAAAAGGCCATCTGCATCACAATGAGCGCGGCGATGACGGCCAGTCGGTGGAACATCAGCTCACCCAGCCGAGTGAGCACCTTTGCCAGCGCGCTTAAAAGTTTGGTCATATCTCTTCCTTTTCCGTTGATCCTCGTTGGTAAACGCGGCGGCTCAGCTGTCCTTCACCACCACGTTTTTCGCCCCCAGCTGCTCCGTCAGCTCGTCAAAGAGCGCGTTGTGGTGCAGGCACTGGGCACGGAGCTTCTTTCCGCTGTCCGCCAGATAGATGACGGCGGGCTGCTCGCCGGGGAACATGCTGAACAGCCGCTTCAGCCACGTGAAATACGCGCCGCCGTCGGGGAGCTTCACCCACAGCGTCCGCCGGTCCGACGCTGCGGCCGCGGGCGTCTCGCCGCCCGTCACCAGCGGCTGCACCCGGTCCACCATGATCTGCGGCTCCTTTTCATCCCGGACGGAGATCTTTCCCTGCACGAGCACCGGCGTGTTGGCCTTGAGATAGGCTCCGCTGTCCGACAGCACCCGGGAGAAGCACAGCAGCTCCATAGCCGCGGTGTCGTCCTCCAGCGTCACGTAGGCCATGAGGGAGTTGCTCTTGGTGGTCTTGGTCTTGACGGACGAGATGATGCCCGCCACCGTCACCCGCTGGCCGTCGCTGTACTGCTGGGGGCCGGTCTCCTCCTTGAAGTCGCCGGTGATGGAGCCCAGCGTGACGGCGCGGTGCTTATGAGCCTCCTGCCGGTACTCGTCCATGGGGTGGCCGGTGAGGTAAAGGCCCGTGGTCTCCTTCTCCATCCGCATCAGCTCTCTGGCGGAGTACTCCGGGATATCCGGCAGCTCCATGGCCGGGACGGACGCTGTCTCTCCCCCGCCGCCAAAGAGGTCGTACTGCCCCTCCAGATTCCGGCGGCGGTCACGGGCGATGGCGTCCACCACCTGCTCGTACACCGCCAGCAGCTGGGACCGGTGATAGCCCATGCTGTCGAAGGAGCCGGAGCGGATCAGGCTGTCCAGCACCCGCTTGTTCAGGTCACAGTCGTACATCCGGCTGCAAAACTCGGGGAAGGATGTAAAGCGTCCGCCCTTTTCACGCTCTGCCAGCACGGCGTTCATAAAGCCCCGGCCCACGCCCTTGAGAGCCGCGAGTCCGAACCGGATGTCCTGCCCGGACACGGTGAAGGTGGCCCCGGATTCGTTGATGTCCGGCGGCAGGAGATTGATACCGTTCTCCCGGCACTCGGCGATGTACTCGGCCACCTTGTCCTGCGAGTCCAGCACGGAGGTCAGCAGAGCGGCCATGTACTCCCGGGCATGGTGGTACTTGAACCACGCCGTCTGATAGGCCACGATGGCGTAGCTCACGGCGTGGGCCTTGTTGAAGGCGTAGTTTGCGAAGTCGTAGATCTCGTTGTAGATGGTCTGGGCCACGTCCTCGGGCACGCCGTTGGCAAGGCAGCCGCAGATGTTCCGGGCCGGGTCGCCCTTTACGAATGCCTCCCGCTCCCGCTCGATATCCTTGACCTTTTTCTTGGACATGGCCCGGCGCACCATGTCGGCCTGCCCCAGCGAGTAGCCCGCCAGCTTGCGGAAGATCTCGATGACCTGCTCCTGATAGACGATGCAGCCGTAGGTGATGGACAGGATAGGCTCCAGCAGCGGGTGCTTGTACACCACCAGCTTTGGGTCGTGCTTGCAGGCGATGAACCGGGGGATGGAATCCATGGGCCCCGGCCGGTACAGGGCGATGATCGCGGTGATGTCCTCGATATTCTGTGGCTTGAGGCCCACGCACACGCCGGTCATGCCGGCGGACTCCATCTGGAACACGCCGGAGGTGCGGCCTTCGGCCAGCATTCTGAATACCTCCGGGTCGTTGTCCGGGATGTCGGACAGGCTGAAGTCCAGCTGGGTCTGCCGCACCATTTTCACCGCGTCGTCCAGAATGGTCAGGTTCCGCAGGCCCAGAAAGTCCATTTTCAGCAGGCCCAGCTCCTCCAGCGTCACCATGGTGTACTGGGTGACCACCAGATCATCGTTGGTGGCCAGCGGAACGTATTCGTGGACGGGCTTTTTTGTGATGACCACGCCGGCGGCGTGGGTGGAGGCGTTGCGGGGCATACCCTCCAGCTTCCGGGCCAGATCCACCAGCCGCTTCACCCGCTCGTCGCCGTTGTAGAGGTCGGCGAAGCCCTTGGACAGGGCCAGCGCCTTGTCCAGCGTCATGTCCAGCGAGAAGGGCACCTGCTTGGCGATATTGTCCACCTCGGCGTAGGGCATGTTCAGCACCCGACCCACGTCCCGGATGGCCGCCTTGGCTTTCATGGTGCCGAAGGTGACGATCTGGGCCACGTGGTCCTCGCCGTACTTCCGGGCCACGTAGTCGATGACCTCCTGACGGCGGCGGATGCAGAAGTCGATGTCGATATCGGGCATGGTGACCCGCTCGGGGTTCAGGAACCGCTCAAAGTACAGCGAGTACTTCATGGGCTCGATCTCGGTGATATAAAGGCAGTAGGCCACCATGGAGCCCGCCGCCGAGCCTCGGCCCGGGCCCACGGGGATGCCCTGACTTTTGGCGTAGCCGATGAAGTCGGACACGATGAGGAAGTAGTCCACGAAGCCCATCTGCCGAATGACGCCCATCTCCATGCGCAGGCGCTCCCGGTACTCCTCGCCTGCCCCGGGATAGCGCTGCTCAAAGCCGCGCCAGCACAGCTTTTCAAAATAGGCGTCGCCGTCCGTCTCCCCCTCCGGCAGCTTGAATTCCGGCAGGTGGTGGACGCCGAACTGGAAGTCCACGTTGCACATCTCCGCGATCTTCGCGGTGTTGTCGGCGGCCTCCGGGTAGTTGGGGAACAGGGCGCGCATCTCGTCCTCGCTCTTGACGTAGAACTCGCTGGTCTCGAACTTCATGCGGTTCTCGTCCTCCATGAGCTTGCCCATCTGGATGCACATCAGGGCGTCCTGAAGCTCCGCGTCCTCCCGGGTGAGGTAGTGGGCGTCATTGGTGACCACCAGCGGGATGCCCGTCTCCTCGTGAAGGCGCAGGATGCCCGCCGCCACCTTTTTCTGCTCTGGCAGGCCGTGATCCTGAAGCTCCAGATAATAGCTGTCCTCCCCGAACAGCTCCCGCATTTCCAGCGCGTGGGCCTTGGCGCCCTCATAGTCGCCGTTGCGCAGGCGGCGGGGGATCTCTCCGGCCAGACAGGCGGACAGGGCGATGAGCCCCTCGCTGTGGGCGCGGAGCAGTCCCATGTCGATGCGGGGCTTGATATAAAAGCCCTCCACAAAGCCCATGGACACCATATAGCTCAGGTTGCGGTAGCCCGTCTCGTTCTTGCACAGCAGCACCAGATGGCGGGACTCCGCGTCCAGCTCGTGGACCCGGTCCGTCCGGCCCCGCTGGGCCACGTACACCTCGCAGCCGATGATGGGCTTGATCCCCGCGGCCTTGCAGGCCTTGTAGAAGTCGATGACGCCGTACATGACGCCGTGGTCGGTGATGGCCACCGCGTCCTGCCCCAGCTCCTTCACCCGGGCCACCAGATCCTTGATCCGGCAGGCTCCGTCCAGAAGGGAAAACTCCGTATGGATATGAAGATGGGTAAATGCCATGATATGCCTCCCGGTGGGGTGTTCTTTATGTATCGGCGGACACGCCGGACAGCTCCACCAGCTTGCGCAGCCGGTGGTTCAGCGCGGATTTGCTGATGGGCGGCTGGAAAAGCTCCGCCAGCTGGCTGAGGGTCAGCTCCGGGTTGTTCACCCGCAGCTCCGCCGTCTCCCGGAGCTTTTCTGGCAGGGACGACCACGTCCCCTGCTCTTTCAGATGGTGGATAGCGTCGATCTGGTTCTGGGCCGCCGCCACCGTCTTATCCAGATTGGCGCTGTCGCAGTTGACCCGGCGGTTGACGCTGCCCCGGAGATCCCGTTCCAGCTTGCTGGTCATAATCTCCATGGCGGCCAGCGGCGCGCCGATGGCGGTGAGAAAGTCCTCGATGTGCTCGGACTGCTTGAAATAGGTAATATAGTTGGATTTCCGGGTGGTCTCCTTGGCCTCGAAGCCCGCCTCCCGCAGGAGCACCAACAGCTCCCGGCTCACGTAGTAGTGAGATGTGACCAGCTCCAGATGATAGCTCTTCTCCGGGTCGGTCACCGAGCCGCCCGCCAGAAAGGCTCCCCGGAAAAAGGCCGTGCGGCAGTGGTCCTCCTCCAGCACGGCGAAATTCACGTGGATGGAGAGGGCAGAGTCCATTTCGTGGCCGAAGGTCTCGAAGATCCGGCGGAGCTTTTCCGGGTCCCGGATCAGGAAGGTGCCCTTCCCCTCCTCCTGCTCCGGCACCTCGTCGAACTGGACCCGGAAGGCCTTGCGGAACAGCACCGGGAGGCGGCTTTTCAGGTAGGGGGATTCAGTGATGATGCGCACCTCCCGGCTGTTGAAGGTGTTGCAGTACAGCAGGATGCCGTAGGCTTCCGCCTGCGCGCAGCACTTCTTGCTGATGTTCAGCCTGCACAGCTCCCGTTTCACCTCGGCGGAAAATGACATGGCCGCCCCTCCTCTTTCTCTGTCAGAATATTTTCGTACTGGCCCGCTGGCGGTGCAGCTCCATGACCGCCTCCGCCACCTTCACGCCGGAATGGCGGGCAAAGTCGGACTGCTCGTCGGTAAGGGGCCGGCTGACCAGCTCCACCCCCAGCAGCTCCAGCTCCCGGCGGCTGACCTGCATGGGCTCCGCGTCCTCGGCGGAGTAGCGCTCCAGCAGCCCGGCGCTCACCGGGGCGCTGTTGCACAGGCACAGGTCGGCGATGCCCGGGCCGCCGTGCTCCAGCAGAGCGGCCACGTGGTCGGCGGCGGTCATGCCCTCCGTCTCCCCGTCCTGCGTCATAATGTTGCACACATAAATTTTCAGGGCCTTCGACTCCCGGATGGCGTCCGCCACCCCGTCCACCAACAAATTAGGGATGACGCTGGTATACAGGCTCCCCGGCCCCAGCAGGATGACCTCCGCCCGGCCGATGGCGTCCAGCACGGCGGGCAGCGCCGCCGGAGTCTCTGGCAGCAGGCGGACGTGGTGGATGCGGCAGCCCTGCGCCTTCTTGAAGGCGAAGATCTTGGACTCACCGCACACGCTGGTGCCGTTTTCAAAGGTGGCTTCCAGCTGGATATTGGCGTTGGTCACCGGCAGCACTCGCCCGGTGATGGCGAGGACCTCGCTCATCCGGGCAACAGCCTGATCGAAGGAGTCGGAAATGCCGTCCAGCGCCGCCAGCAGCAGATTTCCAAATGCCTGCCCCGCCAGCCGCCCCTCCCGGAAGCGGTAGGACAGCAGCTCCTGCATCAGCGGCTCGGTGTTGGCAAGGGCCTCCATGCAGTTGCGGATGTCCCCCGGAGGGGGCATGCCCAGCTCCTGCCGCAGCATCCCGGAACCGCCGCCGTCGTCCGCCACCGTCACCACGGCGGTGAGGTCACGGGTATACAGCTTCAGCCCCCGCAGAATGGCAGACAGACCATTTCCGCCGCCGATGGCCACCACGGCGGGACCGTTTTTTGATGTTCTGGCCATGGTCAGGCCCTCGTCATGTCGCGGTGATTTTCTCCGGCGTTGTAGCCCAGCTTCCGGATGGTCTGGGCCAGCGCCCGGGTGACGGCCACGGAGCGGTGGCGGCCGCCGGTGCAGCCCACGGCGATGACGAGGGCGCTCTTGCCCTCCTCCACGAACCGGGGCAGCAGGAAGGCCATGAGCCGTTCCAGATGACCCATGAATTCCTCCGTCTCCTGATATTGGAAGATATAATCCCGCACCGGCGCGTCCAGCCCGCACATGGGCCGCAGCTCATCCACATAGAAGGGATTGGGCAGAAAGCGCACGTCGAACACCATGTCCGCCTCCATGGGAATGCCGTATTTGAAGCCGAAGGAGGTGACGGAAATGCTCATTTCCTCTTTTTTCTCCCGGTTGGGGGCAAAAAGGCTCAACACCTCGTCCCGGAGCTTCTTGGTGGACAGGGCGGTGGTCTTGATGATGTACGCCGCCCGCGCCCGCACCGGCTCCATGGCCCGGCGCTCCTCCTCCACCGCTTCGGTGAGTGTCATGTCTCCGGTCATCAGCGGATGGGCACGGCGGGTCTCCTTGTAGCGCTTGATGATGGTCTCCGTGTCCGCCTCGACGAACAGGATCTTGTAGTCGAACTGCATCTCCTTCAGAGCGTCCAGCGAGTCAAAGAGGGCGTCGAAGTTCTGCCCGCCCCGGATGTCGCACACCATGGCCACCCGCTCATAGGCTCCGGTGCCCGCAAGGCACAGCTCGGCAAACTTCGGGATGAGCACCGGCGGCAGGTTATCCACACAGAAAAAGCCGCTGTCCTCCAGAATGGAGATCACCGTAGACTTTCCAGCGCCGGACAGGCCGGAGACAATGATAAATTCCATTTGAGACACCTCACTTGAGATACTTGACTTCCGGTTCCAGCTTCACGCCGGTGACCCGGTACACGCAGTCCTCCACCACGCCCATCAGGTCGAGGATGTCCTTGCAGGTGGCCATGCCGGTGTTCACCACGAACCCGGCGTGCTTGGAGGACACCTGCGCCCCGCCGATGGCCATGCCCTTCAGACCGCACTGGTCAATAAGGGCGGCGGCGTAGTGCCCGGCGGGCCGCTTGAAGGTGGAGCCCGCGCTGGGCAGATCCAGCGGCTGCTTCTCCCGGCGGCGGGCGGCAAGGTCGCTCATCACCGCCCGGATGGCCAGCGGATCCCCCCGCTCCAGCTCCAGCCCGGCGGACAGCACGATGCGCTTTCCGTCGGAAAACACGGAATGACGGTAGCCAAAGCCGCATTCCTCCGCCGTCAGCTCCGTCACCTGTCCGTCCGGCTCCAGCACCCGCACGGAGCGGACGACCTGGCAGAGCTCGCCGCCGTAGGCCCCGGCATTCATGCACACCCCGCCGCCGAGGCTCCCGGGGATGCCCTGAGCGAACTCAAGACCGGTAAGGCTGTGGCGGGCGGCCTCGTTGGCAAGGGAGGACAGCAGCAGGCCGCTGCCGGCATAAATGCGCGTCCCCTCCGTCCGCCACCAGCTGAGCCCGGGCACGGTCTTGACCACAAAGGCGTCCAGCCCGGCGTCGTCCACCAGCAGGTTGGAGCCGTTGCCCACCAGCACCGGCTCCTCCCCCAGCGAGCGGGCGGCCGCCACCGCCGCCAGCAGCTCCTCCTCTGTTTTCGGCAGCGCCATCAGCGCCGCCGGGCCGCCCACCCGGAAGGTGGTGTGGCGGCTCATAGGCTCATTCCGCCGCAGCTCCAGCGGCGGCGCGGCCGCGGCCAGCTTATCGGTGAGGACATTCCAGTTTTTCATAGCGCTCCTCCAGCCTGAATTGCATTCTTAATAAGTTAGTATACCAGAAAATCGGGAAAATGAGAATAGGGCGAAGATTAAATTTCCGAAAAGAAACGCCGGAGGGCATCCTCCGGCGCTTCCGCTTGATTCAGTTCAGGTTGGTATAGCCCATGAGGTAGCGGTCCACCTCCCGGGCCGCGGCGCGGCCCTCGGCGATGCCCCACACCACGAGGGACTGCCCCCGGCGCATATCTCCGGCGGCAAAGACCTTGTCCACCCCGGTGCCGTAGCCGCCGGGGGCGGTGGCCACGTTGGAACGGCCGTCCCGGGCAAGGCCGAAGGTCTCGGGTACGTAGTCCTCCGGGCCGAGGAAGCCCGCGGCGATGAGCAGCAGCTGGCAGGGCAGCTCCTCCTCCGAGCCGGGGATCTCCGCCATCACCGTCCGGCCGTTTTCCGCCTTCGGCTCCAGATGGACGGCCACCACGGAGCACAGTTCGCCGTTTTCGTCCGCCCGGCACTCCTTGATGGTCATCTGATACCGGCGTGGGTCGGCGCCGAACACGGCGGCGGCCTCCTCCTGACCGTAATCGGTCTTGCACACCTTCGGCCACTGGGGCCAGGGGTTGCTCTCCGCCCGGACGTCCGGGCTCTTGGTCATCATCTCGATTTGGGTGACGGACCGGCAGCCGTGGCGGATGGCGGTGCCCACGCAGTCGTTGCCCGTGTCGCCGCCGCCCACGATGATGACGTCCTTCCCGGCGGCGCTGATGTATCCGCCCGGCTTCAACCCGCCGGACAGCAGGGCTTTGGTGGTGGAAGCGAGGTAATCCACTGCGAAGCAGATCCCCTTTACATCCCTTCCGGCTATAGAAAGATCCCGGGCGTTCTTCGCGCCGCAGCACAGGATCACCGCGTCATACTGCTCCAGCAGCTCCGGAGCGGAGACGTCCCGGCCCACGTCGCAGCCGGTGCGGAACTCCACCCCTTCGGCGGCCATCAGCTCCGCCCGGCGGGCGATAACCTCCTTCTGGAGCTTCATGTTGGGGATACCGTACATCAGCAGGCCGCCCACCCGGTCGTCCCGCTCAAAGACAGTCACCGAGTGGCCCCGGCGGTTGAGCTGATCGGCGGCGGCAAGGCCCGCCGGGCCGGAGCCCACCACCGCCACCCGCTTGCCGGTGCGCACCCGGGGCGGCTTGGGGGCCATGGCCCCGGAGGCGTAGCCAGCCTCGATGATGGACAGCTCGTTTTCCTTGACGGTCACCGGGTCGCCGTTCAGGCCGCAGGTACATGCCGCCTCGCACAGTGCCGGGCACACCCGGCCGGTGAACTCCGGGAAGTTGTTGGTTTTCAGAAGACGGCTCAGGGCGTGGCCCATGTTGCCGGTATACACAAGGTCGTTCCACTCGGGCACCAGATTGTGCAGCGGACAGCCGGTATACATCCCGGCCAGCTGCACGCCGGACTGGCAGAAGGGCACGCCGCACTCCATGCAGCGTCCCCCCTGCTTTTTCCGCTCCTCCGCGGACAGCATGGGGTGGAACTCGTTCCAGTGCCGGATGCGCTCCAGCGGCGTCTCCGCCGGGTTGCTCTCACGGCTGTATTCCAGAAATCCAGTGGGCTTTCCCATCAGTGCGCACCTCCCGTTACCGCGTAAAATGCCTCGACCTCCGCCTCGTCGTGGCCCATGCCCCGCTCCTCGAACTGGGCGATGGCCTTGAGGATTCGGTCGTAATCCCGGGGCAGGATCTTCTTGAAGCTGGCGGCGCTGTGCTCAAAATCGTCCAGAATAGCTTTTCCTCGCTCCGACCCGGTGGCGGCCACGTGCTCCTCGATAAGCCGCCGCAGCTCCTCCAGATCGTGCTTTTCCGTCACCAGCTCGATGGAGACCAGCTCCTTGTTTACCCGGAGGTACAGATCCCGCCGGGGGTCCCAGACGTAGGCGATGCCGCCGGACATACCGGCCGCGAAGTTCTTGCCGGTCTCGCCCAGCACCACCACCCGGCCGCCGGTCATGTACTCGCAGCCGTGGTCGCCCACGCCCTCCACCACGGCGTAAGCCCCGGAATTGCGGACGGCGAACCGCTCCCCGGCCACACCGGCGATGAACGCCTTGCCGGAGGTGGCGCCGTACAGGGCCACGTTGCCGATGATGATGTTCTCATCCGCCCTGTACCCAGCATTTTTCGGCGGGTACACCACCAGCTTGCCGCCGGACAGGCCCTTGCCGAAGTAGTCGTTGGAATCGCCCTCCAGCTCCAGCGTCAGGCCCTTGGGGATGAACGCGCCGAAGGACTGGCCGCCGCCCCCGGTGCAGTGGACGGTGAAGGTGTCCTCCGCCAGCCTCTCGCCGTGGAGTCTGGTGATGTCGGAACCGAAAATGGTGCCCACCGTCCGGTCCGTGGAGGTCACAGGGATGGACAGGGACTTTTTCTGGCCCTTTTTCAGGGCGCTGCCCAGCTTTTCCAGCAGCACGGACATGTCCACCGTCTGCTCCAGCTGGAAATCGTACACGTCGGCGGGATCGAAGTGGGTCTTGTACTCTCCGCCCATGTAGGGGTTGTTCAGAATGGCGGACAGGTCCACCGTGGCGGCCCGGCGGTTCACCGCGTGCTCCCGCACCTTCAGCAGGTCGGTGCGGCCCACCAGCTCCTCCACCGTGCGCACGCCCAGCTTTGCCATATGCTCCCGCAGCTCCTGTGCGATGAAGCGCATGAAGTTCACCACGTACTCCGGCTTGCCCCTGAACCGCTTGCGCAGCTCGGGATTCTGGGTCGCCACGCCCACGGGGCAGGTGTCCAGATTGCACACCCGCATCATGACGCAGCCCATGGTCACCAGCGGCGCGGTGGCAAAGCCGAACTCCTCCGCACCCAGCATGCAGGCGATGGCAACGTCCCGGCCGCTCATGAGCTTGCCGTCGGTCTCCAGCACCACCCGGGAACGCAGGTCGTTCTGGATGAGGGTCTGGTGGGTCTCGGCAAGGCCCAGCTCCCACGGAAGGCCCGCGTTGTGGATGGACGTTCTGGGGGCCGCGCCGGTGCCGCCGTCGTAGCCGGAGATGAGCACCACCTGCGCCCCGGCCTTGGCGACGCCGGCGGCAATGGTGCCCACACCCGCCTCGCTGACCAGCTTGACGGAGATGCGGGCCTGCCGGTTGGCGTTTTTCAGGTCGTAAATGAGCTGGGCCAGATCCTCGATGGAATAGATATCGTGGTGGGGCGGCGGCGAGATGAGGGACACGCCGGGGGTGGAATACCGGGTCTTGGCGATCCACGGATACACCTTCCGGCCGGGCAGATGCCCGCCCTCGCCGGGCTTCGCGCCCTGCGCCATTTTGATCTGAATTTCTTTTGCGCTCACCAGATACTCGCTGGTGACGCCGAACCGGCCGGAGGCCACCTGCTTGATGGCGGAGCAGCGGTCGCTGTGGAGCCGGTCGGGCCGCTCGCCGCCCTCGCCGGAGTTCGACTTGCCGCCCAGCATATTCATGGCGATGGCCATGCACTCGTGGGCCTCCTGCGAAATGGAGCCATAGCTCATGGCCCCGGTCTTGAAGCGCTTCACGATGGAGTCCACGCTCTCCACCTCGTCGATGGGGATGGGCTCGTCCAGATACTTCATCTCCATCAGGCCGCGGAGAGTGTGGGGCTTCGTCTCGTCGTCCACCAGCGCGGTATACTGCTTGAACAGCTCGTAGCTGCCGGTGCGGGCAGCCTGCTGGAGCAGATGGATGGTCTTGGGGTTATACATATGGTCTTCCTGACCGCTCCGGGCCTTGTGGGCGCCCACGGAGTCCAGCGTGCCGTCGCAGCCCAGCCCCAGCGGGTCGAAGGCCTTGGTGTGGTTGTGGTCCACCAGCTCCTCGATCTCCTTCAGGCCGATGCCGCCCACCCGGGACACGGTGTTGGTGAAGTACTCGTCGATGACCTCTCTGGAAATGCCGATGGCCTCGAAAATCTGGGCGGACTGGTAGGACTGGACGGTGGAAATGCCCATCTTGGAGGCGATCTTCACGATGCCGTGGAGAATAGCGTTGTTGTAGTCGTCCACCGCGGCGGAAAAGTCCTTGTCCAGCAGGCCCTCGCTGATGAGCTGGCCGATGGTCTCCTGCGCCAGATAGGGATTGATGGCCCGGGCGCCGTAGCCCAGCAGGGTGGCGAAGTGGTGGACGTCCCGGGGCTCAGCAGATTCCAGAATGACGGACACTGCGGTGCGCTTCTTGGTGCGCACCAGATGCTGCTCCAGCGCGGACACCGCCAGCAGGGACGGAATGGCCACGTGGTTCTCGTCCACCCCCCGGTCGGACAGGATGATGATGTTGGCCCCGTTGCGGTAGGCCCGGTCTGCGGCGATGAGCATATGCTCCAGCGCCCGCTTGAGGGGTGTGTTCTTGTAATAGAGGATGGACACCGTCTCCACATGGAAGCCGGGCTTGTCCATGGCGCGGATCTTCATCAGATCCACCGAGGTGAGGATGGGATTGCGTACCTGAAGCACCCGGCAGTTGTCCGCCGTTTCCTCCAGCAGGTTGCCGTCGTCGCCGATGTAGACGGTGGTGTCGGTGACGATCTCCTCCCGGATGGCGTCGATGGGCGGGTTGGTGACCTGCGCGAAGAGCTGCTTGAAGTAGTTGAACAGGGGCTGGTCATGGTCGGACAGCACCGCCAGCGGGATGTCGATGCCCATGGCGGCGGTGCCCTCCGCGCCGGTCTTGGCCATGGTGAGAATGGTGTTTTTCACGTCCTCATAGGTGTAGCCGAAGGCCTTCTGGAGCTGGGTACGTCGGACGTCGTCATAGGTCTCCACCCGCTTGTTGGGGATGGGAATATCCTTCAGCCGCACGAGGTTCCGGTCCAGCCACTCGCCGTAGGGGTTCCGGCGGGCGTAGGTCTCCTTGATCTCGCTGTCGTCGATGATGCGGCCCGCCGCCGTGTCCACCAGCAGCATCCGCCCCGGCTCCAGCCGGGACTTTTTCACGATATGGGCGGGGTCGATGTCCAGCACGCCCACCTCGGAGGACAGAATGAGCTGATCGTCGTCGGTGACATAGTACCGGGAGGGCCGCAGGCCGTTGCGGTCCAGCACCGCGCCCACCTGATCGCCGTCGGAGAACAGAATGGATGCCGGGCCGTCCCACGGCTCCATCATGACGGCGTAGTACTGGTAGAGATCCCGCTTTTCCCGGGAAATGTTCTCGTTGTTCATCCACGGCTCCGGGATGCAGAGCATGACGGCCAGCGGCAGCTCCATGCCGCTCATCACCAGAAATTCCAGCGTGTTGTCCAGCATGGCGGAATCGGAGCCGGACACGTTCACCACCGGGAACACCTTGTCGATGTCGTTGTCCCAGACGGGGTTGTGCATGGTCTCCTCCCGGGCCAGCATACGGTCCACGTTGCCCCGGATGGTGTTGATCTCGCCGTTGTGGAGGATGAAGCGGTTGGGGTGCGCCCGCTCCCACGAGGGGTTGGTATTGGTGGAGAACCGGGAGTGGACCAGCGCGATGGCGGACTCGTAGTGTTCGTCCTGAAGGTCGGGATAGAACTGCCGCAGCTGGCCCACAAGGAACATGCCCTTGTAGACGATGGTCCGGCTGGACAGGGATACCACGTAGGTGTTGTCGTTGGACTGCTCGAACTCCCGGCGGGCGATGTACAGCCGCCGGTCAAATTCCAGCCCCTTTTTCAGCTCCGCCGGGCGGCGGACGAAGGCCTGCTCGATGCAGGGCATCTTGGCCAGCGCCTTGTGGCCCAGCACCTCCGGCCGTACGGGCACCGTCCGCCAGCCGATGAACTCCATCCCCTCCTTGGCCACGATCAGCTCGAACATTTTCTTGGCCTGATTCCGGGGCAGTGTCTCCTGTGGGAAGAAGAACATACCCACGCCGTAGTCCCGCTCTTCTCCCAGCTCATAGCCGTATTCCTTCACCGCCCGGGTGAAAAAGCCGTGGGCGATTTGGAGCAGGATGCCTACGCCGTCTCCTGTCTTGCCCTCGGCGTCCTTCCCGGCCCGGTGCTCCAACTTCTCCACGATCTTCAGGGCGTTGTCCACCGTCTGGTGGGATTTTCTGCCCTTGATGTCCACCACGGCCCCGATCCCGCAGTTATCGTGCTCAAAGGCGGGGTCGTACAGCGGGCCCCACACCTGGTCTTGCTGATGTTTCATTGGCTTTCACCTTCCCATTTCCAAAAAACCGGCCCAACGGAGCCGCCGGAAGAGCGCGCGGGCACTCCCCCGGCCCCCCATTGGGCCGGTCGTCATTCCTGTCATTCCAATACCAGAGTCAGCCGCGCCGAACTGCGGCCGTTGATTCACTCGTTTAATCTGCTAAAATGATTTTCTATTTTAGCGGATTTTCACGCTCCGGTCAATCGGCAAGTTCACCATCAAACACCGTCACCGCCGGGCCGGTCATAAACACATGGCCGGATTCTTCGTCCCAGCGGATGCGCAGGTCGCCGCCCAGCAGGTGAATCACTGCCTGACGGCCGCACCGCCCAGCGGCGCACAAGGCCACAAGACTGGCGCAGGCCCCGGTGCCGCAGGCCATGGTCTCGCCGCTGCCCCGCTCCCACACCCGCATCTCGATCTCATCGGGTCCCAGTACCCGGACGAACTCCGTGTTCACCCGGTCGGGGAAATAGGGCCAGACCTCGAAGTCCGGGCCGATCTCGCTCAGCGGCAGCTCCGCCGGAGCGGCCACCTCCACCACGCAATGGGGGTTCCCCATTGACACCGGAACACCTGTATAGGCAATTCCCTTTACATTGATCTCGATGGGTGACTCCACCACCGGAGCGCCCATGTCCACCGTGACCTCGGAAACACTGCCGTTCTCCACGGAGAGGTACAGCGTTTTTTCCCCTGCCAGCGTCTCCACCGTGACCTCCCGCTTGTCGGTCAGGCCCTTGTCGTAGACGAATTTGCCGAGACAGCGGATGCCGTTGCCGCACATCTCGCCCTCGGAGCCGTCGGCGTTGAACATCCGCACGCCGAAGTGCCGGTCGGACACCCGGCGGGCCAGCCCGGGCAGGTCGTCCACGGACTGGTGGATGCAGTCCATATAGACGTAGTCGTTCCCCAGCCCATGCATTTTCGTAAATTTCATGGCAGATGCCCTCCTCCGGCCCCGCCGGGCCAAAATGCGGAAAAAAGGGCGGCAGTCAGCGAAGGACTGCCGCCCTCAGACTTCATCGTCTCAGTCGCCCGCCAGAACCATGCGGGCAGTATCTGCGAGTTTGGCGCCGTTGTCCATACTCTTTTTCTGAAGGAACCGATGGGCCTGCTCCTCGGTCATGTCATGGCGGTCCATGAGCACGGCCTTGGCCTGCGCCACCAGCGCGTTTTCCTCCTCCGTGCGCTGGGGCCGGTGCTGACGGACGTACTTCTGGTTCATCTGGATCAGCATCCGAACCGAGGCCAGCAGGTCGCCCCTGTGGACCGGGGACGCTAACTTGAAGATGCCCTCGTCCTCGCACAGCTCAAGGCGAGTCTGGGGGGCTATCATCAGCATAGAGCAGTTCTCGGGCAGATCCTGATACAGCTCCTCGCAGTTCTCATCCGGCAGCTTGAAGCCGCAGACGACGATGCTCAGCCGCTGCTTGTGCACCACGCGCTTGACCTCTGCCGCGCTGCGGCAGACGAGACAGGATGCCGCTCCCCCGCTCTCAATGATCTCGCGGATCTTGGCGCTGTTTGACTCACTTTCAAAAGCTACGATTACTTTCTGCAAGATCCTCCACACTCCTCCGGCGAAGATTTTCGATCAGAGCGTGTCAGGATCAATAGTTGATCATGTACTTGTCGCGCTCCCAGCTGGAGACGCGGGTACGGTACTCGTCCCACTCGGCTTCCTTACCGGCAATGTACTGGCTGGAGACGTGCTCGCCCAGCGTGGCCATAACCAGCTTATCCTTCTTCATGCACACCAGAGCCTCCTCCAGAGAGCCGGGCAGGGCCTCGATGCCGCGGCGCTTGCGGGTGGCGGGAGTCATGGCGAAGATGTTGTCGGTGATCTCAGCGGGCGGGACCATGCCCTTCTCAATGCCGTCCAGGCCGGCGGCCAGACAGACGGCCAGAGACAGGTAGGGGTTGCAGGCGGGATCGGGGCAGCGCAGCTCCACGCGGGTGGACTGGCCCCGGGCGGCGGGGATGCGGATCAGCGCGGAGCGGTTGGAGGCGGACCACGCCATGTAGCAGGGGGCCTCGTAGCCGGGCACCAGACGCTTGTAGGAGTTGACCAGCGGGTTGGTGATGGCGGCCATGCCCTTCATGTGGGCCAGAATGCCGGCGATGAAGGAATATGCCTCCTTGGACAGCTTCTTGTCGCCGTTCTCATCATAAAACACATTTTTTCCGTCGCGGAACAGGGACATGTTGGTGTGCATGCCGGAGCCGTTGATACCGAAGATGGGCTTGGGCATGAAGGTGGCGTGCAGACCGTTCTTCTGGGCCAGCGTCTTGACCGCCAGCTTGAAGGTCATGATCTTATCGGCGCACTCCAGCGCGGGGGCGTACTTGAAGTCGATCTCATGCTGGCCCTGAGCCACCTCATGGTGAGATGCCTCGATCTCATAGCCCATCTGCTCCAGCGCAAGGCAGATCTCCCGGCGGGTGGACTCGCCGTGGTCCAGAGGGCCAAGGTCGAAGTACCCGGCCTCGTCGTTGGTCTTGGTGGTGGGCTTGCCCTCCTCGTCGGTCTGGAACAGGAAGAATTCCGCCTCGGGGCCGACGTTGAAAGCGTCATAGCCCATGGACTTGGCCTTCTCCAGCACACGCTTGAGCACGCCGCGGGGGTCGCCCACGAAGGGAGTACCGTCGGGGTTGTGGATGTCGCAGATCAGGCGGGCGACCTTGCCGTGCTGGGGACGCCACGGGAACACCACGAAGCTGTCCAGATCGGGATAGAGGTACTGGTCGGACTCATTGATGCGGACAAAGCCCTCAATGGAGGAGCCGTCCAGCATGATCTGGTTGTTGACGGCCTTCTCGATCTGGGAAGCGGTAATGGCCACGTTCTTCAGCTGGCCGAAAATGTCGGTAAACTGCATCCGGATGAACTTGATGTCTTCCTCTTTCACGATGCGAATGATGTCTTCCTTGGTGTAACCCATATGAATATCCCCTTTCAATATAGTTGGGTATGCTTACGAAACTGTGGTGCTGCTCAGGTGTGAAAAAGGCGTTCTGACCCGCCGGGATCGGAACGCCTTTGTCCTCCTGTTTTCTGACGTCAGTATAGCCGCCCAACGTCATTTTGTCAACACATTTTTGCATGGATGCAGATTTTTATTTCATTTTTCGCGTTTCGCATAGCTTGATATGCTGTTTTTGTGATTTTCGTCAAATCTGAAGCAGGCAGAAAAAGAGCCGGGCTTCTGCCCGGCTCTTTCACGATGCTCAGTTCTGCTCCGCTTCCTCCACCGGAAGGGGGTAGTGCTCGGTAAAGCAGCCATCGCAGAAGCCGCAGCGGCACTCCGGCGCGATCTTCCGCAGGCTGTCCACCGACAGAAAGCCCAGACTGTCCGCGCCGATGAGCTCCCGCATCTCGTCCAGCGTATGATTGCAGGCCATCAGTTCCTTTTTGGAGGGGATGTCCGTACCGAAATAGCAGGGGGCAATGAACATGGGCGCAGAGGACAGCATGTGGACCTCCTTCGCCCCGGCGTCCCGCAGCAGACGCACCAGCTGGTTGGACGTGGTTCCCCGGACGATGGAGTCGTCGATGACCACCACCCGCTTGCCCGCGATGGTGGAGCGCAGGGGGTTAAGCTTGAGCTTCACCGCCTGCTCCCGGTTGGCCTGCCCGGGCTGGATAAAGGTGCGGCCGATGTAGCGGTTCTTGATCAGGCCGTCGTTATAAGGGATGCCGGACTCCATGGCGTAGCCCTTGGCGGCGTTCAGGCCGGAATCGGGCACGCCGATGACCACGTCCGCCTCTACCGGATGCTCTTTGGCCAGACAGCGTCCGGCCAAAATACGGGCGTCGTGGACGGACTGGCCGTCGATGATGCTGTCCGGGCGGGCAAAGTAAAGGTACTCGAAAATGCACAGGCTGGTCTTTTCCGTGCCGCAGCAGTCCCGGATGGACTGGAGCTCGCCGTTCAGATCGACATACACCACCTCGCCCGGCTCCACGTCCCGGACAAAGGTGGCCCCCACGCAGTCCAGCGCGCAGGACTCGGAGGCGAAGATCCATGCGTCCCCCCGCTTGCCGATGCACAGAGGCCGGAAGCCCCACGGGTCCCGGGCTGCGATGAGCTTCCGGGAGCTCATGACCACCAGTGAAAACGCCCCCCGGAGCTGGTGGATGGCGTTGGCCACCGCCCGCTCAATGGAGCCGCACAGCAGGCGCTCCTGAGCAATGATGTACGCGATGATCTCCGAATCGGTGGTGGTGTGGAAAATGGCCCCCCGATACTCGTAGTGGCGGCGGAGGTTATCCACGTTCACCAGATTGCCGTTGTGGGCCACCGCGAAGGTGCCCTTGACGTAGGACAGCGTCAGCGGCTGGGCGTTCTCCCGCTTGGAGCCGCCGGTGGTGGAGTAGCGCACGTGGCCCACCGCCATGGTGCCGCCCAGCTCGTCCAGGACCGGGGCGGAAAACACGTCGCCCACCAGTCCCACGTCCTTGTGGCAGCGCATTTCCAGCCCGTTCATGGCCGCGATGCCGCAGGCCTCCTGCCCCCGGTGCTGAAGGGCGTACAGCCCGTAGTAGGTCGTCCGGGCGCAGTCCCCCGCCGGATCGTAAATGCCGAATACGCCGCATTCTTCGTGAATCGCCATGCTCTTCCATCCTCTCATGAGCCGCTGTCCTCCCCCGTTGGACGGCCCGCGGCTCCCGAGAAACGCCCCCATTGGCGCCCCGTAAAAAAGATACTTTTTATTATAATGCGTGCTGAACAAAGCCGGAAGTCTTGAAAGCCAAGGCCTTTAAGGTCAACTGGCTTTGTTCAGGTGCAAGGTTTTTTGCACATTTTTGCGTAAAAACCTTGCACCCTCCATTGGTGTGGCACTCCACACCATTGGAAATACGCATTGCAGCAATGTCTGACTTCCATAAAAACGCCGTTTTTATGGAAGTACACGGCATACGCCGTGTGAATAACTGCAAAGCAGTTTATTCAGCAGACATTATTATAAAACAGCGGAACGCGGATTTCAATGCGTCATCCCGCCAGATATTTTTTCCCACCGCCTGCCGTTCTCCGTCAAAACAGGGGACAGAAAAACGCGTCCGGCGGCCTTCCGGCCCCGGGCACGTCTCATTCAGATGTATCCCATGGCGCGGACAACGTACAGCCACGCCGTCAGGGTAAAGGCAGACAGGAAGGTGGTGAGCATCACCGTACTGCTGCTCAGCGTCCCCTCGTAGCCCATGTTTTTCGCCATGACATAGCAGCTCACCGTGGTGGCCGCGCCCAGCATGACCAGAATGGCCACCAGCTTGTCCTCCCGGAAGCCCAGCGCGATGGCGATTGGCAGGAAAATAGCAGTAAACACCACCAACTTGAGAGCCGTGCAGGCCAGCGCGCTCTTCAGCGCCCCGGTGGCCTTCTTCACGTCGAAGGACGCGCCCATGGCGATGAGGCCCAGCGGCGTGGCCGTGGCCGACAGGCTGGACACCGTCTTGGCCAGAATGGGCGGCTGGGGGATCTTCAGCACCGACCACAGGCATCCCACGGCGATGCCGAGGATAATGGGGTTGGTGACCACACCGACGAGAGTCCTTTTCGCCAGCGCCCTTCCGTCGCTCCCCTGCCCCGGCCGCATGAGGTTCAGCACCGCCACCGCCGCCACGTTGTAGAGCGGCACCGCGCCGATCATCATCAGCGGGGCGGCCCCCGCGCTGCCGTAGAGGTTCTCCATTAGAGCCACGCCCAGAAGAGCAGCGCTGCTGCGGTAGGACGCCTGAACGAACTCTCCCCGGGCGGTTTTCTCCTTCATGGCCAGCGACGCCAGCAGAGCGATGAGGATGCTCCCCGCCGTAGCCAGCAGGCAGAACAGCACAAAGCGCCCGTCCCACGCGGAAGCGAAGTCCGACTCGGACATGTTATGGAACAGCAGCACCGGCAGGGATACCTGAAACACAAAGCTGTTGAGCTTTCCGGCAAATTCCTCGCTGACCGCGCCGACCCGCCGGAGAAAATACCCCACTACCATGAGCAGAAACACCGGCATGGTGGCATTCAGGCAGAAAACAAGATTGTCCACGAACGTTCCACCCTCTTTACCGGTCCCGCCGGTTCAGGATGAACCGGGCCGTGACCTTTTCCTCGCCCTCCTCCGGCTCCCAGTGGCGGGCCACCACGATCACCGACGCCAGAATGCACCCCAGCGACACCGGAGTGCCGAACATCCACACCGCGACGCCCATGCCGAAGCACAGGAACGCGATGATGGAGCGGCAGCGGTTGGGCTTTACCTTCAAGATCAGCGTGAAGAACAGGTAACTGGACGCCAGCAGCGCCAAGGGCAGCCACATGGGCAGCAGCCCCGCCGTCACGCCGAAGGTGACGGTGATGGCCTTGCCGCCGTTGAAGCGGCGGAAGATGGAAAAGGCGTGTCCCGCCACCGGAGCGGCCAGCACCAGCGCGAAGGGCCACTGGCCCGGGTCTACCATATGAACAGCCAGCAGCACCGGCAGCGCCCCCTTCAGAAGGTCGCACACCAGTGCCGTCAGTCCGATGGCTTTGCCCGCCTGCTTGACGCAGTTGAACACGCCGGGGTTGCCGTCGGCGGCGTCGGCGGTGATGTCGATGCCGCAGAGCCACAGCGGCAAATAGTAGGCGTACAGCACGCTGCCGGACAGATAGCCCAGCACCGCGAAAATCAGGTAATTCATCTCAATCCTTTGCCTCTTTCACATGCCGCTCCAGAAAGATCACCGTCTGCTCCGCCGCGTCGGAGGCCACCTGATGTCGCTGGGCCTCCATCATCCGGGCGCAGCGCTCCGGGTCGCTCAGCAGCCGCCAGCCCTTTACCGCCTGGGCCAGCACGCTCCGGGCGGAGACGCTCATGCCGTGCTGGGTGAACAGCTGGCGGTTCCGGGTCTCGCAGCCGGGGATGGGCTTCATGTGCACCATGGGCACGCCCATGACCGCGCCCTCGGTGGACGTGATGCCGCCGGGCTTGGTGTACAGCAGGTCGCAGGCCTCCATATACCGGGCCACCTGATCGGTATGCCCCACCACGCTGACCCGGGGCTCGTTCCCGAATTTGCGCAGCATGGAGCCGTACAGCTTTTCGTTGGAGCCGCACACCGCGGCGATATGGACGTCCTTCGGCGTCAGGTACAGCAGGCACCGGGTGAGCTGGGTGATGTGCCCGGCCCCCATGCTTCCGCCCATGACGAGGATAAGTGGCCCATCCGCCGGGAGGCCCAGCAGCTTCCGGCTCTCCCCCCGGCCCAGCCGCTGCTGGAAGCCCTCGGACACCGGGATGCCCATAGGCACCAGCTTTTCCCGGACAATGCCCCGGCGTGCGAATTCGTCCAGACACAGGGCGCTGGGAATCAGGGTATAGTCGCAGTCCTCTTCCTCAAAAAACGGCGTGCAGGTATAGTCCGTGGCCACCGCCACCGTCAGCGGGAGGGCCATGCCCCGCCGCTTCATCTCCGTCAGCGCCATGGCCGGGAAGGTGTGGGGGGCGACAATGGCATCGCAGGGATGCTCTGCCAGATATTTTTCCAGATTTGGGATGACCTGAGCGCAGGCGGCGTACACCGGCGACCGGACGCCCAGAAAATGCTCCGCCGTGCTCACCGCCCGGCCCACCTCATATGTGACGCCGAATACGGCGGGCGCGTTTTTCACCACGCCCACGTAAGCTCCGCTCACCAGCTCGGACACCTTCTCCCCCGCCAACGCGAGGAAGTCGATCCGCTCCCCTGTGTGGCCCCGTGCCTCCAGCGCCTCCACCACGGCGGAGCCGGCGGAATTGTGCCCTCCGCCTGTGTTGCAGGACAAAACCAGTACGCGCATCGTTTCACTCCTTTTTGATAACTAATTATTATATCCTATCTCTCCGCCGAAATCAATCGGCGGGCCTCCCGCTGAAATCTCCGTAGACACAAAAAATCGCTCTATTCCGTGACGAATAGAGCGATTTTGATTGGCAGCGGATGAAGGATTCGAACCCTCACGAACAGAGTCAGAGTCTGGTGTGCTACCTTTACACTAATCCGCTATATGTGCCCGCTGTTGCAGGCGCAGGTATTATTATAGCAAAAGAAATGCATTTGTCAACACAAAATTTCAGAAAAATCAATTTTTTATTTCCGCGCACCCCTCCCCGGCCCGAAGGCTTCGAACCCTTTGGCACGTCGCTCGCAAAAAACACGCCGGGAGAAACGTTTCCGTCTCTCCCGGCGCACCTTTCCGCGTCAGGCGTAGAACGCGTGGCCGCCGATGGTGGCCACATAGGACCGGTTTCTGGACGCATAGCAGTTCAGGCCGGCCCGGTTGAAGAACAGCACATTGTCCAGCGCCTCGGCGCCGTCCATCGCCAACTTGGCGGCGATGACGCTCTCCACGTTTGGCTCCCGGTAAATGGAGCCGCTGGAGGCGGGGCCGAACTGGTTCTTCTGGAAGATCACATCGTAAACGGTGTCGGGGAACCGGCTATTGTATACCCGGTTGAGCACCACATTGGCGACGGCGATCTTGCCGGTCAGGGGCTGGTTGCCGCTCTCGCAGAACACGATGCGGGACAGCCAGTAGAGGTCGTCGGCGTTGTAGTAGGACTCACCGTCCTCCAGATAGCCGACCTCCGCGCTGTGGGTCAGGTGGACAAGTCCGGTGTCCGCGTCGTACTCAGCGGTCAGGTTCATGGCCTCCGCCACCACACGGATGGGAACGGCCACCGCGCCATTGAGACGGATCACCGCGTCTTCCACATAAAGATAACGGCCGTTGGCGACAACGTAACGCTGTCCCGCCTGTGCCGTCATCGTCAGGGTATCCAGCACCTCTGTCACGGCTTCGCCCTCCACGAGGACCTCCTCTTCCCCATCGACCGGGACAGCAGCTTCCGTTACCACCGAGGCTTCCGCCGTCACGGCGGCGGTCCCGTAGCCGTCATCCTCCACGATGGCTGTACTGTCGATCAGGGGCAGTATGGAGCTCAGGGTCACATAGTACGTGCCGCTGATGCTCTGAGCGTCCACATGCTCAAGAGGCTCGCCGTCCAGATAGAATACCGCTGTCGGTTCAGTCTGCTCAAGGAGCACTTCCGAGGTATCCGGCTCCCCCTCCGGCAACGCTTCCGCGGCGTAAACCGCCGTTGCCAGAGGTGCGATCAGACCGAAGGCCAGCATCATACTGGCGATACGAATCTTCATTGAATCTCTCCTTGTTGCAATTTGTTATCAAATTGTAACCACATTGTAACCGATTTTAAACCCTTTTGCAAGAATTTGGCCTTGTGCACATCGTCTAAAATTCAGTTTACCATATCACTATGTCAATATAGTATATCCACAATTTCACTGATAAAACCAGTGGCAGCCGATGGTTTCCACAAATTTTCTATTGCTCATGATCCAGTGGTTTTGGGTCAGCTCCGGGGCCAGAAAATAGAGACTCTCCCCCGCCGCCCGGGCCCCCTGAAGGCAGAGCTGAGCGGCGAGGACGCTCTCCTCCGTGGGCTCGTCATAGACGGTTTTGTTGCGTACCGGCTCGAACTGGCCGCCCCAGCGTCCGTCAAAGATCACGCCGTAGATCGTGTCCGGGAACTCGCCGCTGGCCACCCGGTTGAGCACCACCGTGCCCACCGCGATCTTGCCCCGCAGGGACTCGCCCCGGCTCTCCGCCGAGATGATCCGGGAGAGCCAGTACAGGTCGTCCGCGCTGTACTCCGGGGACTTCGGCGTACCGTTTCCGGTGGTCAGAACAGCGGCATTTGCCGCGGCGTCCCACTCCACCGTGCCGCCCAGCGCCGCCGCCAGCGGCCGCAGCGCCACCAGCACCGAGCCGTCCGCCGCCCGGACGCCGTTTTTCACATAGATGTACCGGCCGTTCACCTGAATGTATTCGTCCCCCGGCCGCGCGGTCAGGGACGCCTTTTTTGTGTTCACCACCGCCTGCCCGCCGGTCCACTCCACCTGCGCGGAGCTGTCCAGCATGGCGGCCACAGACCGCAGAGAGACATATGTGGTATTCTCAATGAGGGTGGTCCTGGCCTCCGCCGTTCTGTCCCTGCCGTTGACCTTCAGGGAAAGAGCGGAAGAGGGCAGGATCATCGCCGCAGTCACAGCCCCGGCCAGAAGAAGTGTTCGCAGTTTCATTTTGGTTGCTCCTTTACAGTTCACAAACAGTTTCGTTACTCTTTGTAACCAAATTGTAACCTTTTTCATTCGTCGGTTCAAGGCACAACATCTTCCATGGAAGGGCAGGAAAAAAGCCCCGGGACTGTGTCCCGGGGCTTAACTCGTCGGAGAAGGGCCGCTTACCCCTCCGTCAGCAGCGCCACCGCCGCGGCCAGCTGGTTGTCCTCAGTCTCGGACAGTTCCAACTCTACGTCCGGGGTAATGCCCTCACCGATGAGGGAATGCCCCTCGCCGGTGCAGTAGGTGGCGGTGGACAGGCCCATGGCTCCGCCGTTGAGCAGCGGGAAGGTGACCTGAGAGTACCCCTTACCGCTGGTCTGTGTTCCCACCACCGGGGAGCCGCTGAACTCCCGCAGCTCCGCCGCCAGAAGCTCCGCCGCGGAGTAGGTGTCGCCGTTGACGATGGTCACAAAGGGCAGCTCCACGCAGTCCGCGTCGGATTCATAGACCGTCTCCCGCCACCAGCGGGGATGCTGCCGGAACACGTCGCCCTCGGGCAGCAGATAGTCCAGGATCTTCGTCAGCTCGCTGATATAGCCGCCGGGATCGCTGCGCAGGTCGATGACCAGCCCCACGGCCCCCTGCTCCACCAGCTGATCCACTTCCTCCCGGAAGCTGTCGGCGGCGCCGGAGTAGAAGTTGGACAGCTGGACATAGCCGATCTGGTTTTCCAGCATTCTGCCCGCCGCGGAGGGGTTCCGCAGGGTCGCCCGGGTGCAGGTCACCGTCCGGGTGATCCCGTCCGCCCCCAGCAGCGTCAGCTTCACCTGCGTGCCCTCTTCGCCCCGGATGAGGTCGGAGCCGTCGTACCGGGCGTCTCCGGCGATGGACTGGCCGTCCGCCGCGATGATGATGTCCCCGGCCACGACGCCCGCCGCCTCCGCCGGGCCGCCCGCCGTCACGTCCTGCACGTACAGGCCCTCCTCCCGGTCATAGGTGACGGTGACGCCCACGCCCACGTAGTTGTTGGCCCGGCGCTCCTGAATGGCCTTGTAGCCCTCCTCGTCCCGGTAATAGGACCAGCGGTCGCCAAGGCCGCTGACCAGCGCATCCAGCGCCTGATCCGTGGCCCCCTTCAGGTCGGCGTCCGTCTCCACAAAGGCGAACTTCGCCAGAAAATACCCCTGCATCAACGCAAGGCCGTCCCGCCCCAGCAGCAGGCACACCGCGCCGGCGGACACCGCCAGCGTCAGCACCACCGCCAGCAGCACCTTCCACCACGTTCCGCCGCCCTTCCGCTTCGCTTTCACGGGAGCCGTCAGCTCCCGGTCATGTTCTTCCATCATTGCACGCTTCCTTTCCGAAGGATATGCTATAGAGTATAGCACAGGTTTTCAAAAGTTGCCTGAAAAACGCGGGACGCGGGAAATCTCCCGCGCCCCGCCGTCACATTTAATAAGAATAGGTGAATTTCAGATTGGGATAGAGCTTGAGTGCGTCCGCCCGGGTGCCGTTGACCCGCAGCTCAAAATGCAGGTGGTTACCGGTGGAATAGCCCGTGGTGCCCACGTAGCCGATGACCTGCCCGCGCTTCACGGTGGCGCCCTCCTTGACGATGGCGGTGCTCTTCATGTGGGCGTAGAAGGTGGAGTAGCCGTTGCCGTGGGAGATCTGGATGTAATTGCCGTAGACGCTGTTCTTGCCCACGTCGGTCACCACGCCGTCCTTGGCCGCGTGGATCTCCGTGCCGCCGGGGGCGGGGATGTCGTTGCCGGTGTGGTGGCTCCACTTGCCGGTGATGGGGTGCTTGCGGTAGGCAAAGGTGGAGGAAATGTAGTACCGGCCCGGCAGCGGCCAGTACCACTCGCCGCTGCCGGCGTTGTTTTTGGCCTCCAGCGCGGCCAGCTGCTCCTTGTACTTCTTCTCCGCCGCCGCCAGCTGGGCATCCAGCTTCTTGGAGGCGCTCTCGTACTTGTCAAGCTCCGCCTGATAGTCGGCTTCCAGCTCCTTGATCTCCTTGATGAGCTTGTCCACCTTGGCCTCCTGGGTCAGCAGGTCGGACTTGCTGGCCTCCTGCTCCGCCTTCAGGCTCTCCTGCTCCGCCTTGTCGGATTCCAGCTCCTCCTTGGTGGTCTTGAGGGCCTCCTGTGTCGCCTTCAGCGCGTCGATGACGCCGTTGTTGTACTCCATGACCTCGGAGATCATCATGCTGTAGTCCAGCAG
Organism: uncultured Oscillospiraceae bacterium; assembly: GCA_934675115.1. Classification (GTDB taxonomy): domain Bacteria; phylum Bacillota; class Clostridia; order Oscillospirales; family Oscillospiraceae; genus Enterenecus. Next base: position 13,606 of record CAKUPH010000004.1, on the reverse strand, counting down.
TTCCGTAAAGGAGGACGCGGAGAACAGGATGGACAGATAGGACACGCTGCCCGTCTCCTCCATGTCCCGCACCTGACGGCAGAACAGGTCGTACTGGGCGGTCTCCTTGGCCTCCAGCGTGGCGATCTCGCTCTCTTTCTCCTCGATCAGGCCCGCGTACTCTTCAATGACCGCCTCGGTGTCCGAGATCTGGGCGTTGAGCAGGGCGATCTTCTGGTCCAGCAGCTTTTTCTGCTGAAGGGCGTCGTTCTTGTTGCCCTGAACCTCCTTGAGCTTTTTCTCCACCTCTTTGATCTGGGCGGAGTTGGCGCTGATCTGGTCCTTGAGCTTGTTGATGTCGTCCTTGGTCACCGCCGCGCCGGAGATCATGGAGATGGCGGGCAGCAGAACGGACAGGAGCATCACAACGGCCAGAATGATGACAATGATGCGTTGAGTTCGTTTTTTCACGTCGTTGTCCTCCTCAGACCTGCAGGAATTTGCGGATAGCCAACACCGAACCGCAGCCGCCGATGACCGCTCCGGCCAACAGGAACACACCCAGCACCGGCCACGCGATGGATTTGAAGGTGATCATGGCAAACAGCGTCAGCGCGCCGCTGGACTGGATGGCATTATAGAGCGCCGTGTAGATGCCCCACTGGAGGAAAAACGCCAGCAGCGCGCCCACAAGGCCGAGGATCAGTCCCTCGAAGATGAAGGGCCAGCGGATGAACCAGTTCGTCGCGCCGCACATCTTCATGATGGCGATCTCCTCCCGGCGGGTGAAGGTGGCCAGCTTGATGGTGTTGGCGATGATGAACAGCGAGATGACCACCAGAATGACCACCAGAATGGTGGCCAGTGCGGAGGCCACGTTGCGCACCATCACGAAGCCGTCGGCGATCTCCGACTCCGCCCGGTAGTTGGCCACGCCGTCCAGCTTCGTCACCGCATCCACCGTCTGGGAAAACTGCGTCAGGTCGGCCACGTGGATGGAGAACCGGTCCCGGAACACGTCGTCCGGCAGGGACGCGTACAGCCCGTCGTCCTCCCGGCCCTGAAGATAGGCCGCCTTGGCCTCCTCCTTGGAGATGAAGGTCACCTTGCTCACGTTGGGGACGGCCTCGATCTTTTTCTCCAGCGCCGCGATCTGCTCGTCGGTATAGCCCTCCTCGATGTAGGCGAGGAATTCGTTTTCGCTCTCCAGCTGGCCCAGCATCTTGTCCGCGTTCAGGGCCACCAGAGAGAAGGAACCCATGATGATAAGACAGGCCATGATCATGCACACGGCAGCAAAGGACATCAGCCCGTGGGAGATGATGCTCCGGGCGCCCTCCGCCGCGAAATAGCCCAGATTGATCTGTTTTCTCATTGCTTGTAATAGCCCCCCTGACCGTCGCTGATCATCAGTCCGTCCTCAATGGCGATGACCCGCTTGGAGAAACGGTTGACCAGCTCCTTCTCGTGGGTGACCACCAGCATGGTGGTGCCCATGGAGTTGATGCGCTCCAGCAGGGTCATGATCTCCAGCGACCGTTGGGGATCCAGGTTGCCGGTTGGCTCGTCGGCGATGATCATCTGGGGGTTGTTGATGAGCGCCCGGGCGATAGCAACCCGCTGCTGCTCGCCGCCGGACAGCTCGTCGGGGTGGGCGTCCAGCTTGTCCTTCAGGTCCACCAGCTCCAGCACATAGGGGATGCGCTTGCGCATTTCCCGGCTGGACGCGCCGATGACCCGCATGGCAAATTCCAGATTCTGCCGCACCGTTTTCTTGTCGATGAGCCGGAAGTCCTGAAAGATGACCCCCAGTGTCCGGCGCATGTGGGGGATCTGCCAGTTCCGGATATTATTGAGGTTATAGCCGTTGACCATCACCCGGCCGGAGGTGGCGCGGATCTCCGCCGTCAGCAGCTTGATGATGGTGGACTTTCCGGAGCCGGACGGCCCCACCAGAAAGACAAATTCCCCATCCTCGATGCGCAGGCTCATGCCCTTCAGGGCCTCGGTGCCGTTGCCGTATTCCTTGTGAACGTCGATCAATCTTATCATAAAGCAAGCCCTCGCTTGTAATTACTGGAACGATCGCGGGTTTACACGATTAGTTACATTATATCGGTCCTTTTGTGGCCTGTCAACAAAATATGCCCCGTATCTACCGATTTCCAGAAACTTTATGTAAACTTTTTATAGTCAGCTCTATCCACACCCCCCCGCACCCCTACTCCCCCAACGCCTCCAGCCATTCCGGCTGGCTATTCTTCGCCCCTGATAACAGGCTGAAAAATGCGAAAATCGGGGCCAAAATCCCCGAAACTGTTGCACACTGTTGCACCACTCAAAGCCCTGCCAGGCTGATACGCAAAAACGCCGGAGCGGAATCCCGCTCCGGCGTTTTCCTTTATCACTCTTTCGGCGTCGAGAAGATGTCCTGGTAGAACAGCCAATCGGACATATCCCGCTTGGTGTCGGCATTGACCTGCGTCTTGAGGTCGCTGATCAGCTTCTTGCGCGTCTCCACGTCGCCGGTCCTGTACTCCTCGCTGTCCACCAGCTCGGCCATCCCCTCTTCCAGCTTCTCGCGGTAAATGGACTTGAACTTCACCTGCTGGCTCTCGTCCATCACGTACTCGTACCCCTTCATGTAGGGGTCCGTGAAACTGTCTGCAAAGGTGTTCACTTCCTGGTACACCAGCTCGGTCAGTGTCCCGACGTCCACGCTGTTGTCCGCATAGGCAGCCTCCGCCACCGAGCCGTTGGCCTTCGCCTTCAGCATTAGGTACTCCGCCCCGTCGCCGCCCCGGTCCACGAACTCCGTCATGCTGTTTATCCACTTCTCGCTGGGCTGATACGTCTCCGTGGTGTGCATCTTGGCAAGGTCCGCCGCGTACTGATACGCCAGCTTCACGGCCTTGGCCTTCTCGTCCTCCGTCAGCCCGGTGTACTCCTCGCTGTGGACGATGTCGCTCACCAGCCGGTAAGAGGTCTGTCCCCGGTCGATGAGGTGGGCCTGATACTCGTCCTGCGTCATGGCGTAGGGCGCGCCGTCCACGGAGAAGTATTTCTTCGCCTTGTCCGGGTACACGCCGGTATCTCCGGTGGCTTCGGCCAGCCGGGTCAGCTCTGCGTCCACGTCCGTGGTGTTCAGCTGACTCACATACCCGGGGGACAGGAAGTTCTCGATGGCCCGGGCCGCGATACTGCTCTCCGTGTCCGTGCGGCCCCAGGCGTCCACGTACAGCATCTTGCCCTCCTCGTAGAAGGGGATCTTCCCCTGAACGCTGCTCTGCCACGTCCGGTTCAGCCAGCTCTTTACATCGCCCATGTCCTTCGGTGTGAAAGTGCTGCGTCGGCTGCCGTCTATCGTCCGGGTCACCTGTCCGAACAGCGTAGGCACCCCCTGTGCCCAGTAGCTGACCGCCATGGTCTTGATAATGTTGAACAGGCGATTGTCCTCACTGTCGTACTGGTTAGCGGACAGTGTCTGGTTCAACCCGTCCAGCATGGACAGGGACGTCATCGGTTCCAGAATGGTGGTGAAGCTGTCCATGATGGCGTCCGGCCGGTCCACCTCCGGGCCTGCTTTTTTATCTCCCCACATACGGTTATAGAACTCAACACCCACGAACAGCGGCAGTGCCACCGGTGCCATCCAGTCGATGGTGTAGCTGGTGTCGTCGATGTGCAGAGACAGCCAGTCCCCAACGAGGGGGATCTTCTTCAGGTCCTCGGACCGGATATTGAAAGCGTATTCCTGCTCGCCCTGAAGGCTCTTGAACTGATCCTTGTCGTCGTCCCCCTGGCCGCCGGTCAGCAGTCCGAGGTGGGCCATCAGCACACCGAGTGCGGCGATGCCGGTGCCGGTCATACCTGCGGCCAGCTCGTCGATAGCGGTCGCGGCATCCACCTTTCCGGACTTGACGTCGGCCAGCATATGCTTAACACCGACAGCCAGACCGGCGGGGCTGTACTCCATGCCGCGCTTGACGATGTTCACGGGGGTCTTGGTGAAGGGCAGCACACCCTCCAGCAGGATGCTGCCCGCCTTGCCGCTGTTTCGTTTCAGGCTGTTGAGGGTACTGGCCAGCTTCGAGAAGTCCCGGTACGTCGCCCGCTGGGCCTCCCGCACGGCGTAATCCCGCGCCTGGTTGAGCAGGGCCCGGCCCTCGCGGGTGCTGCCCTCGCCGCTCAGCGTGGCCACATCCGCGCCCCGGGCGTTGAGATACCCGGACAGCGCGTGGGTGTAGGCAGTGCGCAGGAATACCCAGTCCTCCACTTCCAGCGCGTCGGAGTTGCCCTTCTCCGCAGCGTTCAGCCACTTCGATTTGAACACCTGCCGCTTGTCCCGGATCATGTCCGCGGGGTTATACTTGCCCCCGCCCCGCAGCGTGTCCTCCATGACCTTGGCGTCCTGCCGGGCGAACTCCAGCGTAGCCTTGTTCGTGAAGCCCCAGCCCTTGGTCCGCTGCTCTTTGGGCAGCGCCAGCTCCATCGTCTGTGCAATGGTATCCTTGGCCAGCCGCGCGGGTACGAAAACAGCGTTGCCGAATACGTTGCGGATGTGGGTCCGGGGGTTGCCCAGCATGGCCAGATACCGCCATGCGTTCCATTTGTCCCCCAGCGTCACCGGCACCTGATCCGCGAGGTTCTGGATCAGCGCGTCCATGGCCGTGTCGATTTCCTCGCGTGTGTTGGCCTCCAGCAGGTTCTTGGCGAGGGCCGGGTCAATGGTGATGTCCTGATGCTTGCCGGACTGGTTCTTGTTGAGCCGGTCCACGGCTTTCTGGATGTAGTAGAGGTTCCCCGCCGGGGTCATCTTCTTCAGCAGCGTCATGGCCTGCACCGTCTGACCCGCCTGGGTGCCCACCGCGGCGATCTCCGCCGCCAGCCGCTGGGCCGTGGCCACGTCCTTGCTGTTGCAGGCCTCTACGTACAGCTGCTCGGCCTTGGCGATGTCCAGCTTGGACACCTGCCCGAACTTGCCGGTGCCCTTCCCGGTCCGCACGATGGCGTCCCAGTCCGCCTGCATCTCCTGGATGCCGCGCTTCTCGAAGTCCTGCTTGACCTGCTCCATGGTCCCCTTGTCGCCCACCGGCACATAGGTGGCCCCGGCGTCCCCGTTCAGGATGGACGCCGCCAGCTCGTTCTGCACGGTCTCGTTGGTCACCTTGGCGGCCGCCGCGGTCTGCATGAAGCCCGCCGTCTTGGTCTTGCTGTCGATCTGCCGGGGCAGGCGCACCTCCTGCTGCGCGGCGCTGGTCTGCTCCATGGCGCCGTACTTCTCGATCAGCGCGTCGATGGTCCGCCGGTTGCGGGTCAGCACGTCCTCCGTCAGCTTGGGCCGGAACACCTTGGACACCAGCTCGTTCTGCCGCTGCTCGGCCAGCTCGGCCTCCGCCTGCGCGAGTGTCTGTGCCGCCTGCTCCAGCATGGACAGTGCGCTCTTCCGGTCGCCGGTGTTCCAGATCCGCGCGAAGCTGTCCGCCACGCTGCCCCGCTCATACCCGGTGTCCGGGTTCACATTGCCGGTGTTGCCCCCCGTCTTGATCTTGTCCTTGTCGTCCACCGAGAACCGCCGCTCCGGAATATTCTCCTTGACATATCCCTTGTGCTGACGTATGATGGTATCGGAATCCAGTGCCGTCAGTGCCTTTGGCAATGCGGTCTGGGTCCCGGAATGCTGGGGCATAATCGACGGGAATTGGACCCGCCCATTCACTGCCCGCGCGTTTCCATTCGAGCCAGACTGAGCCGAATTCCCGGGGAATTGGACCCCGGCCAAGGCGGCGAGGGTCTGGCTCTTTTTTTCGTTCCAGTAGAGCACGTTCCCGTGTTTGGCGTTGTTCTCGACCCAGCTCCAGAAGTTCTCCTTGCCGTATACGCTGGTGATGAAGTTGGCAGGGCCGGTCTGGCCGTCCACGGTTGCCTCGCCGTTCGGGTGGATGGCCGCGATCACCGGGTTCCCGTCCCCGTCCACGGCGGAGGTCACTACCACGACGTCCCCCGGCTTCGTGTAGGAGTCCAGGATCATCACCGGGTTGCTCAGCAGCTCCGGCAGCCGCTTCACCAGCCCCCGGGACAGACCATGCCAGCTGCTGTTCTCGCCCTTGTCTGTCACCATGTTCTGCACGTGCTTGGCCGTGATGCACAGGGGCAGGTCACCCAGCCCCACCTCACCCAGCAGGTTCGGGGTATCCCGGATGTACAGCGCGTTGTGCCGGTTCTCACTCAGGTCCTCGTCGAGGGCGCTGTCCACCTGCTTGGCGAAGATGTCCTTGCTGGAGACGCTGTACCGGATGTCCGGATCCGCCGCGTCGAAGGTGCCGATATTGTGGACAGACTTGACCTGACCGGAGTCACGTACAATGTAGTCCGTGATGGGTACCTGCTGTCGCTGATACTGATCATACTCATCAAAGGCCCACTGCCCCTGCGCGTTACCGTCCTGCACATTCTTCACGATGACCATATCGTAGCCGTCGGCCCACGCCTGCTCGGCGTAGTCGTCCGTGGTGAGGCCCGCCCCATCGACATTATTCCATTTTCGCCCCTCCGCGTCCAGAACCAGAGTATTCTGCGCGCTGAGAAACACCTGTGTGTATCCGGGGTTTACAACATTATTCTGCTGAACTGCATCTCCGTATTCGGCGTTGAACTTGGCAAGGCCGGCCTTAGTGTTCGCGTAGCTGTTGAACTCCTGCCACTCGCCCTTTTCAAGGATAGACACACCGTCGGGGAGGTACTCGGCAGAATAATCCTCCGCGAAATTCTCCTTCGCGTAGTCCTCCACCTCGTTCCAGCTTTTCAGATCGGCGTCATAGTCTGCGTTGAACTCGGCCAGTCCCTCCGGGGTGGGGTCATAAAGCGCAATCTCGTGCCACCCGGCATCAGCCCGGGTGCTGAGCACCCACCGGCGCCCGTCCTTTTCAAGCCGGACATTGTCCCGCAGCCCCTCCGCGACGAATTTCTGCGCCTCAGACCAGCTTTCAACCACCCGGGGTACGAATTCCTGCACCTGACTCTTGGCGGCCTCCGGCAGGTCACGGGCGCCATAAATGCGGGCGGTATCCATATTTTGAGAGAAGAAAATACCCCGAGAGCGGGCTTCGCCGCCGGAGTAAAACTTTGTCGCACCGCTGTGAGCATCCCCGCGCAAAAACACCTTCGGTGTGCCGTCCTCATTTGTCAGCTCGCCGCTGTCGTCGTGGAACCACTGCTGGAACTCCGGCGTCGCCGCGATCTCCCGCACACGGTCCTGGTCAATGCCGCCGTCGAAGCTGTCTACACTGAAACGCCGGTCCTTCGTGGTGTCCCGGTTCTTAAACTGGTTTAGTGTGCTCTCGACCTTCTGAAAAAAGCCTTCCGGGTCCACCAGCATCGTGGAACATACCTCGATGCCCCGGGCATGATCCCGTGCATAACCCCCATACGCCGTAGCGATAAACTCATCGTAAACATTCCGTATTTTGTCCGCCGGAAGATCAAGGAAGCTCCCAGTATACCCCCGGTGCCGCGTAACGACATCCAATGCGCGCATGGTGTCCTGAGAAAGGATCAACTCGGAGGAAAAGCTGTCCATAATGTCAAGATAGGGCGCGTGCCCCAGCTGCTTCATGGCGTGTACCAGCTCATGCGCGGGGACCTGCACACGATACTCCGCCGGGAGGTCGGCCCCCATGTATATCACGCCGGACCGGGTAAAGCCATACGGGTTACCCCTCGCCGTCATCGCCTCTGTGTCGATAATTGCGGCATCTACTCCGTGCTCCCGGACGTACTTCTGGGCATCGGCGGAGGGGGTTCCCTCTGCCGGGGTTATTTCATGCTCTCGTCTCCAGTTGACGATTTCGTCCTGAGTTCGTCCAGCTTCCTCAGAAACTCCCGATGCTCCGGGCTGTTGAACGCCCTCGACATCTTCTGCCCCGCTTCGCTCTTCCAGAACTGCGCTTCCTCCTCTGGGTCGATCATCTCGTCGTTCCCCAGCAACTTCGTCAGTTCGAGAAACTGTTCCAGATTGCTCTTCTCTTCCATCGACACTGCTGCGCACCTCCTCATGTGCCTTCATTGTATCACCGGCCCGGTTCTGGCGCAAGGCCCGATCCATCTTGCTCACCAGCCGGGTCAGCTCGTTGTACTGCGCCCGGGCGGAGGTGGCCTCCTCGGCCCCGCCGTTCATCTGCGCGGTCAGGCGCTGGGCCACGTCGGACGCGAGGTCCCGGGCCCGGCTCAGAAGGGAGCTGTTCTCCCGGGCCAGCTGGTACAGGCCGCCGGTGTCCAGGAATACGCCTCGCATCACGTCCGCGGCCACCTCCTGGCTGATGAACTCTGTGGAGCACTTCGCCTCCGCCGCCGTCCGGTCAAGGCCCTGGCTCATGTAGAACCGGATGTAGGTCTCCCGGGTCGTGTCCATGCGCTGCTCCAGCCCCTCCGCGCCGTAGGTCTTTTCCGCGAAGTCCAGCAGCTGGTTCACCAGCGCGCCGCTGTCCCGCACATCCGCCGCGTGGGTGAGCTCGTGGCCGAGGGTATACACGATGGCCTGCTGATTGGTCAGCTTATTGCCGTTCAGCTTGATCGTGTTGGTGTCCGCGTCATAGTAGCCGTTCTCGGTGCTGTCCATGCTGAAGTCCAGCTCCACCGTGGGGCCGCCCTTCTTCTTGCCCAGCACGTAGTTGGCGTTCTTCACCGTCCACTCCTGCGCCTTCGTGGCCTGCCCCTGAGTCTGCGCGTTGGCCTGCGCGTCAGGGGCCACGCTGTGCCGCCCCTGTGCTGCCGTATTCTGCGTCTGGGCCGTGCCGGTATCCGTGGATACCCCCGCGCCCCGGGCGCTCTCCTGTGCCTTCTGGGCGGCCTGTGTGACGGGGTATGCCTGCCCCATCTCGTTGAGCAGGACTGCGTCCGCGTACTTCGCCTGCGCCACGTCCTCGCTCACGCCGGGGTGCTCGTCCATGTACTGCCGGACGAACTCCTCCCGGCTCCGGGTGCTGCCGTCGCTCAGCCGCACCCCCTGCTCCTGCGTGGTGGTCTCCTGTGCTGTGGTCTCCTGTGCTGTGGTTTCCTGTGCTGTGGTTTCCTGCGCGGGGGCCTCCGCCCGGGCCTGCTCCTCCTGGGCCACGGCCTCGTTCAGGATGGTCTGGGCCTGCTCGTCCGCCTGTGCCCTCCGCGCCTGCGCGGCCTGTTCGGCCTGCGCCGCCTGTTCCGCCATCTGGCGGGCTACGTCGCTCACTCTCTGCTGCTCGGCCTCGATCTGGGACTTCCGGCTCTCCGCCATCTCCCGTACTGTCTTGACAGCTTCGGAGCGGTTCAGGATCTCCGGCAGCTCCACTCCGGTCGCCTGCTCGAAGGCGGAGCGCATCCCGGCGTCCTGGAGCTTCAGCTTTTCGATTTCGCGGTTGGTCAGGGTGGTGTCGCCGTTCATGACGCGCTCGGCCACCTCCGCGGCGGCGTCCGCCCCGGCCGCATCCAGCCCGGCGGAATCCTGCCATACGCTGGCCATCGGGTTCATCACCTTGGCCGCGGTGCCGCCGTTCATCTCCGCCGCCGCGTTCTCGACGGCCTGGGCGGCCTGCGTCCGGGTGCCCGCGGCCTGGGGTCCGTACTGCGCGGCCTCGCTCCGCATCAGGCGGTACAGCTCGCCGATGTCCTTGCTGGACACTACGGCCCCGCCGCTGCCGTTCAGGTTCCGGGCGATCTGCGCGGCCTTCGTGTAGGACTCGGACTGCGCGTCGTAGGTCATGCCCGCCTGCACCAGGTCATACTGGGTCTGGCTCATCTGCACCTGCTTGCCCGTCTGGGTGTCGTAGACATACCGCATGGCGTGGTTTGCGCCCATCTGCGCCCCGCCCAGAACGCCGCCGACCACCGCGCCGCCCAGGAACTCCTGCACCATCCGGTCCGGGTTCACTACGGCGTCCTCGCCGGTCAGACTGGCCAGGGCGTTGCCCTTGTTGTAGATCACGTTCTGCACCAGCTGAGCCACCGCGCCCTGAATGACCTCTTCCTTGCCCTCGTCCAGCATGGTCTCCACCCAGTTGCGCACGAATCCCTTGGTCTCGTCGGGCAGCTCGTCGATACCGCCGCCCCCGATCTCCACCAGTGCGTTCAGCAGGCTGTTCACCGTGGCGTAGGTGTAGGCGGACATCTCGCTCGCGCCGTCCGACAGGGCCTGCTCGTAGTCCTTGCCCACCGTGGTGAAGAAGGAGGCCCAATACTGCGGGCTCTTCACCATTTCCCGGGCCGCCGTGGACAGGGTGCCCACAAGGCCGGTGCTCTGGGCCGCGGCGCCCGCCGACAGCACCCCCGCGGTCGTGCTCTGGGCCGCGAGGCTCTGGCCAGCCGTGGCGTAGGCCAGCACAGCCTGCGGGATCGCGGCAATGGTGGCCGGGCCGTACTTGCCCAGCAGCTCACCTACCCGGCCTGCCTTGGCAAACTCCGGGTCATACGTCTCGCTGAAATGCTGGCCCTCTTCCTGAATAGACTGATTCCACTTGTTGAACAGTCCGTAGTCGCTCAGAGTGTCGTCCCCGGTGAGCCATTCCATCGGCTTCATAATCAGGTTCTCCGCCGCGGCCAGCGCGGAGGACACCGAGCTTGCGATCTCGTTGGCGCCCTTCCAGCCGACGCCCGCCGCGACCTTGCCCGCGCTGGCCTTGCCCAGCTGCTCCTCCCGCGCCTGCTTCGCCCGCTGCCGGATAGACTGCCCCCGCCGCACCGCGGCGTCATACTCCTCGGGGTTCTGCCGCGGGTCGAGTGCCGCCGCCTGTCTCTGGGTGAGCTCGTCCAGCTTCTCCAGGTCCTGATAGCTCATCTCGTCCAGCTTCCCGCCGAAGTCGGGGCTCGCGCTCTTCTTCGTCCCCCTGGACATCAGGTTCCCGGGGGTCCCCGACTCGATCTTCGTCAGGGCGGAGGACTTCCCACCAGACTGACTGTTCTTATAGCCCTGAAGGAGCACCGCGTTCCACATCTTCTTCTGCGTCTCCGCCGCGGCCCGCTGGCGCTCGTTGGTTTGGGCCATCTGGTTCGTGCCGTATGTCGGCTTCCAGGTCCCGGACAGCGCCCCCGGCTTCAGCTGGGAGACAGGGTTCACCTGCTTCTGAGCATTGGTACTCTTCGTCGTCGTGCTGCTCTGTGGCGGTGTGCTGGCCGGTGCCGCCCCTACCTTGGACTTGGTCCCCCCGTAGGCAGTGCTTCCGAACTCCTTGTCAATACGCTCGGCCTGCTGCTGTGCCTGCCGCCTCAAAAAACTACTCGCCATACAGGTCCCTCACTTTTTATAATTCGGATTCTTGCGGTACGTGTACTTCTTCGTGGCCGGGTCGTAGGTTTCGGTGATCTCGCCCCGGTCAACCATCTTCTCCAGCTCCGACCATGTAAGGCGTCCGTACCCCGGGACCGCGATCCAGTCATTCCCGCCATGCCCCGGATTATCCTCAGAGACCGAAACCCAGCCGTAGGACTTCTGGGACGCGCTGTCGTCCGCGCCCGCATTCGTGCTGTTCGCCGTGTCATACTGCTTCTTCAGCGTCCGGTAGTCCTCCGCGTATGCCTTCGCGTAGGCGCTGGCCAGCGTGGAGCTGTACCCCTGACTGAGCAGGTACGCCTTCGCCTTGGCCTCCGTGGTAATGCCGGAGCCGAACATCTCCTGCGCGAGGTCGTCGTAGCCCGTGCTCGTGCTGTCCTTCGACTTGCTGCTGGAGGAGCTGGACTTCCGGCTGCTGGAGGAGCTGGCCGCCTGACTGAGCTGGAGCGTCTGCAAATACTGGTTGGCCTGACCGGCGGTGATGCCCATGGCAGACAGCTGGCTGTCGCTGGGCATGATCCCCGCGCTGAGCAGCGTCTGGCCCATGCTGGCCAGCTGGCTCTGGCCACTGAGGGTCAGGCTGCCGTCACTGGTCTTTCCCGTAAGCTGCGCCCAGGAGAGCTCCGTGTCCGTCTGGAACTTCTTCATGCTCAGCTCATACTCGGCCTGCCACTGCTGGAGGCTGGCCTCGAACTGCGCCGCGGACAGGTTGTACTCCGCGGCCCACTGCTCCAGCTGCATGAGCTGGGAGAGGTAGGTCTGCGCCACCTCCAGCGCCGCGTCGGCCTTTTCAAACTCGCCCTGGGCCCGCAGGTCCGCGATCTGCCGCGCCGTGTCGGTGGACAGCTTGGTCTGGGCCTGCTGCACGGCCAGCTTATTCTGGGCCGCCGCGGCCTGGATCTCATTGTACTGGCTCTGGCCGATGCCGCCCTTGTCGCCGCGCATCTCTGCGTACAGCGCGGAGTTGTCCAGGCTCTGCATCTCGTCCTTGGCCACGGACTCCATCTGCTCCTTATACTTGGGCTGCGCGTCCTCCAGGGCCCGCTCCAGCTCCTTCACCGCGTTGTCCACCGCGTAGTCAATGGAGTTCTGCTTCTGCTCCGTGGCGGCCTTTTTCCACTCCTCCAGCAGGCTTCGCAGCTCGTCCATCTTGGCGCTGCTGTCCGGCACCGTGCTGCCGCCGGTGTAATTGCCGCCCCCGGTGTAATTGCCGCCCCCGGTGTATCCGCCGGAACTGCCGCTGGAGTTGCCCCCGGGGAGGTAGAAGGACCCGTCCGAGCCGCCGGAGTAGTTGTACCGCGCCCGGATGCGCTCCGCCTCCTCGTGGGCGGCGTTCATCCCCTCCTGGTCGCCCTTCGCCTGGGCCTCGGCGAACCGCTTCTTCAGCTCCTGAATGATGGCATAGTCCCCGTCGGACATGAAGTCCTCGTCCGCGCCGGAGGTGCCCTCCTGCACGGTCCGCGGCACCCCCTCAACCAGCGACCAGCCCTTCTCGCCTGTGCCGGGGTACACGCCGTTCGGATTCCCGTCGTACACATATCCGCCGCGCTGGCTGTAATTGTCCAGGCTGTTGGACCCCGCGGCGTTGATGATGTCCCAGTATTTTTGCAGCAGCTCCTCGTCCGTGTACGCCTGCCCGAGGCGCGGGTTCGCCTCGTATGCCTGCCGCTGCCGCTCCGCTTCCTCGATGAGCTTTTGCGCGTGGCTGCCATTCACGGGGATGGCGTTCTTCGGCGTATAGCCCTGGGTGCTGGCCTGACTTGCGCTGGCCTGACTTGCGCCGCCCATGGTCTCGTACTTGGGCTTCTCCACCGGCAGCTCATACACCTCTCCGGGTTTCTTCTGCACGACCTGGTTCACGGGCTGGCCCTGAACCGGCTGGACCTGATTCTCACGTAAGGTGGCCATACGGTCCCTCCTTCTGTTATCATAAAATTGCCCCGCCGCAGGTCACCGCGGCGGGGCTGTCTTTGTTCAGTTCATGTCGTGCAGACGCTGCATGAAGGTCACCATCTGCTCCCGGGTCACGAAGCCCTTGTACTGCTTGTTCCCCTCCGCGTCTCCCTTGATGAGGCCGGTCTCCTCCGCCCACTCCCGGGCGTTCTGAGACCAGTCGGACGGCTCCTTCTGCGCCAGCTGCTTCAGGTACTCGTCCATCATGCCGTTAAACTGTTCCTGTGTCACGTCCTCGTCCTCCTCTTTCAGCCGCCGGGCCACATCTGCCCGGAAGTCATCCATGCTCTTGCCGTGCCGGGGGAACCAGTGGGACACGTCCGCGTGGCCCGACGCGATCCCCCGCAGGTATCCCTCGTGGTGGTCGATGACCACGCC
>CAKUPH010000003.1 GCA_934675115.1 uncultured Oscillospiraceae bacterium | reverse complement strand
TGTTGCTTCTTACGGTTATTCTTTTTTCGGGTGGTATTCTTTCTATTCTCAGTCTTGCTATATCTCAGTCTTATTAGATTTCGATTTTCGAAAGTCAAGAAATTCGAAAACCGAAAATCAAGACTTTCGAAAATCGAAAGTCACAGAAGCGCAGACTCCGGCCACATCTATGATTTTCGAAAATCGAAAGTCTGGACTTTCGATTTGTTCAGGATATATCGCCGGCAAAGTTTTTCACATAAATGATAGCCGGTTTTCCAAGTCCTTGCCGCTTTCGTTCAATCAAACCAATACCTTTCTTGCTGTCCAATTCTGCGAATAGGCGCACCGCCTTTTCAGAGCGACAGCGCAAGGTTTCCATGACTTCTTCTACCGTAAAAATGATAAAGACACGATTTTGGTCGTCTACCCAACCGTTCCGATAGGACAGCTCCATGCGATCAAGCAGTAGTCCATACAGTAGCTTTGCATCAGAGGAAACGCCATCAAACCGACTATCGGTGATTAGCAGTTTTGGAATGCGAAAGAAAGCGTATTGTTCACCAGAATGTCCATAGTAATAGGGCAAGTTTAATGACAAGGGATTCACCTCCTGTATCGGCATATAAAAACAAGAGGAAGTCAGCTTACGCTTTCTTCCTCTTGAACAATGTCAAATTATAGGGCAAGATAGTTCCAAAGAATCCCCGGTGTTTGGGGTGACAGCTAAAAATCTGTCTAATATTTGTCTAATAGCAGGTTCGATTTGAGCGCAAAACGAGCCAATATTAGGCGATATTTTCAGATACTCCGCAACAGGCAGTTCGATAAAAAAGCCAGTATTCATGCGGGTTTGCGGACATTTTGAAGCACGGCGTACTATAAGGCACGATCCGAACGATGTAGCTCCTAAGGGTTAATTGTGAGTTCGATTCTCGCCGGGGGTGCCAAAAAGGGAGACACGATTTATCGTGTCTCCCTTTTTGGGTTCCGCTCCCGTTGGCCGCTCCACCCTTCGGCATTTCAATGCTCGGGCGGAGTGAATCCGCCTTGCGCCAAGGTTTTCGCCGCGCGAAAACACTTGTACGGCGCAAAGGCACCGCCCCGCGGAAGGGGGAGCGACATTTTTTGAAGGGAGAATCGCCCGGCTGCGCTTTTCGGAGAAACCTGACAGGCAGAAAAAATATGTCGCGCGGCGGGAATTGTAAAGAAAATTTACAATTCCACTTGCGATGCGGCGGCGGGCGTGGTATCTTTAAAGGTACGCGGAAACCAATGAGGGGGCGGTCTGGATGGCCATTACAAACGCGAGTCTCGCGGCGAAAAAGAGGATCCTTACCGCCTGTGTGCGGCTGTTTCTGGAAAAGGGCTACAACCGCACCACGGTGGCCGAGATCCTGCGGGAGGCGGACGTGTCCGCCAGCACGTTCCAGAACATTTTCCGTGCCAAGGACGGCGTGCTGGTGGAGCTGGTGAAGTTCATGTTCAGCAATCAGTTCGGCGAGGCCCGGAAGGCCGTGGGCACCGGCGTGCCGCCGGTGTATATCTACGCGGCGGAGACGGCGGTGCAGCTGACGCTGACGGAGCTGAACGAAAACCTGCGGGACATCTATCTGGAGGCGTACACCCAGCCGGAGGCGGCGGAGTACATCCACCAGAACGCGTCCACGGAGCTGTACCACCTGATGGGCAGTTACCTGGCGGGGTACAGCGAGAGCGATTTCTACGAGCTGGACATCGGCACGGCGGGCATCATGCGGGGCTATATGTCCCGGAAATGCGACAAGTACTTCACGCTGGAGAAAAAGCTCCACCGATTCCTGACCATGACCCTCGGCGCCTACAAGGTGCCGGAGGAGGAGCAGGAGAAGGCCATCGCCTTTGTGGACGGGCTGGACATCAAGACCATCGCCGAGGAGTCGGTACACCGCCTGTTTGAGACGCTGGCTATGCAGTTTGACTTCAGTCTGGACGAGGTGGCGCTGAGCGGCGGGAAATGACATAAAAAACGCGGGGCCGTACCGTTTTGGTACGGCCCCGCGTTTTTTGCGGGAATTTATGCGAATACGAACTGCACCAGCGCCATGTAGAGCAGGGTGCCGCCCACGATGGACAGCATGTTGTTGCGCTTCCAGACGTGGACCACCGCCACGGCCACGCTGGCGATGACGGCAGGGGCCCAGCCCGCGGGGGCGGAAAAGCTCATGTTCCGCAGGCAGTAGACGATGAGCATGGCGATGACGGCGGGGGGCAGATACTGCCCCAGATAGAGGATGATGCGGGGAGGATTGCCGCCCCGGCCGAAGAGCAGGAAGGGCAGCGCCCGGGTGAGGAAGGTCACGAGGGCCATGACGGCGATGGCCGCCGCGGCGCGCATGGGGGTCATTGTCCGTCGCCTCCCTTCAGGTGCTCCGCCTCAGCGGGCTTGTCCAGTTTGGGACGGGCCAGCAGCAGGCCCGCCACCAGCAGCCCCAGCGCGGGGATGAGGAACCGCCCGCCGTCTGGCCCCAGCCACAGCAGGCACATCAGCGTGGCCCCTGCCCCCAGCAGTGCGGGGAAATGCCGGTCCGCCGACCGCCACTGATCCACGGCGATGACGATGAACAGGGCGGTCATGGCAAAGTCGATGCCGTCGGTGTTGATGGTGATGAGGGCTCCGGCCACGGCCCCCAGCAGGGACCCGGCCACCCAGTAGATCTGGTCGAGCAGGGCGATGGTGAAGTAAAAGTCCTTTTCGTCCACGCCCTCCGGGGCCTTAACTCCCGCCAGCAGGGCGTAGGTCTCGTCGGTGAGGGAGAAGATCATGTAGATTTTCCGCCAGCCCATGCCCTTGAACTTTTTCAGCATGGACAAGCCGTACACCAGATGGCGGAAATTGATGACCAGCGTCAGAAAGGCCACGTCCGCCAGCGGCGCGGCGTTTCCCAGCAGGCTCACGCCCAGATACTGGCCGCTCCCGGCGTAGATGGTGACGCTCATGGCCACCGACCAGAGCGGGTTGCAGCCAATGGCCGACAGCATCCAGCCGAACACCACGCCGATGGCCAGATAGCCCATCAGGACGGGGACGGTGTACGGAAAGGCAGCGGCCAGGGTCTTGCGCTTCATGGGGATCCACTTCCTTGTGAAATGCGGGAATATACGCTTTATTTGTTTATTATACGAAAGAAAATCGTTGTTTGCAATGCGTGCAAATTCATAGTTTGTTTATTGTAAAGGGGAGAAACTTTGGCTATAATGAGACCGTGAGGTGAACTTCATGAAACGTCTGCTATTTATTTACAATGCCCACGCCGGGCGGCAGCGGATCCGGAACAGCCTTGCCGATATTCTGGACGTATTTGCCCAGGCGGGCTATGAGATCACCGCCCATCCCACCCAGAGCCGGGGCGATGCCACCGGGACGGCGGCGGCCAGCGCGGGCTACGACCGGGTGGTGTGCTGCGGCGGCGACGGGACGCTGAATGAAACGGTGTCCGGCCTGATGAGCATTCCGGAGGAGTCCCGTCCGGCGCTGGGGTACATCCCCGCCGGATCCACCAACGATTTTTCCCGGAACCTGAACCTGCCGAAGGAGCTGACAAAGGTTGCCGCGGCGGCCTGCGGCGGCGTGCCCCGCCCCTGCGACCTCGGCCGGGCGGAGGGCAGCTTCTTTACTTACGTGGCGGCCTTCGGGCTGTTTACCGACGTGTCCTACGCCACGCCGCAGGCGGCGAAAAACCTGCTGGGGCACTTCGCCTACGTCCTTCAGGGGGCGGGCAAGCTGTTCAACGTGCCCAGCTTCCACATGAAGGTGGAGAGCGCCGAGGGCTTCGTCACCGAGGGCGACTACATCTACGGCATGGTGAGCAACACCGTGTCTGTGGGCGGGCTGATGAACCTGCCCCGGGACGTGGTGAAGCTGGACGACGGCAGGTTCGAGGTGCTGCTGGTGCGGGAGCCGAAGAACCTTCTGGACTGGCAGGAGATCCTGACCGCCTTGACCAGCCAGAAGCTCATCGGCAGCGAGGGCATCGTCACCGGCTTTCAGACGGAAAAGGTCACGTTTACCTGCGACAAGCCTGTGGCGTGGACGGTGGACGGCGAGTTCGGCGGCGAGCGGGCGGTAACGCGGGTGGAGAACCTGCCCCGGGCCTTCGTGCTGGCTTACGGCGAATAAGACGGAAAAACAGAGAGCGCCCCGCCCGGCTTTGCCGGAGCGGGGCGCTTTTTCGTTTCTGTGAGTTTGATTACTCCACGGGGACGGTCCAGCCGTAGGGATCAGGCTCGGTGCCCCACTGGATGCCGGTGAGGGTGTCGTACAGCCGCTGGGTGACGTGGCCGATGTGTCCGCCGCTGACGATGTCCTTCTCGTCGCCCATGGCCAGCTCGCCGATGGGAGAGACGACGGCGGCGGTGCCGGTGCCCCATGCCTCCTCCAGCTGGCCGCTGCGGGCGGCATCAAAGAGCTCCTTGGCCTCGATCAGGCGCTCCTCCACGGGAATGCCCCAGTCCCGGAGCAGCTCGATGCAGCTCTTGCGGGTGATGCCGGGCAGGACGGAGCCGGTGAGAGCGGGAGTGACCACCTTGCCGTTGATCTTGAACATGACGTTCATGGCACCGACCTCCTCCACGTACTTGCGGTGGACGCCATCCAGCCACAGCACCTGAGAGTAGCCGTTCTCCTCGGCGCGCTCGCCGGCGCGGATGGAGCAGGCGTAGTTGCCGCCGCACTTGGTGTAGCCGGTGCCGCCCTTGACGGCGCGGACGTCCTCGGTCTCCACGTAGATCTTCACGGGATTCAGGCCCTCGGCATAGTAATTGCCCACGGGGCAGAGAATGATGGCGAACAGATAGCTGTGGGAGGCGTGAACGCCCAGAGACGGGTCGGTGGCGAAGACGAAGGGACGGATATACAGGGACGCGCCCTTCTTGTGGGGGACCCACTCCTTGTCGATGTTCACCACGGTCTTGACGGCCTCCACGAAGAAGTCCTCGTCAATGGGGGGGATGCACATACGGTCGCAGGAGGAGTTGAACCGGCGGGCATTTTCGATGGGCCGGAACAGCTGGATCTTGCCCTCGGGGGTGCGGTAGGCCTTCATGCCCTCGAACAGCTCCTGAGCGTAGTGGAACACCATGCAGGAGGGGTCCAGCGTCAGCGGGCCGTAGGGCACGATGCGGGCGTCGTGCCAGCCCTGACCGGCGTCATAGTTCATGAGGAACATATGGTCGGTAAAGGTCTTGCCGAACACAAGGGTGTCGGGATCGGGAAGGGGCTTGCGCTCCTTCGTCAGCGTGATTTTGATGTCAGCCATGTGAAGGACGTCCTTTCAGATTAAAGTGCTAAATGATGCTCCTATTTTAGCACGGCGTTCACCGGCGTGCAATGGTGATTTTCACCTTGTTTTTGAGAAATTAGTTTGTTATAATATAATATCTGTTCCATAGCGGCTGTTTCTGGCGCGAGAAGGCGGCGGAAAACGGCCGGGCCGGAGGATCGCTCCGGCTGTTCCGGGGGTGGATGCATGAGCAAGAAAAAAACAAATATCATGACGCCGAGATTTCAGCTGTACTTCGTGTGCCTGCTGGTGTTCACGGGGATCACGGCGTTTCTGGGGTACTACTATTGGGCCGTGGGCGAGCTGGCGGTGGTCATCCTGCTGTACGCCTTCTACTGCCGGGCCACCAGCCGCCAGCAGAAGGAGGTCACGAAGTACCTCGAAAAGCTGGAGGGCAACGTGGATCAGGCCACCCGGTCGGGCATCATGGACTGCCCGCTGCCGGTGGTGGTGTTCCGGCCGGACACGGACGAGGTCATCTGGACCAACAAGCAGTTCCTGAAAATTTCCGGCGAAAAGGACCGGGTGTTTGACCTGAAGCTGTCCGCCACGGTGCCTGGCTTCGACAGCCGCTGGCTCATGGAGGGCAAGAACGCCTGCCCCGGCGAGGTGGAGCTGGGCGGCCACCGCTATCAGGTCTTCGGCCAGTTGGCCCGGATGACCAGCGGCGGCGGGTTCATGGCCACCACCTACTGGGTGGATGTGACGGAGCTTTCCAACACCCGGGACGTGTTTCAGGCCACCCGGCCGGTGGTTGCGGTGCTGCTGCTGGACAACTACGAGGACGCCATCAAGGGACTGGAGGAATCCGCCCGGTCGCTGGTGCTCAGCGAGGTGAGCCGCCGGTTCACCCAGTGGACGCAGGACGCGCAGGGCGTGTTCTGCCGTCTGGAGCGGGACCGCTACCTGTTTATTTTTGAGGAGCAGTATCTCGCCGACTTCAAGGCGGAGAAGTTCTCCCTGCTGGACGAGGTCCGGTCCATCGAGACCCCCGGCCGCATCCCCGTGACGCTGTCCATCGGCATCGGCGTGGACGGCGAGAGCCTGGCCGAGCTGTACCAGTTCGCCAACCTGTCGGTGGAGATGGCCCTCAGCCGCGGCGGCGATCAGGTGGTGCTGAAAAACCGGTTCAGCTTTGAATTTTTCGGCGGCCGGGCCAAGGAGACGGAAAAGCGCACCAAGGTCAAGAGCCGCGTCATGGCCTCGGCCTTGGGCGAGTTGGTGTCCGACGCGTCCTGCCTGTTCGTCATGGGCCACAAGGCCCCGGACATGGACGCCGTGGGCGCGGCGGTGGGCGTGTGCGCCATCGCCCGCAAGCGGGGCATCCCCGCCTACCTCATCCGGGATGAGAAGGACACCCCCGCCGAGGATCTCTACCGCCGGGTGGAGAAAATGGAGGAGTACAAAAACAGCTTTCTGGACACCCAGGAGGCCCTGCTCCGGGCGGATTCCCGGGCGCTCCTCGTGGTGGTGGACACCAATCGGCCCGAGCAGGTCCAGAGCCGGGAGATGCTGGCCTCCTGCAACAAGGTGGCGGTTATCGATCACCACCGCCGGGCGGCCACCTATATCGAGGGTGCGGCCTTCAACTTCCACGAGCCCTACGCCTCCTCCGCCAGCGAGCTGGTGACGGAGCTCATCAGCTACCTCATGGACCCCGCCGACCTCCTCCGGGGCGAGGCGGAGGCCCTCATGGCGGGCCTCATGCTGGACACCAAGAACTTCACCATGCGCACCGGTGCCCGGACCTTCGAGGCGGCGGCTTTCCTCCGTCAGGCGGGGGGCGACACCGGCGAGGTGAAGAAAATGTTCCAGAACGACCTGTCCGACACCATTGCCAAGTACAGCATCATCCAGAACGCCCGGATGTACCGGCAGGACATCGCCATCGCCCCCGTGGACCACGCCGTGGGCCGGGTGACGGCGGCGCAGGCGGCGGACGAGCTGCTGAACATCGCGGGGATCAACACGTCCTTCGTCCTCTACCCCGACAACGGGCAGGTCATCCTGTCCGCCCGGAGTATGAACGACACCAACGTGCAGGTCATCGTGGAGGCGCTGGGCGGCGGCGGCAACGGCAGCGCCGCCGGGGCTCAGATCCCGGGCATGACGGTGGAAGAGGTCTACCGGCTGCTGCTGGCGTCCATCGACCGCTACTTCAACGGCGATGGCGAAGAGAGCGAAAGCGTTTGATTTTTGAAAATATTCAACTGATTCCAAGGAGGAAATACACAATGAAAGTCATTTTACAGCAAGATGTGAAGGGTCAGGGCAAGAAGGGCCAGATGGTGGAGGTATCCGACGGATACGGCCGCAATTTCCTGCTGCCCCGGAAGCTGGCGGTGGAGGCCACCGCCGAGAACGTCAACACCATGAAGATGCAGGATAAGGCCAAGAAGGCCCGGGAGGCTGAGGAGAAGGCCCAGGCTCAGGCGCTGGCCGAGCAGCTCAAGAGCTGCCAGGTGAAGATCGCCGCCAAGGCCGGCCAGGGCGGCCGCCTGTTCGGCTCCATCACCAGCAAGGAGATCTCCGAGGAGCTGAAGAAGCAGTACGATCTGGACGTGAACAAGAGCAAGATCGTCATGGCGGAGCCCTTCAAGGCCTTCGGCTCCTACGAGGTCAAGTGCAGGCTGGGGTATGAGGTCACGGGGACGATCTACGTGCTCGTCATCGAGGGCTGAGTTTCTTTTCGCACAGGCGAAAAGAAACGAAAAGCAAAAGGGCGAAGCCCTTTGCACCTTTTTTCTTTCACGAAAGAAGAGAAAAAACAGGTTTCGCCTGTTGGTGACCTACTTTCTGCTCGTGCAGAAAGTAGGCAAAGACACGTTCAGGGGCGAAGACCTTGAATCCCCTCTTCCGTATTCGCCGGAAAAGCGGCGAAGGACTTTGGTGCGTCCTGCGGACGCTCCGCTGGGGTGACTTTCTGTACGCACAGAAAGTCACCAAAGAAGCGCACAGGGGATAATCCCCTGTGTACCCCTTAGGAGGGGACTGGCATAGCCTTGCTTGTGCTATGCCGCAGAGGTTCTGCCGACTACTTCGTTAAGACGCAGTTCTTCTATTTCCGCTGCCGCTGCTCTGGCGTTGACTTGCAATATTGGCGCTCGTTAGCGCTGCCGCACCCACAAGCAAACCAAACGAACAGGCGCTGACCGACGGCCCGGAAATCTATAACAACCACCATTGGAGCGGCAGCGATAATTAGCGGCTTCGTGTGTCGGCTTACCCCGCGCCGGAAATAGGCGGATGTACTATTTCTTTGCGCCCCCGTAAAAACGGGTCCTTAGGGGAAAACGCTATGAGCGAGAACGCGTCTTTCGCGTTCGAAGTCGAATCCGCGTTTTCTCCCTAAGTGATTCTTTGGTTCCTTTCTGTTCATACAGAAAGGAACTCGCCGTCAGGCGAAACCTGACGCTTCGCCGAGGTTTCGGCGAACAAAAAAGCCGGTCTGGGGCGCAGCCCCGCAAAGGAGGGATCTCTGTGGACGAATTGGTGAGCCGTCAGCTGCCCCACAGCGTGGAGGCGGAGCAGGCGGTGCTGGGCTCCATGCTCATCGACGACCGCTGCGTGGCGGACGTGGTGGAGCGGCTGCGGCCGGACGACTTCTACATGCGGCAGAACCGGGAGATCTACGAGGTGCTGTACGCCATGTTCAGCCGGTTCGAGACCATCGACCCGGTGACGGTGCTGGACCGGATGAAGCAGGCGGGGGTGTACGACGAGAACACGTCGGTGGCCTACCTGCGGCAGCTCATGGAGATCACCCCCACCGCCGCCAACGTGCTGGAATACGCGGACATCGTCCGGGACAAGGCGCTGCTGCGCCGGGTGGGCGAGACGGCGGGGGAGCTGACGGAAATGGTCCGCAGCGAGTCCGGCACCGCTGGTCAGATCCTGGAGGCCGCGGAGCAGCGCATCTACGCCATCCGGCAAGGCCGCTCCTCCAACGGCATGGAGCACATCTCCGGCGTCATGGCCTCCGTGTGGGAGACCATCAAGGAGCGGCAGGCACAGGGGGACGAGTTCCCCGGCATCTCCACCGGCCTGATCGACCTCGACCGGCGCATCTCCGGCCTGAACAACTCCGACCTGCTCATCCTCGCCGCCCGGCCCGGCATGGGCAAGACCTCGCTGGCGCTGAACATCGGCCTTGAGGCGGGCAAGCACTCGGGGAAAAACGTGGCCATTTTCTCGCTGGAAATGAGCCGGGAGCAGCTGGGCATGCGCCTGCTGTCCACCGAGTGTCTCATCGACAACAAAAAGCTCATGACCGGCCGCATCAGCGGCACCGACGAGTGGGCACGGGCCGCCATGGGCGTGGCCGCCCTCAGTCAGGCCAGGGTGTATATCGACGACGACTCCTCCCTGACGGTGGCGGACATGAACGCCAAGTGCCGCCGGATCAAGGATCTGGGGCTGGTCATCATCGACTACCTCCAGCTGATGCAGTCCGCCGGAGGGCCCACCCGGAACAGCGACAATCGCCAGCAGGTGGTGTCTGACATCTCCCGCTCCCTCAAACTCATGGCCAAGGAGCTGAACGTGCCCGTCATCTGCCTGTCCCAGCTGTCCCGTGCCAACGAGAGCCGGTCGGCGGGCCAGCGGCGGCCCATGCTCAGCGACCTGCGGGAATCCGGCGCCATCGAGCAGGACGCCGACATCGTCATGTTCATCTACCGGGAGAGTTATTACGAGGACGACACGGAGAACCCCAACATCGCCGAGTGCATCGTGGCCAAGAACCGCCACGGCGAAACGGGGACGGTCATGCTGGAGTGGCGGCCCGAATTTACGACGTTCCGTAATCTGGCGTACAATTATGACGAAGAGGAATACTGATGGCGGGGCAGTTTCGCTATGATCTGATCCCGGCGGGGACGGCGGTGCTGTGCGCCCTGTCCGGCGGACGGGATTCCATGTATCTGCTGTGCCGCCTGCTGGAAGGGGCGGAGTCAGGCGGCTATACCGTGCGGGCCGCCCACTACGACCACCGGCTCCGGCCCACGGCGGGGCGGGACGCGGACTTTGTCCGGGAGCAGTGCCGCCTGCGGGGGGTGCCGCTGACCGTCGGCTCCGGCGACGTGGCGGCGGAGGCCGCCCGGCTGGGACTGGGGGTGGAGGACTGCGCCCGGCGGATGCGCTACCACTTCCTGGAGGAGACGGCGGCCCGGGAGGGCTGCGCCCTCATCGCCACCGGCCACCACGCCGGGGACAACGCGGAGACGGTGCTCATGAACCTCGTCCGGGGCAGCGGTCTGCGGGGGCTGTCCGGCATCCCGGAGCGCCGGGGAAAAATCGTCCGGCCCATGCTGGCGGTGAGCCGGGAGGAAATTGAAGCATATCTGGGGAAAAACGCCGTCACCTATGTGGACGACGAGACCAACGGCGACGACGCCTATACCAGAAATAAAGTACGCCATCAACTCATTCCCCTGCTGGAGGAGCTGAACCCACAGGCGGCGGCTCATATCGCCGACACGGCCCTCCGGCTCCGGGGGGACGAGGAGGAGCTTTCCCGGCAGGGAGAGCTGCTGCTCCAGCGCGCGGAGCGCCGCCCGGACGGCTGGGCCGTCCCGGCAGCGGCACTGGCGGAGAGGCCCCGGCCCATCGCCCTGCGGGCGGCGGAGCGGCTGCTGGAGCGGGCGGCGCTGGCCGGACAGGCCGTACATCTGGAGGGGATGCTGGCGCTGGCGGCTTCGGACGATCCGTCGGCCCGGCTGGACGTGCCCGGCGGGACGGTCCGGCGGGAGTACGGCTGGCTGGTTGTCTCCGCGGATACACCGGCAGAGGTTCTGCCCGAGATCCCGCTGGCGGAGGGCGCCGCCCGCTGGGGAGACTGGACGCTGGAGTGCGCTCCGGCGGTGTGCCCCGGTAAGGCGTATGTCACGGCTAACGAATTTTATCTGAGACCGGGAAACTACACGGTCCGATCCCGGCGGACGGGAGACCGGCTGCGGCTGGGCCGAAGACCGGAAAAAACGGTAAAAAAACTGCTGATCAACGCGAAAATACCGCTGAATATGCGGGAACAGCTCCCGGTGCTGGACTGCGGCGGGAACGCCGCGGCGCTGGGGGGCTTCGGCCCGGACGCGGAATATCTGGCCCGGCCGGGAGCGTCGGCGCTGCACATTATTTTGACGGAGGAGAAGAAATTATGATCCAAGATGTGGAGAGAATCCTGTTTACGGAGGAGCAGCTTCAGAAGCGGGTGGCCGAGCTGGGCGCGCAGATCACCGCCGACTACGCGGGCAAGAACCCGGTGCTGGCGTCGGTGCTGCGTGGCTCCTACATTTTCATGGCCGATCTGACCCGGCAGATCAAGCTGCCGCTGACGGTGGACTTTATGGCGGTGTCGTCCTATGGCTCCGGCACCACCAGCTCCGGTCAGGTGGAGATCCGGAAGGATCTGTCCGACTCCATCGAGGGCCGGGACCTGCTCATCGTGGAGGACATTCTGGACTCCGGCAATACCCTTTATTATTTGCAGCGCATCCTCAACGCCCGTCACCCCGCGTCCATCAAGATCTGCACCCTGCTGGACAAGCCCGAGCGCCGGGCGAAGCCCATAGAGGCCGACTACAAGGGCTTCACCATCCCCGACGCCTTCGTGGTGGGCTATGGCCTTGACTACAACGAAAAATACCGCAATCTGCCCTATATCGGCATCCTCAAGCCGGAAGTATACGGCGGCTGAGCCACTGCAGCTGCGGCGAAGACAGACAAAATTTCCCCCACGAAGGAGCTGTGGTCATTTGAAGCGCAAACTTAACCTCAGAGACCTGGCCTTTTACATGGTCATTGTGGCGCTGCTGCTGTGGATGGTGGCGGCGTTCAGCAGCCGGAACGGGCAGGACGACGTGGAGTACTCCCGGATCGTCACCTATTTCCGGAACGAGGAGGTCTCCGCCTTTTCCGTCAGCGACAGCGGCGTGCTTACCGTCAAATTGCAGGACGGCAGTGTCCGCCGCCACGCGCTGGCCGATCTGTCCGTGTTCCACAGCGATTTGGGCCAGCTCATTCTGGAGCAGCAGAAAGCGGGCATCCTGAAGGAATTCGACTATCAGCAGAAATATGAGCTGCCCCAGTGGCTCCAGATCACCCTGCCGGTGGTGCTGTCCGTGGCGGCGGTGTTCCTGCTGTGGTGGATGATGGCCATGCGGCAGCAGGGCGGCCAGAGCGGCGGTCAGGGCGGCATGAGCCGCTTCGGCAAGGCCCGCACCGTCTCCGGCGGCGACGGGGACAAGAAGGTCACCTTTGCCGACGTGGCCGGGGCCGACGAGGAGAAGGCCGAGCTGCAGGAGCTGGTGGACTTCCTCCGGGAGCCACAGAAGTTCATCGATCTGGGTGCCCGCATCCCCAAGGGTGTGCTGCTGGTGGGTCCTCCGGGCACCGGCAAGACTTTGCTTGCCCGGGCCGTGGCCGGTGAGGCCGGGGTGAAGTTCCTGTCCATCTCCGGCTCCGACTTCGTGGAGCTTTACGTGGGCGTGGGCGCGTCCCGGGTCCGGGACCTGTTCGATCAGGCCAAGAAGGAAAGCCCCGCCATCGTCTTTATCGACGAGATCGACGCCGTGGGCCGTCAGCGGGGCGCGGGCCTCGGCGGCGGACACGACGAGCGGGAGCAGACCCTCAACCAGCTGCTGGTGGAGATGGACGGCTTTGCCGCCAACGAGGGGGTCATCGTGCTGGCCGCCACCAACCGGCAGGACATCCTCGACCCCGCCCTGCTCCGCCCCGGCCGGTTCGACCGGCAGGTGTATGTAGGCAGGCCGGACATGAAGGGCCGGGAGGAGATCCTGCGGGTCCACACCCGGAACAAGCCGCTGGCGGAGGACGTTGATTTGAAAGAGATCGCCCGGGAGACCACCGGCTTTACCGGCGCGGATCTGGAAAACCTCATGAACGAGGCGGCGCTGCGGGCCGCCCGCCGGAACCAGCCCTTCATCACGCTGGCGGACATTCAGGAGTCGGTCATCAAGGTCATTGCCGGGCCGGAGAAGAAGAGCCGGGCCCAGATCGAGGAGGACCGGAAAATCACCGCCTATCACGAGGCGGGCCACGCCGTGGTGAGCCACGCCCTGCCCACCCAGGACCCCGTCCACCAGATCACTATCGTCCCCCGGGGGCAGGCGGCGGGCATGACCATCAACCGGCCTCAGGAGGACCGGAGCCACGTCACCCGGCAGCGGCTGGTGGAGACGCTGTCCACCCTGCTGGGCGGCCGTGCCGCCGAGGAGACGGCGCTGGGCTTCGTATGCACCGGCGCGGTCAGCGACCTCCAGCGCTGCACCGAGATCGCCCGGGATATGGTGACCAAGTACGGCATGAGCGAGAAGCTGGGCAACGTCACCTTCAGCACCGGCCACGACGAGGTGTTCATCGGCCGCTCCATGGCGCAGGCCAAGCCCTATTCCGAGGAGACCGCCGCCCTCATCGACAGCGAGGTCAAGGCCCTCATCGACGCGGCCTTCGACCGGAGCCGGGAGATCCTCACCCGGGACCGGGACAAGCTGGAGCTGGTGGCCCGGTTCCTGCTGAAAAACGAAACTATGACCGCCGAGCAGTTCCAGCTGGTGTACGATGATCCGGACCGGCTGGCCGCTCAGCTCTGACGAAGGGAGAACCACCCATGTCCCAGCAGCCTGACAACATCCAGACGGAGCAGGCCGCCGCAAAGGCGGTGAAAAACGGAAAGAAAAAGCCGGAAGAAAATCTCACCATGGCGCAGGAGCTGTACCAGACACTCCAGTCGCTGGTGTGGATCGTGCTGGCGGTGATCTTCCTGTTCACCTTCGTCATGCGCATTACCATGGTGGACGGCGCGTCCATGGAGAATACCCTCCACGACCGCAACATCGTGGCGGTGCGGTCCATCGCCTACACCCCGAAGCAGGGGGACATCGTGGTGCTCACCAAGGAGTCCTTCCGGGAGGGACAGTCCATCATCAAGCGGGTCATCGCCACCGAAGGCCAGACGGTGGACATCGACTACAACACCAGCACCGTCTACGTGGACGGCGAAGCCCTCACCGAGCCGTATATCAAGGAGTACATGCGGGTGCCGGTGTTCGGCGACGTGGTCAACCACCTCACCGTGCCGGAGGGCTGCATCTTCGTCATGGGCGACAACCGGAACAACTCCTCCGACAGCCGGGACCCCGACATCGGCGTGGTGGACACCCGGTGCGTCATCGGGCAGGCCGTGGCGGTGGTGTTTCCATTCTCGGCGCTGAAGCTGCTGTAAGAAGCGAATTTTCGCAAAATTCCACGAAAGGAAGCACGTGTTATGTCCGAAGGAAGGATCGTTGCCCGCCGCCGGGAGAACCGGCCGGAGGTGCTGTATATCGTGATCGACAATCCCAAGGCCCTCAACGCCCTGACAGAGGAAATGCAGATCGACCTCATCGAAAAGCTCCGGGAGGCGCGGGACGACAAAAGCGTCCGGTGCGTGGTGCTCCGGGGCGAGGGCGACCGGGCCTTTTCCTCCGGCGGCGCGGTGCAGAGCCTTGAAAAGCTCACCGACGAGAAAAACTGCGCCGCCATGTACCAGCGGGGCTGCGAGATCCGGGAGGTCATCGAGGGGTACGACAAGCCCATCATCGCGGCGGTATCCGGCTACTGCGTGGGCGGCGGCTTCGAGATCGCCATGTGCTGCGACATGCTCTACGCCTCGGACGATGCGCGGTTCTCCCTGCCGGAGAGCAAGCTGGGCCTTGTCCCCGGCTGGGGCGGCGCTATCCGCCTGCCCCGGAAGATCACCGTCAACCGGGCCAAGGAAATGATCCTGCTGGGCGAGCAGATGGACGCCCACGAGGCGTACCTCTTCGGCATCGTCAACAAGGTGTTCCCCAAGGCCCACATTTTCGAGGATGTGGACGCCATCGTGGACCGGCTGATGCAGGTGGCGCCGCTGGCCGTCCGGGGCGTGAAGGCCATCGTGTCCCACGCCATCGTGGACGGCAACGTTCAGGTGGCCCACGAGGTGGAGAAGAAGCTGTCCGTCTACCTCATGGAGACGGAGGACTTCCGGGAGGCCGTCAAGGCGTTCGAGGAAAAGCGCAAGCCGGAGTTTAAGGGGAAGTAAAGCGGGAACAAGCGCTTTTCCGGCGGCCCCACGGGCCGCCCGCCGACGGGTGTCGGCGTGAAATTCGGAGCGAAGCGGAGAATTTTTGCCGGGCGGATTCACTCCGCCCGCAGCAAATAAGATCCGGGGTCCCCGCGGGATCGGAGATCCCGTGGGGAAAGCGCAGACCGGAATTTAAGGGGGAATAAGCGGGATTCCCGCTGATTGATTTTTTCCCGGAAATACGATAAAATATCTCTTTGAGCAGATTTTAACACCGAGGGGAACGGAAACGGTATGTTGGAACGATTGAAATGGCCGGGGGCCGCTGCGGCGCTGGCTGTGCTTGGGGCGGCGATCCGGCGCTGGCAGCTGGGCTCCGCCTTTGACGGCGAGGGACTGGCCCAGCCGGGCGCGCCCGCAAGCTGGGCGATGATCGCCTTTTATATTCTGGCGGGGGCAGCGCTGCTGTGCCTTGCCCGGAGCACGCCGGCGGCAAAAAAGCCGGGAAAGCGCCTGACGGCGTGGGACACGGCCTTTGCCGCGGAAAACGACAGCGTGTACCTGACGCTGATGGTCGCCGCCGCCCTGCTGGCGCTGGCCGCGGCCCCGCTCCTGTTCCGGGAGGCGGCGCAGCTCATGGCCGTCCATAAATACACCGGCGAAGGCGACAACGGACTTTTGCAGGTGATCCTGGCGGTGTGCACCGTTGCGGTCTGCATCGCCCTTCTGTACGCCGCCCAGAGCGGTTACCGCATGAGGGGCCGGGGCCGGGAGAACGCGGCGCTGCTGCTGCCGGTGCTGATGTGCTGCCTGTGGATGCTGGAGAGCTACCGGGCCAACGCCGCCCATCCCGAGCGGTGGAGCTATGTGCCGCTGCTGCTGGCGGCGGCGCTGGGGCTGCTGTTCTATCTGGACTGTGCGGGCCTTGCCTTCGACAAGGGCCACCCCCGGCGAATGCTCTGGCTGGCGGGCATGACGGCGGTGGCCAGCGGCGTCGCGCTGGCGGGCCTGCCCGGATACGCGGCGGCTGCCCTGCTGGCCAGCCAGACGCTGGCGGCGCTGGCGGTGCTGTGGCTGGTGCCCGGCAACCTGCGGAACCCGCCCGGCGCGGATCGGTTCGGCAAAAAAGATGAGAATGAACGGGACGGCGGGGAGCAGGACGCCCCCGCCGCTCAGGAGATACAGGAGGAAGACAGCCATGTCTGAACAGAAGAAATTTTATATCACCACACCCATCTACTACCCCTCTGACAAGCTGCACATCGGCCACACCTACTGCACCGTGGCCACTGACGCCATCGCCCGGTACAAGCGGCTGTGCGGCTGCGACGTCATGTTCCTCACCGGCACCGACGAGCACGGCCAGAAGATCGAGGACAAGGCCAAGGAAGCCGGGGTTACCCCTAAGGAGTTCGTGGACAGCATCGTGGAGGGCCCCCGGGGAGTCAAGGACCTGTGGAAGCTGATGAACATCTCCAACGACCGGTTCATCCGCACCACCGACGACTACCACGTGGCCGCCATCCAGAAAATCTTCAAGAAGATGTACGACAACGGCGACATCTACAAGGGCGTCTACAAGGGCAAGTACTGCAAGCCCTGCGAGTCCTTCTGGACGGAGAGCCAGCTGGTGGACGGCAAGTGCCCCGACTGCGGCCGCGAGGTGCAGGACGCGGAGGAGGAGGCCTATTTCTTCCGCCTGTCCAAGTACGCCGGCCGGGTGCAGGACCTGCTGGAGAACACCGACTTCCTCGAGCCCCGCTCCCGGGTCAACGAGATGGTGAACAACTTCATCAAGCCCGGTCTGGAGGATCTGTGCGTGTCCCGCACGTCCTTCTCCTGGGGCATTCCCGTGGACTTCGACCCGGGCCACGTGGTGTACGTCTGGGTGGACGCGCTGTCCAACTATATCACCGCGCTGGGCTACGACAACGACAGGTACGACGACTTTGACAAGTTCTGGCCCGCCGACGCCCACATCGTGGGCAAGGAGATCGTCCGGTTCCACTCCATCATCTGGCCCGCCATGCTCATGAGTCTGGGACTGCCCCTGCCCAAGAAGGTCTTCGGCCACGGCTGGCTCGTCATGGACGGCGGCAAGATGAGCAAGTCCAAGGGCAACGTGGTGGATCCCTATATTCTGGCGGAGCGCTTCGGCGTGGACGCCCTGCGGTTCTTCCTGCTGCGGACCTTCCCCTTCGGCTCCGACGGCAACTTCTCCAACGAGCTGCTCATCCAGACCATCAACACCGACCTTGCCAACGATCTGGGCAATCTGGTGAGCCGCACCACCGCCATGGTGGGTAAGTACTTCGGCGGCAGGCTGCCGGGGAACTGTAAGGACTGGGCCGCACCGGAGGAGTGCGACACCGAGCTCAAGGAGATGGCCGCCGGTCTGCGGGACCGCTACGCCGCGCAGATGGACGCCTTCGCCCCCCACAAGGCTCTGGACGAGGTGTTCAAGGTCATCGCCCGGGCCAACAAGTATATCGACGAGACCATGCCGTGGGCGCTGGCCAAGGACATGGACGCCAACGGCGGACGTCTGGCCCACGTGATGTATAACCTGCTGGAGACCACCCGCATCTGCGGCGTGCTCCTCACCCCCTTCATGCCCGAGAGCATGGAGAAGCTCTTCACCCAGATCGGCGCGGACGCCGCCGTTCAGACTTGGGAGAGCGCCGGGATCTGGGGCTCCCTGTCCGACAGCGCCGCCGTCACCAAGGGGGAGAACCTGTTCCCCCGGGTGGACGTGGACGCCGCCCTCAAGGAGCTGGAGGAGGCCGCCGAGGCCGCCAAGAAGGCTGCCCTCCCCGATCTGGAGATCGAGCCCTTCGCCGAGGAGAACGTGGACTTCGAGACCTTCTGCAAGTCCGACTTCCGGGTGGTGAAGGTCAAGGACTGCCAGCCGGTGAAGAAGTCCAACAAGCTGCTGCGGTTCACGCTGGACGACGGCACCGGCACCGACCGGCAGATCCTGTCCGGCATCGCCGCCTACTACAAGCCCGAGGAGCTGGTGGGCAAGACGCTGGTGGCCATCGTCAACCTGCCGCCCCGGAAGATGATGGGGCTGGAGAGCTGCGGTATGCTTATTTCTGCGGTCCACACCGAGAAGGGGGAGGAAAAGCTCCACCTGCTCATGCTGGACGATGTCATCCCCGCCGGCGCGAAGCTGTGCTGAGCGCCCCCGCGCCCGCCGGAGGAGCGGCGGGCCCGGACACCCCCGAACCCTTCAAAATTGAGAGGTGCTGAGGTTTGAAAAAGCTGTTTGTTCTGATCCTGTCCGTGATCGCCGCCGCCTCCATGGCGGGCTGTATGCCCAAGAGCCTTGACGAGGTGGCGCAGAACGCCGGAGGCAGCGTGACCGCCAACAACGAGGGCTCCGGCGCGGGCTACGCGGAGGACGGTTACGCCGAGGGCTTCATCGGCGATACCATGCATACCTATTTCCTTGACTTTACCATCAACAGCGCGTATACCGGCACGACCTTTGACGGGCTGGTCCCCCCCGAGGGATACAAGTTCGTCGCCGCCGAGGTGACCATCAAAAACGCCACCGGCGTGACCCAGCCCATGAGCCTGCTGGACTTCCAGATCCAGTGGGACGCGGCGGAGGACGAGGACCCGGACGACGCCTATGACTATCCTCTGGCCGACACCGTCACCAAGGAAAACGGCGATACGGAGTGGGTCTCCCTGTCCGACCGTCAGCTGCCCGCCGAGTGGGAGCTGGGGGTGGACGAGGAGCGCACCGGTATTCTGCTGTACGCCGTGCCCGAGGCCAGCTCGGAGTATTCCATCGCGTTTATGGAGATCTTCGAGCCCGAGGGAGACACGGACGACGGGGAGTACGGCGACGTGTTCTTTGTCTACTTCAGCGCGGATGAAACGAAATAATGGGAAAGGGCGGCGGACAGCCGCCCTTTTTCCGCACAGACGCGGCCATCCGGCCGCAGACCCAAGGAGGGAGCTTTATGCTGTTTGACACCCACGCCCATCTGGACGCGGAGCAGTTTGACGCCGACCGGGACGAGGTCATTGCCGGTCTGCCGGGCCGGGGGATCGGTCTGGTGGTGGACCCGGGCTGCGACCTGCCGTCCAGCCGGAAGGCGGCGGCGCTGGCGGAGCGGTATCCGTTTATTTACGCCGCCGCGGGCATCCACCCGGAGGAGTGCACCGGGTACCGGGAGAGCGATCTGGACGAGGTGCGCCGTCTGGCGGCGCTGCCTAAGGTGGTGGCCATCGGCGAGATCGGCCTTGACTACTACTGGGCGGAAAATCCGTCCCGGGAGCTTCAGCAGAAGGTGTTCCGGGACCAGATGGCGCTGGCGGCGGAGCTGGATCTGCCGGTCATCGTCCACGACCGGGAGGCCCACGGCGACAGCCTTTCCATCGTGAAGGAGTTCCCGCGGGTCCACGGCGTGTTCCACTGCTACGCGGGCAGCACGGAGATGGCCCGGGAGCTGGTGAAGCTGGGCTGGATGATCTCTTTCACCGGGGTGCTCACCTACAAAAACGCCCGGAAGGCGGTGGAGACGGCGGCGGCCATTCCCATCGAGCATCTGATGATCGAGACGGACAGCCCGTACATGGCCCCCGTCCCCCACCGGGGCAAGCGGAACGACCCGGGCTATGTGGTCCACGTGTGCGAAAAGCTGGCGGAGATCAAGGGCATTTCCGTGGAGGAGTGCGCCCGGATCACGCGGGAAAACGGCGAACGGTTTTTCCGGCTGAACCCGTGAATTCGGCTTGACAAAACCGGGGCGAACTGATACAATACAAAATGTTGTTTTGATGTATGACTGTATTGGTCCGCCCCTTTCGTACATGAGAAAGGCGCGGACTTTCTTTTTGCTTCAAAACCGCAATTAAAATTCAGGAGGAATTTCAAATGACTGGTATCGTGAAATGGTTCAACGCCGAGAAGGGCTATGGCTTCATCACTCCCGACGACGGCTCCGAGGACGTGTTCGTCCACTTCTCCGCCATCGTGGCCGACGGCTACAAGAAGCTCATTGAGGGCCAGAAGGTCACCTTCGAGACCGAGCCCGATCCCCGCGGCGCCAAGGGCGTCCGCGCCACCAACGTCGTGGCCGAGGCCGAGTAATTTCATCCATTGCGATCAAAAGGGGCCGTCCCGGCTGGGACGGCCCCTTTGCGTAAAACGCCGGGAAAGGACGGTTCGGCATGAACATCAGACTGGCGCACCCGGAGGACGCGGAGGCGCTTCTGGCCATTTATGGGCAGTATATCGACACGAGCATCACCTTCGAGTATGAGCTGCCCAGCCGGGCGGAGTTCGAGGGGCGCATCCGGGAATTTTCCCGGGATTATCCCTATCTCGTGTGCGAGGACGGGGGGAAGATCGTGGGCTACGGCTACGCCCACCGGGCTATGGAGCGGGCGGCCTATCAGTGGAACGCGGAGCTGTCCGTCTATCTGGACCGGGACAGCCGGGCGAAGGGGCTGGGCAAAAAGCTGTGCCTGCTGCTCATGGAGCTGCTGCGGCTTCAGGGCATCCGGACGGTTTACAGCGTCGTGACCTCGCCGAATCCCCGCAGCGAGCGGCTCCAGCAGGCGCTGGGGTTCGATGTGGCGGGCGTGTTCCGCAGCAGCGGCTACAAGGACGGCGCGTGGCACGACGTGATCTGGTTCGAGAAGGCCATCGCTCCCTACGACCAGTCCCCTGCGCCTCCGCGCTCCTTCCGGGACATTCCGGCGGAGCAGACAGAAGCGATCATCCAAAAATATCTCTAAACGAAAAAGTCGGCTGCCCATCGGGCAGCCGACTTTTTTACTCTTTTTTGGGCAGCTTGTGCTGAGTGCCGTCCGGCTCCACCAGATAGGTGTTGTCCAGCTGGCTCATCAGGTTTTCCTTCACGCTGGCGATATACTCCCGCCGCAGGGCGTCCCGCTCCGCCTGTTCCTCGGCGGTGAGGGTCTCCCCCGCTTTCACCCGGCGGGCGAATTCATTGATGCGGTCGATCTTTTTCTGATCCATTACACATACCTCTCGATCTCGATCATGACGCGGCCCTTCCGGGAAGCGCCGCCCACGGTCTTCAGAATGCACTTGCCCAGTCCCCGGCAGGTGAGCACGTCGCCCTCGGCCACGGCCTTGTCCGCCTTGGTACACTCCCGGTGGTTGACGGACACCCGGCCGCCGGAAATGAGGTCGGCGGCCTTGCCCCGGGCGATGGAAAAGCCGGAGGACAGCACCGCGTCCAGCCGGAGGGTGGCCACGGTGTCGTGCACCAGCTTCACCTGCACCGGCGCGGGGGTGAGGTCGCTGACGGCCAGCGCCCGGAGCCGCAGGCGATACCGCCCGGCCTGATCGAACTGGGACAGGATGATGGGGACGGCCTCGGTGAGGGCGACGATCTGCGCCCGGCCGTCCAGCACCAGAATATCGCCGATCTTCTCCCGTGTCAACCCCGTGCCCATAAGCCCGCCCAGAATATCCCGGTGGGTCAGGCTGGCCCCGGCGGGGAAGGCGGCCTCCACCGCCCCCAGCGGCAGGTCATCGCCGGACACGAAGTCCTCCGGCTCCAGCCAGTCGGGGAGAAAGACGCACACCGTGCGCTCAGCCCCCTCATAGCCGCCGAAAAAGAAGTGCTTCGGATGGCCGCAGGCGTTGAGCAGCGGTTCCGCCGCCGCCCGCTGGGCGGGGGTGAGGAACTGGGTGGCGCAGGGGATGGAGCGCTGCTCCGTGCGCTCCAGCTGGTCCAGCACCCGGGCCAGCGCCATGCGCTCCTCCGGGTCCTTGGAGAATTTGTTCAAAAGCTCTGTTTTGTTCATACGCTCACGCTTTTCTGGGCGTTGTAAAGGCTGGCGTACTCGCCGCCGCTGCGGAGCAGCTCCTCATGGGTGCCCTCCTCCACGATGCGGTTGTCATCCACCACGATGATGCGGTGGGCGTTCCGGATGGTGGACAGCCGGTGGGCGATGATGAGGGTGGTGCGGCCCTTTGTCAGCTCGTCAAAGGCGGACTGGATCCGGGCCTCGGTGACGGAGTCCAGCGCGGAGGTGGCCTCGTCCAGAATGAGGATGGGGGGATTTTTCAGGAAAATGCGGGCGATGGAAATGCGCTGCTTCTGGCCGCCGGAGAGCATGACGCCCCGTTCGCCCACCTGCGTCTGGAAGCCGTCGGGCATTTCCATGATGTCGTTGTAGATCTCGGCCCGCTTTGCGGCCTCCACGATCTCGGCCTCGGTGGCGTCGGGCCGGCCGTAGCGGATGTTGTCAAAAATGGTGCCGGCGAAGAGAAACACGTCCTGCTGGACGATGCCGATGTTCTGCCGGAGGGAGTGCTGGGTGACGGAGCGCACGTCCTGCCCGTCCACGCGAATGCGGCCGCCGGTGACGTCGTAAAAACGCGGGATGAGCTGGCACAGGGTGGACTTGCCGCCGCCGGAGGGGCCCACCACCGCCACCGTCTCCCCCTGAGGGATGTGGATGGAGATGTGATCCAGCACCGTCTCGCCGCCGTCGTAGGAGAAAGACACGTCGTCAATGTCGATGTCGCCCTTCGCGGCGGGCATGACCTTCGCGCCGGGGGCGTCGGCCACCTCGGGCTGCACCCGCATGAGTTCCACAAAGCGCTTGAAGCCCGCCATGCCGTTGAGGAACTGCTCCACAAAGGCGGCCAGCTTGCGCACCGGGGTGAGGAAGGTGGAGATATACAGGGCGAAGGTCACAAGGTCGATATAGTCCATCTGGCCCTTCATGATGAAATAACCGCCCGCGGCGATGGTCAGCACGTTCATCACCGGCAGGGCGAATTCCAGCCCGGCATTGTAGATGGCCATGGCCTTGTAGTAGCCCCGCTTGGCCCCCTTGAACTGGTCGTTGGAGGTACGGAACTTCTCATTTTCCTGATCCTCGTTGGCGAAGGCCTTGGCGGTGCGCATGCCGGAGATGGAGGACTCCAGCTGGCCGTTGATGCCCGCCATGTTCTGCTTGACCTGAACGGAGGCCCTCATCATCCGCCGCCGCTGAATGACGGTGAAGATCACGAACACCGGCACCACCGCGAACACGATGAGGGCCAGCCGCCACTGGATGGTGCACATCAGGCAGAAGGCACCAATGAGGGTGACCAGCGAGATGAACAGATCCTCCGGCCCGTGGTGGGCAAGCTCGGTGATCTCAAAGAGGTCGTTGGTGGCCCGGCTCATGAGCTGACCGGTGCGGTTCTTGTCATAGAAGGAGAAGGACAGATCCTGCATGTGCTGGAACAGGTCCCGGCGGATGTCCGCCTCGATGAGCACGCCCATCATGTGGCCGAAGTAGGTGACGATAAAGTGCATCCCGGCCCGGAGGGCATAGGCCCCCAGCAGGATGCCCATGACGGCGAAAAACGTCCCGAACAGGCCGCTGGGCAGCAGGGACTGCATGGACAGCCGGGAGACATAGGGAAAGGCCAGATCCACCAGCGCGATGCCAAGGGCGCAGCACATATCGAGGATAAACAGCTTCAGATGAGGCTTATAATAGGAGAGAAATATGGGGACGTATCCCCGCTGGAAACGGTCTTGCTGCATGTCGGTCAGAGCTCCTTTTTTTAATTCATAGTCATGATGTATAGTATACGAAGGAAACCCGGACTTGTCAACGGCGGCCCGGGGGCATATAATAAGGCAAACGAGGAACAAAAGGAGGGAACGCTGTGGATACCGATCTGCTGACATGGTCCCAGCGTGGGCGGCTGTGGGTGCGGCTGGGCATCCGGGCGGCGCTGGCGGTGGGCGCTGTCCTGCTGCTGGTGTTCGTGGTCGCGCCGCTGGTGTCGCTGATGATGCCCTTTGTGCTGGCGCTGATCCTGGCATGGCTGCTCAATCCGCTGGTGCGGTGGCTGAAAAAGAAGCTGCCCCTGTCCCGGAAGGCCATTTCCCTTATTTTATTGCTGCTGGTATTCGGCTGCATCGGCGGGCTGCTGTACGCGCTGGGCCACGCGCTGGTGGTGCAGGTCATTTCCCTGTTTGAAAACTGGCGGCCCATCCTGAACAGCGTGCTGAACACCATCGACAATGTGGGCGAATGGCTCCACGGACTCAGCGGGATGCTCCCCGCGGGGCCGGCGGCCACCGGCGAGGAGCTGGCGGCGAAGCTGGCGGAGTGGATCGGCGGCCTTGACCTGTCCGGCTACATTTCGGCGGCGGCGGGCCGGGCCACGGGGATGCTGTCCGGCCTTCCGGGCTTCGCGGTGGCCACGGTGGTGTTCCTCATGGGCAGCTACTTCATTACCAGCGACTACCCCCGGCTGCGCGGTCTGGTCACCGAGCAGATCCCGGGCAATATGCGGGCCTTCTGCGGCGAGGTGCGCCGGATCTTCATGGAGGCCTTCGGCGGCTACCTGAAGGGGGAGCTGCTGCTGAGTCTGGGCGTGTTCCTCATCCTGCTGGCGGGCTTCCTGCTGACGCGGCAGCCCTACGGGCTGGTGCTGGCCTTCGTGCTGGCGGTCATGGACTTTATTCCCATCATCGGCTCCGGCACTGCCATGGTGCCGTGGGCGGTGATCGACCTCATTCTGGGCAACTACCGTCACGCTGTCGGTTTCGTGGTCATCTGGGGCGTCGTGGCCCTGTTCCGCCGTCTGGCGGAGCCCAAGGTGCTCAGCGGTCAGATGGGCCTGTCCCCCATCCTGTCCCTCATCGGCATTTACGTGGGCATGAAGGTGGGCGGCGTGCTGGGCATGGTAGTTGGCCCGCTGCTCCTGCTGGTGTGCATCAACCTGACCAAGCTGGGCATCTTCCGGCCGGTGGTGTGGGACATCCGTCTGGCGGCGCTGGACGTGGCCGCCCTCCTGCGGGAGGGCCGCCCCCCGGAGAGCGGCGGCGGAGCGGACGGCTCCGGTGACCAGAAACAGTGAAAAAACAACGATCTCCCGGCGTTTTTGCGCCGGGAGATCACTTTTTCAGAAAAGTTTCAGCCTAAGTTTATAATCAATTCGGTTTGATTTCACATTCTGGACATAATTTCGCGGTACCTTATGTTCAGAACAAAAAAGGAGTGACGGTTATGTATCCTTATGATAACGATAACAACATGAACAACGGCCCCGCCAACTGGGACAGCGACAGCACCACTTACCATTACAGCTACAACAATAACCCCCAGCCCTCCGCGCCCCAGCCGGAGCAGCCCAAGAAGGCCCATAAGAGCCATCGCACCGCCGGGAAGGTTGCGGCACTGGTTCTGTGCTGTGCGCTGGTTGGCGGCGGCGCGGGCGTGGGCGGCGCGGCCATCTACTCCGCGGCGTCCGGCAGCGGCAATTCCAACACCGTGAGCACCATCTACCAGAACAAGACCCCCACCACCACGGTGAGCGTCTCCACCGCCGACGGCATCAAGGAGATGAGCCTCAGCGAGATCTACGCCTCCTACGCCGACTCCTGCGTGTGCGTCAACGTGACGGCCACGGTGCAGCAGGGCTTCTACCAGTATGAGGCCAGCGGCGCGGGCTCCGGCTTCATCATCAGTGAGGATGGCTACATCGTCACCAACTACCACGTTATCGACGGGGCCAACTCCATCAAGGTCACCCTGAACAACGGCGAGAGCTATGACGCCACCCTCATCGGCGGCGAGGAGCTCAACGACGTGGCCGTGCTGAAGGTCAACGGCGTCACCGGCCTGAAGCCCGTGGTGCTGGGCGACTCCGACAGCCTTGTGGTGGGCGAGACCGTCTCCACCATCGGCAACGCTCTCGGCTCCTACTCCTTCTCTCAGACCTCCGGCACCGTGTCTGCCACCGGCCGCTCCGTCACCATGAGCGACGGCACCGTGATGAACATGATCCAGACCGACTGCACCATCAACAACGGCAACTCCGGCGGCCCCCTGTTCGACCAGTACGGCCGCGTGGTGGGCATCACCTCCGCCAAGCTGTCCAACAACGGCAGCACGTCCAGCTCCGAGGCCACCATTGAGGGCATGGGCTTCGCCATCCCAATCAACGACGTCATCGACATCATCACCGACTACATGCAGTACGGCTACGTCACCGGACGGCCCTCCATGGGCATTACGGTGGCCAGCATCACCGAGCAGTACCAGAGCACCTTCGGCTGGCCCGCCGGTGTGTATGTCAACTCCGTGGAGTCCGGCTCCTGCGCCGAGGCCGCCGGCCTGAAGCAGGGCGACATCATCACCAAGCTGGGCGATACCGAGGTCACCTCCGTCAGCGAGCTGTCCTCTGCCAAGAATCAGTTTAAGGCCGGTGAGAGCACCACCCTGACCATCTATCGCTCCGGCGAATACCTGACGGTGAACATCACCTTTGACGAGCAGACTGCCAGCACCACCGCCAATTCCGGCACCACCGACAACAGCCAGAACGGCTACGGTTACGGCTATGGCTACGGAAATGGCAATGGGAACGGCGGCAGCGGCTACGGCTGGCCCTTCGGCGGCTGAACCGGGTAAGACAACGCCCATGGCGGCGATGAAATAAAGCGCGCATAAAGCGGCCCGCGCAGGGACTTCCGGCGCGGGCCGTGATTTTTGTGATGCAGGTCAGGCGGACATGGCGGCGATCTCCGCCTCGGCCTCGCCCCGGGTGTCTGCGGAAAAGCAGAACGCCCCGTCCAGATAGACCTCCACATGACCTCTTACAAATTCCAGTTCATACATTTCAGGCACACCCTTTCGTCTTTTGCTGTCCTGATTATACGAAAGAAGATGTCCCATAAAACGGACAATAACGAAAAACCCGTCCCGCAGTCATCTGCGGGGCGGGTTTTGTTTCAGCTGAGGGTCAGCGCCGGGACGCCGTGGGCGGCGGCCCAGTCCCCCTCCCGCCGGTGACAGGAGAAAAGCAGGATCTGCCGCTCTTTCCCCAAGTCCCGGAGCAGGCCGAGGGCCAGCGCCATGCGCTCCTCGTCGAAGGCGGCGAGGGCGTCGTCCAGCCAGATGGGGGCATCGGGGAGCGTCAGGCGGCACAGGGCCAGCCGGACGGCCAGATAGAGCTGCTCCGCCGTGCCGGTGGACAGGGCGAGGGCGGTGTGGGGCAGCGGGCTGTCCCCCGCCGCGGCCTGAGCGGAAAAGTCCCGGGCCAGCGAGAGCTTCTGGTACTTCCCGCCGGTGAGGGCGGCGAACAGCTCCCCCGCTGCCTGATTGAGGGCCGGGGAGAACCGCTGGCGCAGGGCGTCGTTGGCGGCGGACAGGGCGTCCATGGCGTCGCTGAGAGCGTCGTACTCCTCCGTGCGGACGGCCAGCTCCGACTGGAGCTGACTGCGGCGGGCTTCCAGCTCGTCCGGGCCGCCCATCTGCTGGAGCGCGCCCTCCCAGCGGGAAAGGCTGTCGCGGCAGCGGGAAAGCTCACCCTCCACCGCCTCCAGCCGGAGCTTTGTGTCCGCCTTGGAGCGGGCGGGGGGCTCCAGATATTCCAGCGTGTCAAACTCCCGCGCGCCCTGTGCCTTCAGGTCGGCCACCCGGCTTTGCAGATGGCGGAGCTCATCCTCCGCCCGCTGCCGGGCGGCGAGGTAGTCGGCGTGCCGCCGGGCCTGCTCCTGCCAGTCGCCGGATTCCGGTTCCTCCGGGATCTCTATGGCTTCCAGCGCCTGATGGGCCCGGAGCCGGGCCTGATTGTAGGCCAGCAGCCCCGCCGCCGCGCCGATGAGCAGGTACAGGCAGAAATTCGGGCTGAGGGGCAGGATTTTCAGGCCGATG
The DNA here is from genome assembly GCA_934675115.1 of uncultured Oscillospiraceae bacterium. Lineage (GTDB taxonomy): Bacteria > Bacillota > Clostridia > Oscillospirales > Oscillospiraceae > Enterenecus. The sequence goes on along the minus strand of CAKUPH010000003.1, from coordinate 30,214 downwards.
AGCACCCCCAGCAGGGCCGCGGCGGCCACGAGGGCCAGCGCGAGGATGAGGGCGGTGCGGCAGCTTTTTTTCGACTTCTCCTCCTGCGCGTCCCGGCGTTCCAGCGCCCGGCGGCGGGTGTCGAGGGCCTGACGGTACTGCGCATCCTCCGCGTCCGCCCAGTCCCGGGCTTCCTGCGCCGTCCAGTCCGCCATCTCCGGGTCGGGGGGCGTCATGGCGGCCAGCTTGGCTTTGGCTTCCGCCAGCTGCGCCTGCGCTTCGCCGTACCGGCGGTTCAGGGCGTGACGTTCCAGCCGCTCCCAGATCTCCGCGTCCTGCCTGAGCTGGGCACGCTCCCGCTCCAGCCGGACAAGCTCGTCCCCCGCGGCGTCGATCTGGCTCCGGGCCCGGGCCATGGCGCTGATGGTCTGCTCCGTTTCGGACAGCTCGCCTTGCAGCTCCGGGATCAGGCCATTGGCCCGGTTTGCCCGGCGGCGGTTGCGCCAGTCCTTCAGCGTCCGCTCCGCGTCCGAGTAGGACACGTCCTCCTGCCCGGCAGTGGCCAGCGCGGCGATGCGGGCTTCCAGCTCGCCGCTGGGGCTGATGGCCGCGCCCCCCTGCCCCACGAAGGCGGAGCGGAGGTACACCTCCCGGCTGGCTCCGGTGAGGGTCTCACCCACGTTGGCGGCGATCAGGCCGGGCACCGAGTCGCCGGTGGCGGTGTAGACCGCCTCAAACCCGCCGAATGGGTTATTTTTCGTTGGGAATCTACGGATCGTAATGTCCTTTCCCTGCCATTCCAGCTCCACCTCTCCCCGCATGGGAGCGCCGGACCACGGCTGAAAGCGGTTCTTGTCGGCGAGATAGCCCGCCTTGTCCCGCTCCCGGGTGTCGATGCCGTAGAGCATGGCCCGCCAGAAGCCCGCCCAGGTGGACTTGCCCCCCTCGTTGGGGGCAGTGATGACGGTGAGCCCGTCCCCGGGGGTGAGAACGGCGTTGTCAAGGCCGCCGAAGACGGCGGTCATTTTTTTGATCTTCATGGGCGCGGGTCCTCCCCTCTCTCCAGTGCGGCAAGGCCGAACCGGGCGGCCAGCAGCAGCCGGGGCCGGCCGGCTTCATCGGCCCGCTCCAGCCGGGCGCGCATCTCCCGGAGGAACAGGCCGGTCAGGCTGTCCTCCTCCGCTCTGACCCACAGGTCCTGGGGCAGCGTGGTCTCGTCCCGCAGCTCAAGGTAGAAAAACCGGTCCGCCCACTGTGCCTGCAGGCCCGCCAGATCCAGCGGCCGGGCCCGCTCTCCCCGGAGAAGGAGCCGCACCAGATCGGGGCTGTTTTCCGTTGAAAGGGCGGTCTCCGGGGCGGCTTCCGGCACGGTCAGCGTCTCAATGCGGTACTGCCGCAGGCAGGTGGGGACGAACCGGGCGGACGGGCCGCCTTCCTCCCCCAGCGTCACCAGCAGCGCGCCCTTTTCGCCGCACTCGTCAAAGCCCCGGCCCTCCGGGCAGCCGGAGTAGGCCCACGGGGTATTTCCGGCGAACATGAGTCCGGAGCAGGCGTGGATGTGGCCCAGCGCGGCGTAGGCCGCGCCGGAGCGTTCCAGCGACTGGGGAGCGATGGGTGCGTAGGTGCCGGACTGGCCCACCTCGCCGTGAAGGCACAGCAGGTGGAGCCGTCCGTCCGCCGGAGCGGAAAATCCGGCCAGCGGGTCGCTCTCCCGGTGGGGGGCGGTGAAGGCGCAGCCGTGGACCACGCAGTTAAGGGCGGGAAGCTCTACGGAAGTGAGGGCTTCAGAGGTAAAAATGTGGATGTTTTCCGGCCATTTTGCCGTGAGATAGGGCGAGCGGGGACCGCAGCAGTCGTGGTTGCCCGGGGCGATGAACACCGGCACGGCCATGTCCGACAGTGCGGCGGCCAGCGCGTCGATGGTCTCCGGGTACACCCGCTCCCCGTCGAAGAGGTCGCCGGGCAGCAGCACCAGATCGACCCCCTCCCTTCGGGCCAGTTCCGCCAGCCGTGCGGGGAGCTGCCGCAGCTCCCGGCGGCGCTGGGCGCTCTGGGCGGCGGTCAGTCCGGAAAAGGGGGAGTCCAGATGAAAGTCGGCGGCGTGAAGGAGTCTGAGCATGGCCGTCACCCCTCAATGTCCACCCGCTCCACGGCGGTGCAGCGGCGGTGGGCGGTGTCGACGGTGAAGAGGACAGCGTTGAGCTTGCAGGGGCCCTCCGCGGGCTGAAACCGCTGGGGCAGGCCGCCGAGGAAGCGGTTGATGGCCTGCTCCGGCCTGATGCCGATGACGGAATACGCCGGGCCGGTCATGCCGAGGTCGCAAACGCAGCCGATGCCGCCGGGCAGGGTCTGGCAGTCGGCGGTGGGAACGTGGGTGTGGGTGCCCCAGAGGGCCTGCGCCCGGCCGTCCAGATACCATGCCATGGCCAGCTTCTCGCTGGTGGCCTCGGCGTGGAAGTCCACCAGCGTGACGTCCGCGTCGTCCGCCGATAAAATTTCGTCCATTTTGAAGAAGGGGTTGTCAAAATTCGCGTCCATGCCGCACCGGCCGATGAGGTTCACCACCCGGATGCGCAGGCCCCGGGGGCCGTCGTACACCCCCCAGCCCCGACCGGGGGCCCGGCCGGTGTAGTTGGCGGGGCGGATGATGTAGGGATTGCCCTCCATGAACGATACGATCTGTTGTTTGTCCCATGTATGATTGCCCATGGTGATCACGTCGGCCCCGGCGGCGAAGATGTCCTCCGCCTGACGGGGCAGCAGGCCGTGGCTGGCGGCGTTTTCTCCGTTGACCACCGTGAAGTCCGCGTGATATGTCCGCCGCAGGGCGGGCAGGTGCCGCCGGAGATAGTCCACCCCCGCGTCGCCCACCACGTCGCCCACCGCGAGAACCCGAAGCTCCATCGCTGTGTCCTCCTTGTCGGTAAATGTATGTCGCGGCTTCATTATAGCCCATCCCGGAGCGTTTCACAAGAAAAAAGGAACGGGCCCGGAGCGATGGCTCCAGGCCCGCGGGCAATTAGTATCTCAGAACAAAATAAATGACATAAAGCCAGCTGAACAGGCCGTGGACAATGGCCCAGCCCACAGAGTGCCACGTGGTGTAGCTGATGACCATAGCCAGCGCGCTGCCGAAGGTGATGCCGGTCTTGACCGTTTTCTGAACGGCGTGGCTGTCTTTCATGGCTGCGTCCTCACTCCGGACTCAGTAGCCGGGATAGACGTCGCTCTTCTTGGGCATGATGATGGCGGCGATGATGTATACCCACAGGGACAGGCCCCCGGCCAGAAACAGGATAGCGGTGATGACCCGGACCAGCGTGGGGTCGATGCCGAAATATTCCGCCACGCCGCCGCAGACGCCGCAGATCTTGGCGTCGGGGCCTTCGGTACGATACAGTTTTTTCATAACGGATTCCTCCTTACAGGTCGTTCTCTTTCTGTTCTTGATGATGCTATTATACAGCGCCCCGATGAAAAAATCCTTCTTTTTGTCTTAAAATTATATAAAAATTTGGTGCTCAGAATTGATCCAGCATCAGGTCGCCGCTGATGGAGTTCATCGTCAGCCGGTTTTCCCCGCCGCCCAGATAGAGGGCGCCGCCGCTGGTGCGGGTCAGGGGCAGGCGGGAGCGGAACTCGCCGCTGATGGTCCGGAACTCCACGGTGAAGGGCGTGCCGTCCGGCACCCGGAGGCCGCAGTCGCCGGACTTGCTGGTGAGGGCGGCGGACAGAGGGAGGATGGCGGTCTCCGTCCGGATGTCGCCGGAGACGGTGGTGAGCTCCGCCGTCTGGAAGGAGCCGGAGAGCTCCACGTCGCCGCTGACGGTGTGGAGCTTCGCGTGCTCCAGATGGCCGTCCAGCCGGATATCCCCGCTGACGGTGTCCGCCTGCGCGGTTCCGGTCAGGCCGTCGGCCTCCACGTCGCCGCTGGAGGACTTGAAATACAGCGCGCCGCAGCAGTCGGGCCGTGCCCGGAGACTGCCGCTGGTGGTGCGGACGGACAGGCGGTCGGTCTCCACGCCCCGTTCCACCTCCACGTCGCCGCTGGCGGTGGACACCTGAAGAAATTCGAACCGCCGGTGGGGCAGGTACAGCTCCACGTCGGCGGCATCCAGCCCCCGCTGGAAGAAGAAGGAGGACGCGGCGGTCCGGCCCTGCCGGATGGCCAGCACGCCCCGGTCGGTGACCCGGACCTCCAGCTTTCCGGTGTCCCCGTCCAGCCGGATCTCGTCGGCGTCATCGCCGGACAGACGGACGGTCACGTCGCCGCTGACCTGAACGTCGATCCCCCGCAGGCCGCCGGCGGGGACGGACTCGCCGTCCCACCCGTCCCGCTGGACGAAAAAGCCGCCCTTGGCCTTGTCAAAGCCGAAGCTGTAAGAAAAAACGCCCCCCTGGTGCTCCGGCGCTTCCTCATCGGCGGAAACGTCCTCGTGACCCTCGTCGTAAGGGTGCGCGCCGTGGTCGTCGTCCCGGCTGTCCACGTGAAGCTCAAAGGAGCCGTCGGCGGAGCGCCAGCCACCCTTTTGGGCGGCTTTTTTCAGGGCGTCCTTGGCCTGAGACAGGGCCGCGCCCGCCTGCTCCATGGCGGCGCTGACGATGTCGTTGACGTCGCCCAGCAGGTCGTCCATGCCGCTCCACGCCTGGTCCTCGTCTTTACCCGGGGCTGGCTCGGGCCGGGGCAGGCCCTCGTCGGGGGCGAGGCTTTTGAGGTAATCCACCAGCTCTCCGGTGTCCCCCAGATCGTCCAGCGCGGCGTCGAAGGCGGCGGCCTCGTCCATGCCCGCGGCGGTCATTTCCTCAAACCGCTGATAGAGGTTGTCGGACAGCTCCTCCACCAGCTCCGCCTTGGCGGTGCCGTCCGGCGCGGCGGACAGACGGCTGGCGATGGAATTTACAAATCTCTGCTTCATCTGATCCATATCAATGTACCTCCTCCGGGGAGATCAGCGCGTCCAGCAGGGCGCGGGTGTTCTCCCATTCCTCGATGTTTTTCTGCCACTGCTCCCGGCCCTGCTCCGTGATGGAGTAGTACCGGCGGCGCGCGCCGGGGCCGTCCGCCCCCCAGTAGGAGGTGATGAGGCCGTTCTGCTCCAGCCGCTTGAAGGCGGTATACAGCGTGGCCTCCTTGAAGCCGTACTGGCCGCCGGTGCGCTGCTGAATATTTTTATTGATCTCGTAACCATAGTTGTCTCCGCGGAGAAGTTGTGTTAAAATAATCATATCTGTGTGTCCCCGCAGGGTGTCAGCTGAAATGGACATGGGCAAATGCTCCTTTCCGGGTCAGATCAGCGGCTTTTGCGCGAAAAACGCCGCTTCGTTCAGGGTGTACGCCCGCTCCGGACGCAGCGCGGCGGACGGATTTGCCCGGAACAGCGGGCGCAGGCGGGGCCGCGGAAGGGTGAGGGTGAAGGAAATGGTGCGCTCCGTCTGGCACAGGCGGAGGGCGGCGGTGCTGCTCATGGAAAGACGCTCCTTTCTTAGCGCTGCGGCCGGTGTGAGATACATCGGCTGTTGAAGTAACTCTGTAAGCATAAAATAGCATGATATACTTCGCCTGTCAAGGTATTTCCAAAAATAAATCCGCAAAAATTTGGCGCGCCCCTTTTGCCGCGTGGGAGCGGCGGGCGCGCGCCTGTAAAAAAGAAGGAGATGTATTTCAAATGAGCGATTGCACCCATGACTGCTCATCCTGCGGCTCCAACTGCAGTGAGCGGCAGGAGCCCATGGATCTGCGCAAGCCCTGCAACGAGCTGTCCAGCATCAAAAAGGTGATCGCCGTGGTCAGCGGCAAGGGCGGCGTGGGCAAGTCCACCGTCACCTGCGCGCTGGCCGCCGCCATGGCCGCCCGGGGCAAAAAGGTCGGCGTCATGGACGCCGACATCACCGGCCCTTCCGTCCCCAAGGCTTTCGGCATCCACAGCCGGGCCGAGGGCAACGAGTTCGGCATTCTGGCCAGCCGGACGGCGGGGGGCGTGGAGCTGATGAGCCTGAACCTGCTGACGGAAAATGAAACGGACCCGGTGATCTGGCGGGGCCCCGTCATCGCGGGCACCGTCACCCAGTTCTGGACGGATGTCATCTGGGGCGATCTGGACTATCTGTTCGTGGACATGCCCCCCGGGACCGGCGACGTGCCCCTGACTGTGTTCCAGTCCCTGCCGGTGGACGGCATCATCGTGGTCACGTCCCCCCAGGATCTGGTGTCCATGATCGTCACCAAGGCGGTGAAGATGGCCCAGATGATGGACGTTCCCGTGCTGGGCTTCGTGGAGAACTACAGCTATTACCGCTGCCCCGACTGCGGGAAGGAGCACGCCATCTTCGGCGAGAGCGGCCTTGACGCGGCGGCAGAGCAGTTGGGCATCCCCGTGCTGGCCCGCCTGCCCATCGACCCGGGTGTTGCCCGCGCCATGGACGAGGGCACCATTGAAAGCTATCAGCCCAACCCGCTGGCCGGTGTGGCGGAGACGCTGGACAAGGCGTAAAAAAAGCCGCCGCGAACCGGCGGAAACCCTTGACAAGCCAGCGCTTGGCTGGTATACTATCAAAGCCGCATTGAATGGGACAGGAAGCGCGGAGGATAGACACATAGGGAAGCTTGGAACGAAGCGAGGAAAAAATGCCGATTTGCGGCGCAAATCTGATTTTTCCCGAGTCGGAGCGAAAGCGACCCGGCCATGTGTCCGATCCGCAGCGTGACAATGAAGCGCAGAGCCGAAAGCGGCTTTGTGCCGGACAAGCGGGGCATTCCCCCTCCCCCGACAGCGAGCCCGTAATGAAGGAGTTGAAACTACATGCATGCGATCATTGAGACCGGCGGCAAGCAGTACAAGGTGGCCGAGGGCGACGTCCTCTACATCGAGAAGCTGACCGCCGAGGCCGGCGAGACCGTCACCTTCGACAAGGTGCTGGCCGTGCTGGACGGCGACACCGCCAAGTTCGGCGCTCCCACCGTGGAGGGCGCTACCGTCACCGCCAACGTGGTGAAGAACGGCAAGGGTAAGAAGGTGCTCGTCTTCAAGTACAAGCCCAAGAAGAATTACCGCCGCCGTCAGGGCCATCGTCAGCCCTACACCAAGGTGGAGATCACCAAGGTGAACGCCTGAGGAGGTCTGACATGACCACCATTACGTTCCACAGCGCCGACAGCCGTCTGGACGGCTTCGTTGTGGAAGGGCACAGCGGCTATGCCGAGGAGGGCAGCGACATCGTCTGCGCCGCCGTATCTGCCGCCGTGGGCCTGGTCGAGTGCACCGTCAACGATGTGCTCGGGCTGGAGGCTTCGGTGAAGATCCGGCCGCAGGACGCCCGCATCGCCTTCCGTCTCCCCGGCGGCCTGAGCGAGGTCAACGAACAGACCTGTCAGAATCTGCTGACGGGGCTGATGGTCTACCTTGAGGGCGTGTCGGAGGAATATCCCGAAAATCTCGCCGTCCTGCTGGACGACGATGACGAGGACGATTGAGTCCTCAAAAAGTCTTTAGAAAGGATGGAAAAGACTATGCTTAAGATCAGCATCCAGTTTTTCGCCCATAAGAAGGGCGGCGGTTCCACCAAGAACGGCCGTGATTCCGAGGCCAAGCGCCTGGGCGTGAAGCGCGGCGACGGTCAGTTCGTTCTGGCCGGCAACGTTCTGGTTCGTCAGCGCGGCACCCACATTCACCCCGGCACCAACGTGGGCAAGGGCAGCGACGACACCCTGTTCGCCCTGAAGGACGGCAAGGTGAAGTTCGAGCGCATGGGCAAGGACCGCAAGAAGGTCTCCATCGTCGAGATCGCTCAGTGACCTGATGCGCCGGGCCGCCGCGGGTGAGTTGTCATGCCGCACGCAAGGTCAGGCGCGACCCAATCGTATTGCCAGACGTCCCGGACAGCGAGCTTCTGTCCGGGACGTTTTTTTAGGAGGCGCACCATGAAATATCAGGCGTATCCGGAGGGCTGGCTGGTCCGGCTGGAGGTGGGCGACGAGATCCTGGAGTCCCTCACCCGCCTGTGCGAGGCGGAGGACATCCGCCTCGCGCAGGTCAGTGGCATCGGCGCGGCCAACGACGTGACGGTGGGCATTTTTGACACGAAGCAGAAGGTCTACACCACCAGTCGTCACGAGGGAGAATTTGAGATCGCCCAGCTCACCGGGAATATCACCCGGCAGGACGGAAAACCCTATCTGCATATCCACATCACCGTCTGCAACCCGGTGACCGGGGAATTTGCCGCCGGGCACCTGAGCCGGACGGTCATCTCCGCTACGGCGGAGATCTTCGTCCGCCGCTGGTCCGGCGAGGTGGGCCGGAGGTTCAGCGAAGAGGTCGGGCTGAACCTGCTGGAATTCTGAACGGATCATCCCGGCGCGGCGGCGTTCGGCGGCATACAGCCGGGCGCCGGATCGACTTTGGAGGTAACAAATGGCCAATCAGTTTATTGACACTGCGAGGATCACGGTCCGGGCGGGCAATGGCGGCAACGGCGCCGTGGCCTTCCACCGGGAGAAATACGTGGCCGCCGGCGGCCCGGACGGCGGCGACGGCGGCCGGGGCGGCAACATCGTCCTGCGGGTGGACTCCCATATGTCCACCCTGATGGATTTCCGCTACAAGCGCAAGTACGTGGCGGAAAACGGACAGGACGGCATGGGCAAGCGCTGCTCCGGCAAGGACGGCGCGCCCCTCATCATCCGGGTGCCCCGGGGCACCGTGGTGCGGGATGCCGAGACCCGGGAGATCATCTGCGACATGTCCGGCGACGAGGACTTCGTGCTGGCCCGGGGCGGCAACGGCGGCTGGGGCAACAAGCACTTCGCCACCCCCACCCGTCAGGTGCCCCGGTTCGCCAAGGCGGGTCTGCCCGGCCAGAGCCGGGATGTGCTGCTGGAGCTGAAGCTGCTGGCCGACGTGGGTCTGGTGGGCTTCCCCAACGTGGGCAAGTCCACCCTGCTCAGCGTGGTCACCCGGGCCCAGCCCAAGATCGCCAACTACCACTTCACCACCCTGTCCCCCAATCTGGGCGTGGTGCCCATGGACGAGGGCAAGTCCTTTGTGCTGGCCGACATCCCCGGCATCATCGAGGGCGCGGCGGAGGGTGCGGGCCTTGGTCATGACTTCCTGCGGCACATCGACCGCTGCCGCCTGCTCATCCACGTGGTGGACGTGTCCGGCAGCGAGGGCCGGGATCCGGTGGAGGATTTCGACACCATCTGCGCCGAGCTCGCCCAGTGGTCGCCGGAGCTTGCCAGCCGCAAGATGCTGGTGGCCGCCAACAAGGTGGACGTGATGGAGGACCCGGAGCTGCTGGAGCGGCTCCGGGCCCATGTGGAGGCGAAGGGCTGCCCGCTGTTCGAGATGTCCGCCGCCACCCATCAGGGCACCCGGGAGCTGATGCTGGCCGCCGCCGCGGAGCTGGCGGAGCTGCCGCCGGTCATCGTGTTCGAGCCGACCTACGTGGAGCGGCCCCCGGAGGTGGACACCTCCGTCCCGCTGGAGATCGTCCGGGACGACGAGGACGAGATCTGGCTGGTGGACGGCCCGTGGCTGCGCCAGCTCATGGCCAACGTCAACTTCAACGACTACGAGAGCCGCAACTGGTTCGACAAGCGCCTCCGGGAGGCCGGCGTGTTCCAGCAGATGGAGGACGCGGGCGTGAAGGACGGCGACCTTGTGTGCCTGTATAATCTGGAATTCGAGTATCAGAGATGAGAAAAGAGCCTGTCCGCGCGGCGGACAGGCTCTTTTTATTGTCCCGGACGGCGGGTGTGACCGCCCGGGGACGGCAGCCGGAGGCTCAGGAGATCCCCAGCGCACTGCGGACGGCGGAGCCGTCCAGCTGGGGGATGCCCAGCATTTTCCGGGCCTCTGCGGGAGTGGCGGGGCGGTTGCCCGTCTGGTCATAGCTTCCGGTGCAGCTTCAGCAGCTCTACCAGTACGTTGTCCCGGAAGGCGGCGATGTCCTCGGTGGTGTGGCCGATCCAGTCGGGCATGTCCCGCTTTTCCGCGATGACCCCGGCCTCCGCCACGTCCGCCCAGTTTTCCGGAACGGTGGTGCGGTTTTCAAGGTCGCGGAAAATGGACTCGTTGAGGGGAGTGAACCGCTCTGTCCCCGCGCGGACGCCGCCCTGGGTGCCGAGTTCGGCGATCATGACCTGCCCCACCGCCGCCCAGCGCAGCCCCGGGCCGTAGGTCAGCGCGCGGTCCGCGTCCTCCGGGGAGCAGACGCCCTCGCTGACAAGGCTCATGACCTCCCGCAGCACCGCGTGTGACAGACGGTTGGCCACAAAGCCGATCTTTTCCTTCTGAAGGACGATGGGTTCCTTGCCCATGGCACGGTAAAAAGCCACCGCCCGGTCCAGCACATCCTGCCGGGTCTCCGGCCCCCAGGTGATCTCCACCAGCGGGATGAGGTGGGGGGGATTGAAGGGGTGCGCACCGATATACCGCCCGGGGTTGGCGGACTCCGCCGTGATGTCGGAAATGCGCAGGCCCGACGTGGACGAGGCCACGATGCAGTCCGCCGGGGCGCAGCGGTCGAACAGTGCGGCGAATTGCCGCTTCAGCTCCAGTTTTTCCGGGCCGGATTCCTGGATAAACTCCGCCTCCGCCACCGCGGCCTCCGGATCTGTAGTATACTGGATGCGGGACATGATGTCCGGGATGTAGTCAAAGGAAAAGCAGTCCTGCCGGGCCAGATGATAGAGATTGTCCTGCACCATCTGCTTTGCGTGGGCCAGCAGGCCGCGGTTCAGGTCGTATACGGTGACCTCGCAGCCCTTGAGGGCGAAATTCGTCGCCCAGCTGGTGCCGATGACGCCGGACGCGTAACATGTGACTTTCATTCGATCAACTCCTTTTATCCGGATGCCGGGGACCGCCCGGAGGGTCGCGCCGGTCCCGGCATCATCCATTATACGGTGCCTGAGGGAAATGTAAAATCAGACTTCCTTTTCTCAGTTATAATCGTGGTCAATATCACTGATTCCGACACCTTGAAAATACAACTGCCTGTGCATTTGTTATAATCACGGCTTATATCTAAGATTCAAACCTGTAATTTCACTTCTGCCGGAGGAGCCTTTACAATAAGGTCAGCGAAACACTGAAGCCAAACTTTTTGAACAGGAGGATCTTAATTATGCCGTTTGGAAAATTTGCAGTGGACTACGAAGAGCGCGTGAATATGGACCGCCTTCGCAATTACCGCAAGGAGCGCACCCGCGCCGAGATGAAACGCGCCGGGGTCGGCGCCATCCTCACCTTCGATCCGGACAACATCCGCTACATCACCGGCTTTTATGTCACCACCCCCATGCGGATGGTGGAGGGCCAGTGCGTGTTCTTCCCGGTGAACGGCGAGCCCCATCTGGTCATCGCCGACCTGCCCGCCCGGCATATTCCCCGGATGCCCTGGATGGAGGGCCGCATCCATGCCCTGCTGGGCTTTTACAAGCCCACCGCCGTGGATTCCTACGACCCCGTGCTGAATAATTATGTCAACTGGGTCGGCGGCCTGATGGCAGAATACGGCATTACCAATGAAAAGCTGGCGCTGGACGGCACCGCCCTCCAGATGCTGTTCAGCGAGGCCTTTGCCCGGAAGGGCATCCAGTGCATCCACGGCAAGCCCATCATGGACTGGGCCCGGATGATCAAGAGCGAGGACGAGATCAACATCATGCGCATCGCCTGCGCCAACGCGGAGAAGGCCCACGCCGCCGTGGCCGCCGCCATCCGTCCCGGCGTGAAGGAGTGCGACCTTGTGGCCGCGGGCATCGCCGCGCTGTACGAGGAGGGCTGCGACCACACGGAGGATCTGGTGTGCATGTCCGGCCCCAACACCAACCCCTACGGCCTGACCTTCGGCGACCGGATGATCCGCCCCGGTGACCTGGTGTACGTGGACGTGGACGGCGACGCTTTCCTGGGCTACCGCACCTGCATCTACCGCACGTTCTGCTGCGGCAAGGCCACGCAGGAGCAGAAGGACACCTATCAGGAGTGCTACGACATGATCTACAGCGCCATCCGCAAGGTCAAAGCCGGCGTCACCGACTTTGAGGTCATGGCGGAGTGGCCTGATTCCCCCCACTACTGGGGATACGAAACGTGGGGCGAGGTGGCTCCGCTGGCCACCGGCCACGGCATCGGCCTGACTCTCCACGACCGGCCCTTCCTCTCCTGTGTCAACCGGAACATTCCTGGCGTGGAGCCCACTACCCTCCAGTCCGGCATGGTCATTTGTCTTGAGACCTGGACCGGCAAGAAGGGCGGCGACCACGGCGTCCGTCTGGAGGAGATGGTGCTGGTCAAGGACGACGGCTACGAGGTGCTGTCCAAGTTCCCGGTGAAGGAGCTCATGGAGTGCTGGGTGCCGTATAACTGAAAATAAAACAACCGGTTCGGAACATATCGGTAAAAAAGACTGAAATTCAGGGAGTGAAAGGTATGAAAGGCAGCAAGTCCCCTCTGACCAACAGCCGGTTCGGCGTAATGGGCTGGACGCTGATCGCGTTCTACTTCTTCGCGCTGTTCATGGATGTGGGCATCAGCGCAGACGGCGCCCAGATCGTGATCCCCGCAATTTCCAGCGCTACGGGCTGGGATCCCAATTCCCTGCTCTACTTCAATTCCATCGCGGGCTATGTCGCCCTGATCGCCTACATCCCCATCGGGATCTGGGCCCAGAAAAAGAGCCCCCGGACTCAAGCGACGGTGCTGTCCGTTCTGGCTGGCGTCGCCTACATCCTCATGGGCCGGGCCACCACCATCCCCATGTACGTTATCAGCCTGATCGTGGCGGTGGTGTGCTCCAACGGCCGCTGCTGGATCTCTTACGCCAAGCTGACCTCCAGCTGGTTCCCCCGCAAGAAGGGCATCGTCATGGGCTGGACGACCATCGGCAACAACGCGGCTACCATGCTGCTGGTGCCGCTGCTGGTGGCGCTCATCGGCTTTGGCGGCGTGAGCTTCGCCACGCTGATCCTGGGTATTTTCCTCATTGTTACCGGCGTGCTCAACCAGATCCTCGTGAAGGACACCCCCGAGGAGTGCGGCCAGTACCCCGACCACATCACGCCGGAGCAGGAGCGTGAGTTTGGCATCGAGTCCGTGGCCGCTGCCGATGCCAAGGACCACGGTGCGGGCAGCTGGACCACCGGCCAGATTCTGTGCTGCAAGGAGTTCTGGATCATCGCGCTGGCCTGCGCCCTGATGATGTGCGGCAACGTGGGCTGTGTGGCCTATTCCACCGTCCGTATTCAGGAGTTCGGCTATACGCAGGCGCAGGCGGTTCTCATCAACGCGGTGTTTGCTGCGCTGGCCTGTGTCGGCTCTCTGGTGTGGGGCTGGATGGACCAGAAGTTCGGCACCAAGAAGGCCGTCATCGTGTTCTGCATCATGTTCGGCGCGGCTGCGTTCCTCAATGTGGCCGCCAGCCGGGCTAACCACAATCTCGTGCTCATGTTCATCTCCGTGTTCATGTTCTACTGGTGCATCGGCGGCAACGCCAACTGGCCGGTGTCCCTGTGCGCGTCCCTGTTTGACCGAAGCGACTTCCTGAAGGCCCAGACCCCGCTGACCGTGGTGTTCACCGCGGGGCGGATGACCGCCTTTTCCGTCATCGCCTTCGGCATGTCCCTCACCGGCGGCACCATGGACGGCGCGTACATCATCTGCGGCGTGCTGTTCATTCTGGCGCTGATCCTCATGCTGTTCCTGAACGTGCCGAAATTCAAGGCCCGTCATCAGGCCCGGCTGGGTTGATATCCGGCGGACGGCCCCGCTTGATATAACGATTCCTCCGCAAAAAAAGCGGACGTTCCGAGGGGGAACGTCCGCTTTTTTCTGTTTATTTGGTAGGAATACAGCTTTTCAGGCAGTCGAGAAACACCGGGATGGCCGGATTCATGTTGTCCCGGTTCCAGCAGGCGGCCAGCGTCAGCCGGGCCTCGTCGTATCCCGTCAGCTTCAGCCACGACAGATAGGGGCTCCCGTAGGTCCGCACCACCGAGCCGGGCAGGATGGCCATGCCGCCCCCGGCCTCCACGTTCATCAGAATGGTCTGGATGCTCTGGTGGAAGCGGTACTGGGTGTGGATGCCCAGCTTCTCGCTGAGGGCCACGATGGAGCTCATCCCCCGGGGGTCGTTGTCCATGAGCAGGAGGGGCAGCCGCTCCGCCAGCTTGAGGAAGCTGCTGACGCTGATCTCTGACAGGTATTCCGACGCGCCCACCAGCACCAGCGTGTCCTCCCCCATCTCCCGGACCTCCAGCTCCGGGTCCATCTTTTTGTTGGGTAGCAGGGTGAAGCTCAGGTCCACCTCGCCGTCGTGCTGGGCCTTCATGATCTGCCCCAGCGTGTAGCTGGTGAGGTAGCCGTGGTAGGAGGGATATTCCTCATGAAAGTGGAGCAGGGCCTGGGTCAGCTGGGTGCGCTCGAATACCTCCTCGTACCCGATGTTCAGGTCCCACTGAAGGCCGATGCCCGCCGCGGTCTGCTGCACGAAGGTCTCCACCCGGTTCACCCGGTCCAGAATGGCCCGGGCCTCCTGTGCCAGCGCCATCCCCGCGGGGGTGAGCTGCACCGAGCGGCGGCTCCGGTTGAACAGCGTCACCCGCAGCTGGCGCTCCAGCTCCGCGATCTGCTGGCTGAGCAGCGGCTGGGACACGTACAGCACCTCTGCCGCTTTGCTGAAATTCAGCTGATCCGCCACCGCCAGAAAATATTGCAGCTGCTTGATCTCCATGAGGCTTCCTCCCTTTCCCCGCCGGATGATACGTTTTACTGCCATTTATTTCATTGTACCAGCCGGAATGACCATTGTAAAGCGCGTTCCTTGACAGCGGCGGGGGAAAACTCTATAATCTGGTTGAAAAAGAGACGGAGGAATGGAATTATGCGCGAATTTCTGCACCGGCACTTCGGGCCGGGAGAGCGGTCGCTGCTCACCCTGCTGCGCTGGCTGCTGGTATCGGGCCTCACCGGCGTGGCCTGCGGCCTTGTGGGCGCGGCCTTTTATTATGTGGTGAGCTTTGTCACCGCTGCCCGGCAGGCCCACGGCTGGCTGCTGTTCTGCCTGCCGCTGGCCGGTCTGTTCATCGTGTGGAGCTACCGGGTGCTGGGCATGGAGAACGACAGCGGCACCAACCAGATCATCGCCAGCGTCCGCAGCGGGGAAAAGCCGCCCCTGCGGCTGGCCCTGCTCATTTTCGTGAGCACCGCCCTCACCCACCTCACCGGCGGCAGCGCCGGACGGGAGGGTGCGGCACTCCAGATCGGCGGCAGCGTTGCGGCGTCCATCGGCCGCCTGCTCCGGCTGGGGGAGCGGAACATGAACCTCATCGTCATGTGCGGCATGAGCGCCGTGTTCACCGCCCTGTTCGGTACGCCCCTGTCCGCCACGGTGTTCAGCCTTGAGGTGGTGAGCGTGGGCATCGTCCACTACTCCGCCCTGTTCCCCTGCCTGCTGGCCAGCCTTGTGACCACCGGCGTCACCCGGCTGCTGGGGGTCCACCCGGAGGGGTACGTCCTCATGGGCGGCCCGGCGCTGGACTGGCAGTTCATGCTGCGCACCGGCCTGCTGGCTGTCGCCTGCGCCCTGCTGTCCATGGCCTTCTGCGTGCTCATGCACAAGACGAACCACCTTTACAAAAAATACCTCCCCAACCAGTACCTGCGGGTGCTGGCCGGGGCGGCGATCCTCGTTGTCCTCACCCTGCTGGTGGGCAGCCGGGACTACAACGGCGCGGGCGGCGACATCATTGAGGCGGCGCTGGCCGGTCACGCCGTGCCCTACGCCTTCCTGCTGAAAATGCTCTTTACCGCCGTCACCCTCGGCGCGGGCTTCCGGGGCGGCGAGATCGTCCCCACCTTCTTCGTGGGGGCCACCTTCGGCTGCGCCGCCGCGCCGCTGCTGGGCCTTGACCCGGCCTTCGGCGGGGCCATCGGCATGATCGCCCTGTTCTGCGGCGTCACCAACTGCCCGCTGGCCAGCATTTTCCTGAGCATTGAGCTGTTCGGCAGCAGCCACGTCCTGTTCTTCGCCCTGGCCTGCGCCCTGAGCTATCTGCTCAGCGGCAAGTTCTCCCTTTACAGCGCCCAGAAGATCGTCTACTCCAAGCTGGAGCCCCGGTTCATCGACGAAAACGCTCACTGAACATGAGATCCAAAAGGAAACGCCGCAGCATTGAATGCTGCGGCGTTTTTTCACATTTTTCCGCGCTTTTGTGGAAAAAGCGACGGCGTTTCATGCACGCTTGAACTGCTTTTCCAGCTGGTACTTCGTCAGCTCGATGGCCACCGGGCGGCCATGAGGGCAGTACTTCACCGCGCCGCTCATCACCAGCCGGGCCACCTCCATCAGCTCCTCCGGGCCGTTTTTCTGCCCGCCCTTGATGGCGGCCTTGCAGGCCATGGTGTGCATCAGCTCGTCCCGGGCGGCGGCGGGGTCGGCGGCGCCGGTCTCCCGGATGCGGCGGGCCAACTCCAGCAGGGCGTCCTCGATGTCCCCGGTGTCCAGATAGTCGGGCACGGAGCGCACCGCCAGCGCGGCGGAGCCGAACTCCTCCACGTCGAAGCCGAACCGGGCCAGCAGGCCGGTCTGCTCCAGCAGCACCTCCCGCTCCTCCGGGGCGGGGGTGAAGGTGACGGGGGCCAGCAGCTCCTGCACCATGGGCTGGTAGTCGGCGGCCTTGAGCCGGTTGAAATTGGCCCGCTCATGGGCGGCATGCTTGTCGATGAGGGTGATTTTGTCCCCTTGCTCCACCATGACGTAGGTGTGAAACAGTTCCCCCCGGATGAGCCACGGCTCGGTTTCAGGCTGGGGCTCCGGCTGGGCCGCTTCGGCGGGGGCGGCGGTCTCCGGCTGAATGGCCGGGGCCGGTTCCGCGGGGGCCGGAGCGGCGGGGACAGGCTCCGGAACGGCTTCCGGTTTGCGAATGGGCTGAGGTTCCGGCGCTTTTGCGGCGGTTTCCGCCGGGGCGGCGGGTCGGACCGGTTCCGTGGGAAGGGGCACGGAGTTTTCAACAGGCCGTTCCGCCGGTGCGGAAGCGGGGCGCTCCTGCGGGGGCTTCTGGGGCAGCGGCGTCACCCGCTGGAAAGGGGACGGCCACGCGGGCTTTACGGGATCGGCGGGTTTAGGCTTCCCGGCGGGAGCGGTATACGAGCCGCGGGGAGCGGGCCGGTAGGTGGGGGCGGGCTTCCAGCCGGTCTGCTCCGCGGGGGCCGGGGTGACGGCGGTGACGTCGTTGAGGGAAAGGCTGGTCTGGTTGGGGGTGACGGTGTCCTCCGCCTTCGGGGCGGACAGGACGGCCTGGGGCCGGGTGCTGTCCCCGCTGAGGGCGGCCAGCACCGCGTGGTACACGGCGGAAAACACCTGCTGCTCGCTCTGGAATTTCACCTCCGTCTTGGTGGGGTGGACGTTCACGTCCACCGCGTTGGGCTTGACGGTGAGGTGCAGCACGCAGCCGGGGAAACGGCCAACCATCTTCTGGTTTTTGTAGGCTTCCTCCAGCGCGGCCATCATGGTGCGGCTCTTGATGTAGCGGCCATTGACGAAAAAGTGCTGATAGCTCCGGCTGCCCCGGCAGCAGGCGGGCAGGGACACGTAGCCGGACACGGACATGCTTTCGCCGGAGCCGGTGACCTGCGTAAAGCCCAGGGCCAGATCCCGGCCCAGCACGGCGTACACCGCGCTCTTCAGCTGGCCGTCCCCGGGGGTGAGCAGCTCCTGCCGCCCGTCCCGGATGAACTTGACGGACACCTCCGGGTGGGACAGGGCCAGCCGCTGGACGTTGGCGAACACGGCGGCCCCCTCGGCGGCGTCCTTTTTCATGAATTTCAGCCGGGCGGGGGTGTTGTAGAACAGATCCCGCACCACCATGGTGGTGCCGTCGGGGCATCCGGCCTCCTCCTGCTCCAGCACCGCCCCGGCCTCCAGATGGAGGGCGGAGCCCAGCGGCGCGCCGGCGGGCTTGGTCAGCAGGTCGATGCGGCTGACGGAGGAGATGGCGGCCAGAGCTTCGCCCCGGAAGCCCAGAGTGCCGATGGCCTCCAGATCGTACTCGGTGGCGATCTTGGAGGTAGCGTGGCGGAGGAAGGCGGTGGCGGCCTGATCGGCAGGAATGCCGCAGCCGTTGTCCGTGACCCGGATGAGGGTCATGCCGCCGTGCTCGATCTCCACGGTGACGGCGGTGGCCCCGGCGTCGATGGCGTTTTCCATCAGCTCCTTCACCACGGAGGACGGGCGCTCCACCACCTCGCCGGCGGCGATGAGATCCGCGACGTGCGGATCGAGTTGTCTGATGACTGGCATAAAAACCTCCTTGGGACGGCCCTTACAGCTCCAGAAGGATGGTCACGGGGCCGTCGTTCTGGGAAAATACCTGCATGTCCGCGCCGAACTCGCCGTGCTCCACGGCGAAGCCCCGGCTCCGGCACTGCTCCATGAACCGCTCATACAGCGGGACGGCCAGCGACGGGGGCGCGGCGTGGGAAAAGCCCGGGCGGCGGGAGGAGGTGTCGGCGTACAGGGTGAACTGGCTCACCACCAGCAGCGAACCGCCTACGGATCCCAGATTGTGGTTCATCTTGCCGTTTTCGTCCTCAAACACCCGCAGGCCGCACACCTTGTCGGCCATTTTGTCGGCGGTGGCTTCGGTGTCCTCCGGGCCGACGCCCAGCAGCACCAGAAAGCCCTGTTCGATCCGGCCGTTGATCCGGCCGTCGATCTCCACCCGGGCGTTTCTGACCCGGGTCACAACTGCTCGCATAAAAATTCCTCACTTTCGGGAAATGAAAGCCGGGGCGGGAGTGTCCCGCCCCGGCCGGTGGTCTGGTCCGGGCGGAGCAAACGCCTGCCCGTAAAATTATCGGTACTCCCGCTGCACACCCCGGGCATACAGGGGATCGAGGTCGAACACGGCGGTGTCCCCCTCGGCGCACTTCAGGCCGGTGACGTCCACCAGCGTCTCGGTGGCGCCCACGGCGCCCAGAATTTTCGCCTTCTGGCCGTTGACGCGCACGGTTTTGCGGCGGCCCAGCACCCGGCGGATGGCCTCCCACAGGGTGACGGCGGGGCGGTCCACGCCGAAGCCGTGCTGATACCCCACGGGGAGCACTGCCACCCGGGCGGGCTTGCGCAGGGTGACCTTTTTCTCGTTGCCCAGCGTGTGGCCCCGGGGGAGCCAGCGGATGCTGTCCACGGTGGTCTCGCCGTAACCCACGGTGATAAGGCCG
This sequence comes from uncultured Oscillospiraceae bacterium, assembly GCA_934675115.1. Lineage (GTDB taxonomy): Bacteria > Bacillota > Clostridia > Oscillospirales > Oscillospiraceae > Enterenecus. The sequence continues at coordinate 11,009 of CAKUPH010000003.1, read as the reverse complement.
TCGTTCCGGCTCCGTGCGCAGCGGCCCAGCAGGATGGAGCCCGCCCGCACCGCGTCCAGATGGGCAAGGTCGCTGTGGAGCATGGCGTAGGAACCGGCGGCGTGGACAAGGCCCGTCTCGCACCCGGCGGCGTGGATGTCGTCCACCGCCTGCTGGAAGGCGGCAAGCTGCGTATCCATGGCCCGACCGCTGGATAGTTGGGTGTATACGCCGGAAAAGGCCACGTTGGGCAGGTTGCGTATGACGGAGACGATCTTCTCCGGCTCCTCGGCGGGGAAGCCGCCGAAGCCCATGCCGCAGTCGATCTGCAAATGGGCCTCGATGACGGTGGCCCGGCTTTCTGCCAGCGCGTTGAGGGCCATGCCCGCCTCCAGCGTGCCCACGGAGCACACCACGTTCAAATCGGACAGCTTTTCCAGCACCTCCCGGTCGGAGGTGGAGTGGAGCATCAGGATCTCCTCGTCCACCAGCCCGGCCTTCCGCAGGGCGGCGGCGGTGTCGGCGCTGTCTACGCAGAAGCGGCGGATGCCCTCGTCCCGCAGGAGCTTTGCCAGCGGCACGGCCCCGGCGCCGTACCCGTCGCCGGAGAGATTGGCGTAGATATAAGAGGCCCCGGCTTGCTCCTTCACAAGGCTGATGTTGTTTTTCAGGGCGCTTTTTTCAATGACCAGAGTGTTCATGGCCGGGCTCCTTTACAAAACGGCAGGGCGGAAAGAAATGGATCAGGGCGAAAGCCCACGGATATACTCTGATATTATACACGCCCGGGCTTTCTCCGTCAACGAGGTTCTTGGACGATATGGGAAAAGGGACAAAATCCGAAGATTTTGTCCCTTTTTGAAGATGTGATTTCAGTCGTCGATGCGGTAGCGCTTCTGGGGCACGTAGGTGCAGTGGAGCAGCTCGTGGGCCTTGTGGCTGCCCGGCTCGCCCAGATATTCCTCGTAAATGGCCTTGACCACCGGGCTTTCGTGGCTCTTGCGGAACTCCATGCCCTGATCCTGCTTGTACAGCGAGCGGGCGCGGAGGGCCCGCAGGTCGGTGAAGGAGCGGACGGTGGCGGAGTGCAGCGGCTGGCCGCCGCCATTGACGCAGCCGCCGGGGCAGGCCATCAGCTCGATAAAGTCGTACTTGAGCTTGCCGGAGCGGACGCCGTCCAGCACGGCCTTGGCGTTGGCAAGGCCGGAGGCCACGCACACCCGGACCGGCCCGCCGGGCAGGTCGTAGGTGGCTTCCTTGATGCCCTGAGTGCCCCGGACCTCGGTGAATTCCAGCGCGCCCATCTCGCTGCCGGTGAGCTTGGCGGCCACGGTGCGCAGCGCCGCCTCCATGACGCCGCCGGTGGCGCCGAAGATGACGGACGCGCCTGTGGAGACGCCAAGAATGGGGTCGAAATCGCCGTCGGGCAGGTGGTCGAACATCATGCCCGCCTGAGTGATCATCCGGGCCAGCTCGCGGGTAGTGAGGGAGGCGTCCACCGGCATGCAGCCGTTGGCCATGCGCTGCTCCTCCCGCTTGACCTCGTATTTCTTGGCGGTGCAGGGCATGACGGACACCACGTAGATGTCGTGGGGGTCGATGCCCTCCTTTTCGGCGTAGTAGCTCTTGACCAGCGCGCCGAACATCTGCTGGGGGGACTTGCAGGTGGACAGGTTGGGAATGAACTCGGGATAATGCTGCTCGCAGAACCGGATCCAGCCGGGGGAGCAGGAGGTGATCATGGGCAGGGTGCCGCCGTTCTGGAGACGCTCGATGAACTCGGTGCCCTCCTCCATGATGGTGAAGTCGGCGGCGGCGTCCACGTCGAACACCTTGTCAAAGCCCAGCCGCCGGAGGGCGGAGACCATCTTGCCCTCCACATTGGAGCCGATGGGCATGCCGAAGCACTCGCCCAGCGTCACCCGGACGGAGGGGGCGGGGCCGACGATGACGTGCTTATTGGGGTCCCGAAGGGCGGCGAGGACCTCGGCGGTGGAGTCCTTCTCCGCCAGCGCGCCGGTGGGGCACACCACGATGCACTGGCCGCAGGACACGCAGTCCACCTCGGCCAGATCCCGGTCGAAGGCGCAGCCGATGTGGGTGTGGAAGCCGCGGTCATTGGGGCCGATGACGCCCACGGACTGGAGCTTGTGGCAGGCGGATACGCACCGGCGGCACAGGATGCACTTGGAGTTGTCCCGGACCAGATGGAGGGCGGTCTCCTCCGGCTGGGGGAGCAGATTGTCGTTGGCGTAGCGCACCGCGTCGATGCCCATGTCGGCAGCCAGCTGGCGCAGCTCGCACTGGGCGTTGCGGGGGCAGGTCAGGCAGTCCATCCGGTGGTTGGACAGGATCAGCTCCAGCGTCAGGCGGCGGGAGTGGCGCACCCGCTCCGTATTGGTGCGGACCTCCATCCCCTCGCTCACCGGGTAGACGCAGGAGGCCATCAGGCTCCGGGCACCCTTGACCTCCACCACGCAGATGCGGCAGGCGCCGATCTCATTGATGTCCTTGAGGTAGCACAGGGAGGGGATCTTGATGCCCGCCGAGCGGGCGGCCTCCAGAACCGTCGTCCCCTCGGGAACGGTGACGGGGATATTGTCGATGGTAAGATGGATCATTTTCGTTTCCACGTTCGTCACTCCTTCCCTCAGTGCTTGGCAATGGCGTCAAAGCGGCAGTTGGACATACACAGGCCGCACTTGATGCATTTGTCGTGGTTGATGACGTGGGGGCCCTTGGCTGCGCCGGTGATAGCGCCGGTGGGGCAGTTCCGGGCGCAGAGGGTGCAGCCCTTGCACTTGGCCGGGTCGATCTCGAACCGGAGCAGGTTCCGGCACACCCCGGCGGGGCAGCGCTTTTCCACCACGTGGGCGATGTATTCCTCCCGGAAGTATTTCAGGGTGGACAGCACCGGGTTGGGGGCGGACTGGCCCAGCGCGCACAGGGCGGAGTCCTTCAGGTGGTAGCACAGCTCCTCGATGGTGTCCAGATCCTCCAGCGTGCCGTTGCCGTCGGTGATCTTGCACAGCAGGTCGTACAGCCGCTTGGTGCCGATGCGGCAGGGGGCGCACTTGCCGCAGGACTCGTCCACGCAGAATTCAAGGAAGAATTTCGCGATGTCCACCATGCAGTTGTCCTCGTCCATGACGATGAGGCCGCCGGAGCCCATCATGGAGCCGATGGCGGTGAGGGAGTCGTAGTCGATGGGGGTGTCGATAAGCTCGGCGGGGATGCAGCCGCCGGAGGGGCCGCCGGTCTGGGCGGCCTTGAACTTCTTCCCGTTGGGGATGCCGCCGCCGATGTCCTCAATGATGGTGCGCAGGGTGGTGCCCATGGGGATCTCCACAAGGCCGGTGTTGGTGATTTTGCCGCCCAGCGCGAACACCTTGGTGCCCTTGGACTTCTCGGTGCCGATGGCGGCGAATTTCTCCCAGCCGTTGTTGAGGATCCACGTGATGTTGGCGTAGGTCTCCACGTTGTTCAGCAGGGTGGGCCGGCCCAGAAGGCCCTTGACCGCCGGGAACGGCGGACGGGGACGGGGCTCGCCGCGCTTGCCCTCGATGGAGGTGAGCAGGGCGGTCTCCTCGCCGCAGACGAAGGCGCCCGCGCCCAGCCGCAGCTCCAGATCAAAGGAGAAGCCGCTGTCCAGAATGTTCTTGCCCAGCAGGCCGTAGCTCCGGGCCTGAGAAATGGCCAGCTGGAGCCGCTTGACCGCGATGGGGTACTCCGCGCGGATGTAGATGTAGCCCTGACTGGCGCCGATGGCGTAGCCCGCGATGGTCATGGCCTCGATGACGGAGAAGGGGTCGCCCTCCAGAACGGAGCGGTCCATGAACGCGCCGGGGTCGCCCTCGTCGGCGTTGCAGCAGACGTACTTCACGCCGTCCTCGCTGACGGCGTCGTGGGTGAACTGCCACTTGTTGCCGGTGGGGAAGCCCGCGCCGCCCCGGCCCCGGAGGCCGGACTTCTTGACGCAGTCGATGATGTTCTGAGGCGGGGTCTGCTCGGTGAGGATGCGCTCCAGCGCGGTGTAGCCGTCCACGCCCAGATATTCGTCGATGGACTCCGGGTTGATGACGCCGCAGTTGCGCAGGGCAATGCGGGTTTGGTGCTTATAAAACTGAGTGTCGGCCAGAGAGGTGACGGTGCTGCCGTCGTCCCCCTCCTGATGGAGCAGGCGGGTGACGATGCGGCCCTTGACGACGTGCTCGCTGACGATCTCCTTAACGTCCTCCACCGTGACCTTGGTGTAGCACGCCCCCTCGGGGAACACCATGACGATGGGGCCCTGCTCGCACAGGCCGAAGCAGCCGGTCCGGACCACCCGGACCTCCTTGTCCATCTTCGCCTTTTTCAGCGCCTTTTCAAGGGCCTCGGCGATCTTCGGGCTCTCAGAGGAGGTGCAGCCGGTGCCGGTGCACACCATAATGTTGCATCGGATGTGATTCATGATCTCCTTCTCCCTCCCCTTATTCGGCGGCGCCGATGGTGTAGTCGGTGACCACGTGGTGGTTCACCAGATGCTGCTCCACGATGACGGGGACCATCTCGGGCTTCACCCGGACGTAGGTCACCTTTTCCTGTCCGGGGGCAAAGACCTCCACGATGGGTTCCAGGCGGCAGACGCCGATGCAGCCCGTCTGGGAGACGATGACGTTCCGAAGCTGACGCTTCCCAATCTCGTCCAGAAAGGCAGTGAGCACGGGGCGGGCACCGGCGGCGATGCCGCAGGTGGCCATGCCCACCACGACGCGGACGGTATCCTCCCCGCTGTCCCGCAGCTCCATCTGTTGCTTCATTTTTTCGCGGATCGCGCGCAGTTCTTCCAGGCTTTTCATTCGCTTGCTAAGCTCCTTCCAATCCAGTCAGGCGGCGGCCGGTCAGGCCGGGTCTGCGGCCGCCCGCGCTTCCTGTTCGGTCAAATAATCGGTGATCCAGGAGAATACCTCCGGTTCGCCCAGAGAGATGTCCGGGCCGAGGATCTCCCGCAGTTCCCCGGCGGACAGCTCCGCTGTGCCCCGGGGGGTGGTGTGCCGGTAGTGCAGGTCCATGCCGGGGCAGCCCTGAAGGAGCAGGGCCACGCTCCCGGCCAGATCGCCCGGCGGCGGGCAGTCGAGGTGCCGCCGGTCAAACCGGGCGGTGACGGTGGTGCCCACGCCGGGGGCGCTGCGGATATCCAGTGTGCCGCCGGTCTGCTCCGCCGCCAGCCGGTAGAGGGCGAGGCCCATGCCCACCTTCCGGGTAGTGCGGGTGGTGGTGAACGGGTCGGTGACCTGGGCCAGAAATTCCGGCGTCATCCCGCAGCCGTTGTCGGTAATTGTGATAGTGAGCCAGCCGTCCCCCGGCTCATCCAGCGTGATGTCCAGCCGGGACGCCCCGGCGGAGACGGAATTTTTCGCGATGTCCAGTATGTATAAGGAGAGCTCCTTCATCCCTTTTTCAGATACTGGTCCAGAATGGGGCCTACCTGTGCGGCGGTGAGCCGGCCGTAGACCTCCTCGTTGATCATCATCACCGGGGCAAGGCCGCAGGCGCCGATGCAGCGGCAGGCGTCCAGCGAGAACATGCCGTCGGGGGTGATGCCGCCGGGGGAGATGCCCAGCTTTTTCTCCACGGCGGCCAGCACCTCGGCCGCGCCCTTGACGTAGCAGGCGGTGCCCAGACAGACGGAGATCTGGTACTTGCCTTTGGGGTTCAGGGTGAACAGAGAGTAGAAGGTGGAGACGCCGTAGACCTCGCTGAGGGGGATGTCCAGCCCCTCGGCGATCATGATCTGCACCTCTTCCGGCAGATAGCCGAAGATCTCCTGCGCGGCCTGAAGCACCGGCATGGTGGCTCCGGGCTGCCCCTTGTGGCTGTCGATGACCTTGCGCAGGCGCTCCTCCTGCTCCGGCGTACCGCGATAGGGTACCGCGGTCTTGCAGTTAGGCATGAAACATATCCTCCTTGTTAAAAAGTGACTTATCACGGCAATGTTAGCACTGAAATTCGCAGTTAGTCAATGCTAATCAAGAGAAAAGTGAACTGCGATTTGTACGGTTTTTGGGAGAAACAGGTAAAAAATGACCTCGGTTCGTTAATTCCTTAACGAACCGAGGATTTCGCTTACAGATAATTCAGGCAGAGCCATCTTCTGACAGGAGTCGGGGATCTGGTCGAGATAATGGGCGTCGCAGCCGACAATGTGCCGCACTCCCGCCAGATCGGGCCGGTCGAACAGCTCCGGCGGGCAGTTCCGGGAGACCTCCGCCAGCGGGAAGCCCATGTCCGGATCCCAGATGCCCAGATTGGACAGCAGGGAGAAGGATGGCCGGTCGATGTGGGCGGGATAGGCCACGCCGCCGTACTGGGCTACAAGGCCCGCCGCCTCGTACACGCCGATGTCGGTGGCCCCAGCCAGCAGCACCGTCTCCTCCCCTAAAATGGCGTCCTTATCGTCCATCAGAAGCTGGTGGCCGAACACATCGGGGTCGTTGCCGATGACGGGCAGCCGCCGCCGCACCAGCGCGCCGAAGGCCTGCGCCTCATCCAGCCCGGGGAACAGGCAGACAACGTGGACCTCCTCCGCCGTGGTCAGCTCCATGCCCGGCAGGGCCAGCAGGCCGCGCCGCCGGGCGGCGGCGCAGAAGGCGGCACAGTTGCCGGTGGTGTTGTGGTCGGTGAGGGCCACGGCGTCGTACCCCGCCAGCGCGCACATGGCGGCCAGATCGGCGGGGGTCATCTCCTCGCCCCCGCAGGGGGAAAGGCAGCTGTGAAGGTGGAAATCGAAGTAGTATTCGTTCATTGTGGTTCCTTAAATGCCGAGGGCGGCCAGTTTTTTTGCGCAGTCATAGACGGGGTCCGCCGTACCCAGCAGGTTGATGTCCTGCGCCCGGGCCTTTTTGAGCAGCGTCTCATCCGGCGCGACGCCCTCGGCCAGAATGACGCAGGAGAGATCGGCCAGCGCGGCCACCGCCGCCACGTTCACGTTGCTCATAATGGTGAGCCACGCGCCGTCCGCGGGGGCCCGGCCCATGACCCAGCTGAGCAGGTCGCCGCAGTAGCCGCCGGTGACGGCGCGGTCCGGCTCTGCGATGTAAAATACGGTGAGGCCCAGCGCCTCGGCAAGCTGTTTGACAGTCATGAGAACACGTCCTTTCCGCCGCGGTCAGCGGCTTTTGGTCCCGCCGGAGGGGTCTGACGGGCGGTGACGGAAGGGGGCGGGCAGATACTCGTCGGCGTTTCCGGTGCCGGCCATGTGCTGCATCCGCTCCCGGACCTTGAAAATGCAGTCGTCCAGACTGGCCCGGCCCATGATCACGTCTTCGGCGAAGGCGTGGCAGGACGGCGCGCCGCAGGAGCCGCACCGCAGGCCAGGGAGCTGCTGTTCCAGCTCCTGAATGCGGATCATCTTTTCCATGGCCCGCATCCGGTCGGAGTCCAGCTGGAGGGAGGGGAGAAATTCCGGCGCACGGGTGCTGTCCAGAATTTCGTCTGCCTGCCCGTCGGGAATGGTGCGGGTGTGGGACATGGGCAGCTCCCGCATGAGCTTTTTCAGCCGCATTTTGGTGCCGAAGGGGTTCTCCACGTTGAGGCATCCGCCCACGCACCCCTGTGTGCAGGCTCGCAGCTCTACAAAATCCACGTCGGGCAGGCGGCCGTCCTCAATGTCCTCCAGCACCTGAATAACGTTGTTGATGCCGTCCACCGCCACGTAACGCTCCCACAGGTGGGAGGCGGACTCGCCCCCGACATAGGCCCAGCCGATCCCCATGATGCCGGAGGTGGAGAGGGGCTGGAGCGGCTCCCGGGCCAGCTTTTTCATAGGCTCCAGCAGGGCGAGGTATACGTCCCGGATGGCGAGGGCCCCGTCCAGCACCGGCCGGGGCAGGCCCACCGGCGAGTGGACCGACGTCACCAGCGACGAGCAGGGCACGATGGAGAAAATGCCGATGTCCTCCGGCGGAAGGCCGGTGGCCTTCACCGCGTCCTCCCGGGCCAGAATGGCGGCCAGCTCCGTGGGGGAAATGGCCGGGGCGATGTGGCTGATGAGCTTGGGGAAGCGAAGGGAGATGAGCCGCACCACCGCCGGGCAGGCGGGAGAGATCTCGGGCACGGGGCGCTGTCCGCCCCGCTGGATGCGGCTGCGGGCGATGCCCGCCAGCATCTCGCTGGCGGCGGCGGCCTCGAACACCTGATCAAAGCCCAGCGCAAGCAGGCCGTTGAGGACGATGTTCACATCGTTCAGATTCTGAAACTGGCCGTACAGCGCCGGATCGGGGATGGCCACGGCATATTTGAATTTTTTCAGCTGTTCAAGACTGTCGCACACGGACTTCACCGCGCTGTGGGGGCACACGCGGATGCAGGTGCCGCAGTCGATGCAGCGGTTGGGGAGAATGGTGGCCTTTCCGTTCCGCACGCGGATGGCCTCGGTGGGGCAGTTTTTGATGCAGGTGGTACAGCCGCGGCACTTTTTCAGGTCCAGGACCACGGAATGGCGCACAGCGGACACCTCCTCATTATATTATAAATGGTGACCCTCGGTTGATAAGGGCAGCGCAGCGCTCACTGGGGGATGAGGATGACCATGGTGACGGTGGTACCCACGCCGACGGTGGTGTCGATGGTCATGCTGTCGCTGTATTTTTTCATGTTGGGCAGGCCCATGCCTGCGCCGAAGCCCAGATCCCGCACCGCCTCGCCGGCGGTGGTATACCCGGCCTGCATGGCGAGGTCCACGTCGGGGATGCCGGGGCCGTGGTCGGCCAGCGTGACGGTGATGGCGTCCAGCCCGATGTCTACCGTGGCCTGCCCGCCGTCGGCGTGGATGACCATGTTGATCTCCCCTTCGTACATGCAGACGGCCACCCGGCGGATGGTTTCCGGGTCGAAGCCCAGCTTCCGCAGGGTCTGCTTGACCTGAGAGGACGCCTCCCCCGCCCGGGCGAGATCGTCCTTTTCCACCTCGTAGGTCAGCCGAAGCGTACTGGCACTCATGCTCATTCTCCGGCCAGCCCGTTGGAGTACAGCAGGCCGCAGGCAATATACATGCGGTACAGAGTGGACATGACCACAATGCCCCGTTCCCGGGCCAGGGCCAGCATCTGCGCGTCCGGCAGCTTGCCCCGGACAAAGACCACGCACTTCATATCCATCATTTCCGCCGTCCGGATGACCTGAGGGTTCACAAGGCCGGTGAGCAGCAGGGCCTGATCCTTCACGTAGGCCAGCACGTCGCTCATGAAGTCGCTGCCGCAGGCGGAGCGGACCTCCTGATCCAGCGCGTCGGCGCCGCTCAGCACGTCGGCAGAGAGAATATCGCGCACTTCCGTTAAGTACATAGCTTCTCCTCCCATTCCCGGCGTCCCGGCCGGTTCCGATTTCAGCCCGGACGCCCATCCGGCGCGTCCCGCACCGGTTCTGCCGCTATTCTATCACAGCGGGAGAGCGGACACAAGCACGGAATGAGCGGAAACTTGTGCCTGTTTCAAAAGAAGTGTGTGTGCGGGCGGCGCACGAAATTCCCGTTGATCTGTCCCGCAGCGGCGGACTTGCGTCTCCATAGCACGGAAATCACAAAAAACACCAGCGCGGCGGGATCGTATTTGGGCGGTATTCTGCGTTGACAGGAGACAAAGTGAAAACTTATAATAGGCATAACACATTAGTGTGTTAAAACAATAACAAACAAAGATGTTAGAGAGGAGTATGACTCATGGGAAACAATCGCGTTTACAACTTTTCCGCAGGCCCTTCCATGCTGCCGCTGGAAGTGCTTACCCGTGCCGGGTCTGAAATCACCAATTATCAGGGGTCCGGAATGTCCGTTATGGAGATGAGTCATCGATCTAAGGTCTTTGACAAGATCTTTCAGGACACCAAGGCCAACTTCATCCGGCTGTTCCACGTGCCGGACAATTATAAGGTGCTGTTCCTTCAGGGCGGCGCCTCCACCCAGTTCTCCATGGTGCCCCTGAACCTCATCGGAAAGACCGGAAAGGCGGACTACGCCGTCACCGGCAACTTCGCCAACATCGCCTATAAAGAAGCGAAGAAGTACGGAACCATCAATCTGGCCGCCTCCAGCGAGGACAGGAACCACACCTACATCCCCGCGCAGGACCAGCTGAAGCTGGATCCCGAGGCCAGCTATTTCTACTACTGCGCCAACAATACTATTTACGGCACCGAATGGCAGTATGTCCCCGACACCGGCGATGTGCCCATCGTGTGCGATATGTCCTCCGACTTCCTCAGCCGGGTGGTGGATGTGTCCAAGTACGGCATCATCTTCGGCGGTGCCCAGAAGAATCTGGCCCCCGCGGGCCTGACCATCGCCATCGTCCGGGAGGATCTGGCCGGCCACGAGTTGCCCTACACCCCGCTGATGATGAACTACAAGACCATGATCGACAAGGACTCCATGTACAACACGCCCCCCTGCTGGTGCATCTACATGCTGGGGCTGGTGCTGGAGTGGCTGGACGCTCAGGGCGGCGTAGAGGGCATGGAGAAGATCAAGCACAATAAGGCCCAGCTGCTGTACGACGTGCTGGACGACTCCCGGCTCTTCACCTGCGCCGCGGAAAAGGGAAGCCGCTCCGACATGAACGTCACCTTCCGCTCCGCCAGCGAGGAGCTCAACGCCAAGTTCGTGGCCGAGGCCACCGAGGCAGGCTTCGTCAACCTGAAGGGCCACCGGAACGTGGGCGGTATGCGCGCGTCCATCTACAACGCTATGCCCGTGGAGGGCGTGGAGAAGCTGGCGGACTTTATCCGGGCGTTCGACAAAAACAATTAAATTGTGTTTGCCGGAAGCTCCGGCAGGGGCAGGTTTCGCCTGCGGGCGAGTTCCTTTTCGCTCGTGCGAAAAGGAACCAAAAGCACGCTTAGGGAGAAAACGCGGATTCGACGTCGAACGCAAAGGGCGCGTTCTCGCTCATAGCGTTTTCCCCCTAAGAACCCCCGAAGGCGCGGGCATTTCTGCGGAAATGCCAAAACCGCTGACGCGGCGCGCCTTCAAAGGGGGACCAGTCCCCCTTTGA
>CAKUPH010000002.1 GCA_934675115.1 uncultured Oscillospiraceae bacterium | reverse complement strand
GTATATGAGTAAATCAGCATGATTTGATTATACATTAACAACAATTAAGTTGTAAATAAGAAAAAGCGTTGTTTCTCTTTCCGGGGTTCCTCTGATATAATGAATTTTGTCAAATCATGAATATTGGGAGGAAATGATCATGATCCATCTCGGAAAAGACGTAAAGCTCAACATCTGCCCCATTCTGGTGACCCTTCACCACGACTACGTGTTCGAAGGCCCCTGCCGCATGGGCAAGGACTTCGAACTGACGAAGGAGTTCGACGACATGGCCAACGCGGAGCTCATCCGCGGCGCCCACGAGGAGTTGGCCGAAAACCTGACCAGCCCCCACTTCAACGTCATGGAGCCCATCTGGATCGACCGGAACGAGGAATTTCTCGTGACCCCGGACATCCTCGACCAGATGCTTCAGGGCAAGGACGATGTGGACATCTATCTGGTCGGCCCCATGGGGCGGCTGTCCGACCTCATCATCGACTTCGCCCAGAAGGCGAAAAAGCCAATCATCACCATCCCCGGCCCCCAGTGCATGCAGACCATTCTCATCGCATCCACCCGGGCCAGAGGGCTGGAGAGCTACGCCTACCGCACGTGGAAGGAGACCATCGACTTCCTTGAGGTGCTCCGGGTGCAGAAGATGCTCCGGGAGACCCGGGTGCTGTGCGCCGCCCGGTTCGGCACCGCCCGCTCCGTCAGCGACATGGGCAATTTCGTAAGTCTGGAGCAGGTCACCGACGTGCTGGGCACCCAGTTCACCTTCGTGAACCTCCACGAGCTCATCGACCAGACCCACATCGGCAAGTCCGGCGAGAACTACACCCTGCCCGGCCGTGCGGCCCTGAACCCCACCGACGAGGACGTGGCCGAGATGGAGGCGCTGGCCGACGATCTCATGGGCAACGCCGTGGAGTGCGACATGACCCGGGAGGAGGTCCTCAATTCCGAGCGGTTCTACGTCACGGTGAAGAAAATGCTGGACTACTACGGCTGCAACGCCTTTGCCGCCCCCTGTCCCGATGCCTGCGCCACCCGGCGGCTCAATCAGGAGCACATGACCTTCTGCCTGACCCACTCTCTGCTGGGCGAGATGGGCGTGCCCTCCGCCTGCGAGTATGACATCCCCGCCTGCCTGTCCATCGCCGTGCTCTCCTGCCTTGCGGACAAGCCCGCCTACATGGGCAACACCACCCACGATGCCAAGGCCATCGCCACCGGGCGCTACGGCCTGTCTCCCTTCTTCCACACCGACATCAATGACGCCTGCATGGACGTGGTCAAGGCCGATCCGGACAACGTCATCCTCACGTGGCACGCAGTGCCCCGCCGGAACATGCAGGGCTGGGATGCCCCCAAGGCCCCCTACGCCATCCGTCCCTTCGCCGCCAGCGGCTTCGGCGTCACCATCCGCTACGACTTCAATCAGGACGCCGGCCAGACCATCACCATGTGCCGCATCTCCCCGGACTGCAAGACCCTGTTCGTGGCCAAGGGCGAGATCGTAGGCGGCGTGGGCTTCGGCGACTACTCTTGCTCCGAGGGCGTGTTCTTCCGGGTGAAGGACGGCAACGACTTCTTCCAGAAGCAGCTTGAGGTGGGCAACCACGTCCCGCTGGTGTACGGCGACTGCTTCGATCAGGTCTGCGTGCTGGGCCGCCACCTCGGCCTGCGGGTGATCACCGCCTGATGGACGCCCGGGAGGACATTGCCGCCCGGCTCCGCGCCTGCGGGGAGCGCCTGCCCGGCTACGCCCCGGCGTACCGGGCGCTGCCCCGCCGGGACTTCGACCACGTGTATCCGCTGGTGCTGGGCTATATCCGGGACCGATTTCTTCTCACCCCCGCCATGTGCGTCAGCGACAAGCTGCTGGATCTGGCGGACGTGAGCCTGCGGTACATGCTGGAACTGAAGCGCATGGGCATCGACCCGGGGCAGATCTCCCGCTCCTGCTCTGGGGCAAGCTCGGTCATCTCCAAAAAAGTGCTGCTGATGAAGGCGGTGCAGGATATGTTTCAGGTGTCCATGACCCCAGCGGAGTTTGCGGACATCACCACGGTGACGGCGCTGACCCGGTTCATCTGCCGGGCCGCGGCTCCGGCAGCTCCCGCCGGGGCGGACAGTTTTGCCGGAGCGGGGGAGGGCGGCGGCTTTGACGTTTCACGGGTGCGGCGGGATTTTCCCGCGCTGGAAACGACAGTCCACAGCCATCCGCTCATCTATCTGGACAACGCCGCCACCGCCCAGATGCCCCGGCAGGTGATGGACGCGGTGCGGGACATTGAGCTGTGCCGCGCCAACGTCCACCGGGGGATCCACACTCTGTCCAACCGCTGCACCGACGCTTACGAGCACGCCCGGGCGGTCTGCGCTGCCTTTCTGGGGGCGGAGCCGGGGCAGGTGACCTTCACCTCCGGCACCACCGACGGCGTCAACCGGGTGGCGGCGGCGCTGGCGCGGACGCCCTGCGGCGTGGTGGCCACCGCGTTGGAGCACCACTCCAATTTCGTGCCGTGGCAGCAGCTGTGCCTGCGGACCGGCAAGCCCTTCCGGGTCTGTCCCATCCGATCGGACGGCGCGCTGGATCTGGATGCGCTGGACAGCCTGCTCACCGGCGATGTCGGCCTTCTGGCGGTGAGCCAGTGCTCCAACGTGCTGGGGATGCCGGTGCCGGTGGAGGAGATCATCCGGCTGGCCCACAGCCGGGGCGTCCGGGTGCTGGTGGACGGCGCACAGGCGGTGTGCCACCGGGACGTGGACGTGGCGGCCATGGACTGCGATTACTACGTCTGTTCCGGCCACAAGCTGGGCGGGCCCTTCGGCGTCGGCCTTCTGTACTGCAAGGAGCCGCTGGAGCCGATGGTGTTCGGCGGCGGTATGGTGGAGCATGTCACGGCGGAAGCGACGACCTTCCTCCCCACGCTGGAGGCCGGGACGCCCAATGTATCCGGGGCTGTGGGTCTCGCGGCGGCGGTGGAGTACCGCCGTGCCCTCCCCGAGGGCTGGCAGGAACACGAGGCAGCGCTGCTGCGCCGGGCGGAGACCCTTCTGCGGGAGCTGCCCGGAGTGCGCTTCGTAGGTAGCGGCCCCCGTGAGGGCTGCCTGTCCCTGACGCTGGACGGCGTGACGGCCTTTGATGCCGCCGCCGCGCTGGATCAGCTGGGCATTGCCCTGCGCTCCGGCGACCACTGCGCTCAGCCCCTCCACGCCGCGCTGGGGATTTCCTATACGCTTCGTATGTCGCCGGCGTTTTATAACACATTCGAGGAGCTCGACGCGCTGGCGCAGGGGTTGCGGGAGGTTCTGAGGAACCAAAGCGACGGATAAGCGCACTGCATTTGCTGAATTTGAAAAGGCGGACAGAGAAACTTTAGTTTCTCTGTCCGCCTTATGTTTTTGAAATTTACCTTGAATATATCTGGACGGAAGTCGCGGGGACAACACAGAAGTCATCTGCCATGCGGGGGCATCTGAATGCTGCTGTGCAGGCTTTTTTTGTAAATTCCCGATCAGCGGCAGACGTTCGTTCCGGCCAGGAAGCCACTGGCCAGCGCCCAGGACATATCGTTGAGCACCTGAACCTTCACACCGGCCATGTTGATAAAGCGGCCGGAGGCAAAGTCGCCGGTGACGTACAGCCCATCGATCAGGCTGCCGTCCGCCCGGTAGGCCTGCATGTCGCCGTTGACCTGAATGCCGCCGAAGGCGCCGTCGGTGCCCAGCTTGGCCCGAACGGCGTAGAAGGGCGCTTTGGCGCAGGGCACCAGATATTCCACCCTGCTGTATACCCGCGCCATAGACACAGGCCTTGTGGACTTCCACTTCAACACCCCGGCGAAAAAGCTCATCAAGCAGGACGGCAGGATCACCGGCCTGATCGCCGAGGACGAGGCAGGAAACAGCATCGAGATAGAAGCAAAGGCCGTGGTCATCGGCACCGGCGGCTTCATGGGCAGCCCGAAGCTCATCCGGGAAACCACCACCTATGAGAACAACGGCAACATCTTCTTCTCCCGCCAGCGGCCCAATATCTGCGGCGACGGCATGCAGATGGCGTGGGACGTGGGCGCGGCAAAGGGCGAAATGATGGTGGATGCCTACAAGGGCATGCCCATCTACTGCGGCCCCGCGGGCACAAAGGAGGGCTGGGAGATCCTGTCCGACCCGAACCTGCTGGTCAACCTCCGGGGCGAGCGCTTTATGAACGAGGCATATCCCGACCGTTATTACATGGCCAACGCCATTCACCGCCAACCCGGCGGCACCGCGTTTATGATTACATCCAGCAATATCGCGGAGCTATATCACACTGGGGAACTGAAGCTGGACTCGCCCCCGGGAATGCCCGCGCCGGAGCTGGATCTGGACAAGATCGTTCAGGCCGCGCAGGATATGGACTACCCGTATGTCTATGCCGCCGATTCGCTGGAGGAGCTGTGCGAAAAGACCGGCATACGGCTGGACGGCCTGACCGCCGCCGTGGATGGGTACAACCGCATGTGCGACGCGGGGCGGGACCACGTGTTCTTCAAGCAGTCCCACCTGCATGTCTACAAGCACTTTGTGCGCAGCGGCATCGGCCTGCGGCAATTCTGCGACATCGGCCTGTGGGCGCGGGCGTACCACGATGAAATCGACTGGCAGCGCCTATACGACCAGTGCGCCAGTGTTCACGCGGCGACATTTGCCGCGGCAGCGTTCCGCATCGCCAGAGACTATCTTGGCATCAAATTCGACCTGCCCGCGCCGTGGGATGCGTCCCTCGGCGTGGAGCCGTTGCTGCACGCCACCCTCTGCGGCAGCGTGTACGGCTCCAACGACTACACCCGGCTCCACTCCTCCACCGTGACGCTGAACGCCGTCAAGGCCAACCGCACTGGCGAGAAGAGCAGCGTACTTAGCACGGTGTTCCCCAAGCGGGAGTATCTGGAGCGCCGGTATCCATATCTGAAAAAGCGTCCGTATATGCTGCCAATCGCGTGGGTACAGCGCATCGCGCACTACGCCAGCGAAAAGCAGTCCGGCGCAGACAACAGCGCTTCTGGCTCCATCAAGCTGGCCAAGGAGCGTATTGAGCTGATGCGGCGGTACGACGTGATGGAGTAAAAAAAACACCTGCCGACTTACACAAAGAGGTAAAATAAAAGAGGGACGCCGGTCTGTGACCGGCGTCCCTCTTGCTGTTCGGTGGATTTACCTCAGGGTGAACTGCACCCGATAATGTACAATAAGGGACCTGTTGACGGGATCGCTGATTTCCGGCCAGAGCATATCGCGGCCTTCGGCGGCATCGCCCGCAGGAGACCAGCACCATCGCCGGGCTGGATAACCAGCCCGGAAAGAAGAACGCCCGGAGCCACAGGCTCCGGGCGCTTTGCTTTGTTGATTGGGGTCACACGAATGCGAGGGACAGCGCGGGGACGTAGGTCAGGATCATCAGCAGGACGACGGACACCAAGAAGAACGGCACGATCCACTTGAACATGCTTTCCATCTTGATCTTCGCAACGGCGGCGCCCACGAAGAGATTGCAGCCGTAAGGCGGCGTGCACAGGCCGAAGGCCAGATTCACCGCCATGACCACGCCGAAGTGGATGGGGTTGATACCGAAGGCCTTCAGGGTGGGCAGCAGCATGGGAGCCATGATGATGATGGCGGGCACGGTGTCAAGGAAGCAGCCAATGACCAGCAGGATCAGGTTGATGACCAGCAGGACGACCAAGGGGTTGTCGGACACGTTGGCCAAGAACCGGGTGATGCCCTGCGGGACCTGCTCGAAGGTCATGAAGGTGGAGAACACCGTGGAGTAGCCCAGCAGGAAGGAGGTGACGCCGTTGAGGACGGCGGAACCGACCAGCGTCTCGTACAGGCTCTTCCAGGTCATCTCCTTGTAGACGAACATGGACACGATGACGGAGTACACCACGGAGACGGCGGCGGCCTCAGTGGGCGTAAAGATGCCGGAGTAGATACCGCCGAGAATGATGACCGGGGACAGCAGAGCCCAGAAGCCGTCCTTGGTGGCCCGGCCCAGACGGCGCAGGCGCTTGCCCCAGAACTCCTTCAGGGGGATCTTCTGGTCGCTTTTCTCCCGCACGTCGATGCCGCGGCGCTTGCAGATAATGACGTTTACCACCAAGAAGGTCAGACCGATCATAATGCCGGGGATGATGCCGGCCTTGAACAGGTCGGGCACGGAGGTCTTGGTGGTGGCACCGTAGAGCACGAAGGACAGGGAGGGCGGAATGATGGGACCGACGGTGCCGCCGAAGCACACCAGAGTGGCGGCATAGGAGGGGTCGTAGCCGCGCTTTTTCATTTCGGGGATCATCATGCCGCCGATGGCGGCGGTGGTGGCCATACCGGAGCCGGACAGGGCGCCGAAGAACATGCAGGCCAGCATGGACACGCAGCCCAGCGCGCCGGTGACGAAGTCGATCAGTGCGGAGGCGAATTCCACGATGCGTTTGGCGATGCCGCCGGTGGAGATGACGGAGCCGGCCAGCATGAAGAAGGGGATGGCCATGACGGTGAAGGAGAAAATGCCGGAATAGCAGTACTGGGCGTTGACGACCATGTTCAGGTCAGAGCAGTAGAACATGGAGATCATGGTTGCGCCGCCGATGGCGAAGCCGACGGGTACGCCGATCATCAGCATGATGATCAGTACCAGAAACAGTACGATCAGTGCGGAGTTCATTCCTGAGCGCCCCCTTCCTCAGTCTGTTCAACGGATTCTGCAGGCTTGCCGTGGGCGAGAAGCTTCGCGGAGGTGACGATGCTGGCGACGCAGCGGATGGTCATCAGGCCGCAGCCCACCACAACGGCCAGATAGCCCCAAGAGGTGCTGATCTTGATGCCGGCGTAGGGGGAGGTCCACTGAGAGAAGACCAGCGTGACGCCGTAGTACAGCGTGACAAGGCAGATGCCCATAACCACCAGATCGGACAGAATATTAAACACCTGAGCCGTCTTGAAGGGAAGACGGTCGGTCAGCATGGTGATTTTGATATGCTCGCCCTTGCGCTGGCCAATGGAGATGCCCAGCCAGGAGATCCAGACAAACAGGAACTTGCCAAGCTCCTCCGACCAGTACAGGGAATGGTTCGCCTTGCGCATGATGACCTGAATAAAAATAATGATGACCATCACTGCGAACAGGAAAACGAGGATAGCCTCCTCTATATGGTTCAGGATGTCGAAGACGCGCTTTTTACCTTTCATAAGCAGAAGCGATGTATTGGATTCAATACATCCATGCCCTCCTTTCTTTTCACACGATTTACCGGAGAGCCGGCCTCAGGTCGGCTCTCCGGACGGGGAAGAGCACTCGGTGCGGATGGCGATGTATGTCTTACTGGGGAACAGTAGCCAGCCAGCGATCCATCATATCGTCGCCGACCTTTTCGCGCCACATATCGTACACGGGCTGGACGGCTTCCATGAACGCGGCGACCTCGTCGTCGGTGAGCTCTTCGACGGTGGCGCCCTCATCCTTGAAGCGCTGGATGTAATCCATCTCGTTGGCGCGTTCTTCGTCGCGCTGCTGCTTGCAGGCCTTGGAGACGGCCTCCTGGATCAGAGCCTGATCGTCGGCGGACAGGCTGTTGAACCAGTCGAGGGAGCAGATGATGGGGAAGGGGGAGCTGGCGTGGTTGGTGATGGTCACGTAGGGAGCGATCTCATGGAGGGAGAAGTCGTTGAACACGCCCAGACTGTGATCCAGAGCGTCGATGGCGCCGGTGGACAGGGAGGTGATGACCTCGCCCCAGGACATGGGAGTGGGGTTGCCGCCCATGGCCTTCCACATCTCGATGTTCAGCTCGTCCTGAGCGATGCGGACCTTCTGGCCCTTCAGGTCGTCGGCGTTGTGATAGCAGCGGTTGCGGCTGATGACCTGACGCATGCCGTTGTAGTACATGCCGAGGCAGTAATAGCCGGCGTCGGCGAGGGTCTCGTTGAACAGCTCCAGACCGCCGTTCTCAAAGGTGCCCTTTTCCCATGCCTCATAGGTGGGATACAGGAAGGGCAGATCGATGCAGCTGGAGGCGGCGCCGGTGACGGAGCTGACGACGGAGGACAGGTCGAACTCCATGGTCAGAGTGCCCAGCTTGACGCCGGCCACCATGTCGGGGGAGTCACCGGCCTGACCGTCGGGATAGACCTCGACCTTGAAGCGGCCGGGAGCCTTCTCTTCCAGATAGTCGCCGATCCAGACGCTCCAGACGTGGGTGGAACGGGTGGAGGAGTCGGTATGGCCGATCTTGATGGTGATCACATCGTCGGAGGGCTCGTTTTGAGTGCCCTGATTCTGGCCGGGTTTGTCAGAGGGGGTGGAATTGTTGCCGCTGGGGCGGCTGCAGGCGGTCAGGAGGGAGAGACTCATCGCCGCAGTCAGAGCAAGAGCGATCCATTTTTTCAGTTTCATAGTGAGCTCCTTTCAGTCATTCGGTATCCTTGTTGTTTCAGTTACAGCCCGCAGGCAGATCACACGTTATTTTTTCAGGCTCAGGATGCGCCGGGCCTCTTCGGGCGTGGCGATCTCGCGGCCCAGCAGCTTGGCGAGCGCAGCGGCCTTGGCTACCAGTTCACCGTTGCTTCTGGCCAGCACGCCCTTCTCCAGATACAGGTTATCCTCAAATCCGACCCGGACATGTCCGCCCATTACGATGGTGGCGGCAGCGATGTCCCATGCGTGCCTGCCGAGACCGGTGGCCGTCCATGTGGATCCGGCGGGCAGGCTCCCTGCCATGAACACCAGATCCCGCACCGTGGCGGTCATCTGCACGCCCAGCACAAAGTCGAAGTGCAGCGGATGGACCAGCAAACCCTTCCGATCCGCCTTCAGAGCGATATCGATCATGCCCTTGTCAAATACCTCAAGCTCCGGCTTGATGTTCCGCTCCTGCATGATGCGGGCAAAGTTCATCACGGTATTGTCGGTGTTGATGAAGATCTCGTCCCCACCGAAATTGCAGGTGCCGCAGTCCAGCGTGGCAAACTCCGGGGTGGGGATCAGCTCGGTGGATTGCAGCCGTTCCTCATCGGTCATGCCCACGGCGCCGCCGGTGGAGGGCTGAATGATCACGTCGGGGCACAGGGCCAGAATGGCGTCGGTGCACGCCTGAAAACGGCCCTTATCCTGCGTGGGAGTGCCGTCGTCCCAGCGGACATGAAGGTGGATCACGGACGCCCCGGCATCATAGGCGGCTTTGGCTTCCCGGGCCACTTCTTCCACTGTGTACGGTACGGCGGGGTTTTGTTCCTTCGTTACTTCAGCGCCGCAGATGGCGGCGGTAATGATCAGTTTTTCCGTAATGTCCAGCTCCTTTCTTCCAGAGTTGTGTTATTTGCAGTAGCGGTCGACAAAATATTTCCGCAGGGCATCTTCCCGGCGGACGATGTCGAAGGCGATCTCCGCATGACCGGGATAGTAGCCGTTGCCGATGAGCATTTTCACGTACTTGCCCACGCCTTCGGCACCCAGAGAAGCCTTGACGAAGTCGGTGCTCATGCTGAAGAAATAGACCATGCCTTCGTCACCGGTCACCAGAATGGTAGCGAGTTCCGTGTCCGTGACGCTCACGGTGCTCACGGTGAAGTCGGCCAGCCTTCCGTTCATTTCCTTCAGATATTTTTCGTAGGCCGCCAGCGGCTGTCTGCCGTCCGCCTGAATGACCACGTCGGCGATGCCGAGGCTTCGCACCAGCTCACACTGCTCAGCGGAGTACTCCATACACACCACCTTGCCGGTGGGGGACACCCGTTTTTTGGCCTCGGCCAGACAGAGCAGGCCAGCTTTACCTGCGCCCATGACCACCACGGTGTCTCCGGCCTTGGCGTGGACGGCCACCTGCGCCGGCGCACCAGCCACGTCCATCAACGCCAGAGACAACTGCTCGCCCAGATCCTCGGGCAGCTTGGTGCAGATACCGCTTTCGAACAGAATGGCGTCTGCCCGGCAGCGGACCTGCTCGGTGTCGAGGTCAATGTCCGTGATCTCGTAAATCTTCAGCGGCGTCAGCGACAGGGAAACCAGCGTGGCGATCTTGTCGCCCGTCTTTAAATCGGTCTTATCCCGGAGATCCTCGCCGATTTCCTTGACGCGGCCAATCAGGATGCCGCCGGATTTGCTGACCGGATCCTGAAACTTACCGCGATCCTCTACGATCCGGAGGATCTCAGCCGCGATTTTTTCCTTGTCGCCGCCGTTTTCCCGGTTGATCCGGCCAAAAGCAGTGGCCGTCGGCTGAAGCGCGATGACGTCGATCAGGATCTCGTTGCTGAAGATGCTCGGGTCGTTGCTGATTTTTTCTGCCGCCTGCGGCAGCAGACCTTTGGGGGAAATCACCCGGTGGCTTCCGTATTTATCCCCACGCATTTGCAGCCCTCCTTTGGGTATGTTGACGATTGATGCGTTTGAACTTCGATCCGCTTTATGTAATTTGCAAGCGGCGCGCCAACTTATTTTTTTCTGCAAATGCACAATTGGGCCGTTTTGCGGCCCCGGGGCGTAAAAAAGCGATACGCAAATGAATCGCCGATTCAATTGCGTATCGCTTTACGATTCAAGGATGAATCATTCGCCGGTTCCGTCAGCGGCGATCCCATACTGCCGGAGCTTGCGCACGATGGAGGGCTGGCTGACGCCCAGCATTTCCGCCAGCTTCCGGGTAGAGCTGTACTGGCTGTGATAAGCGCGGAGGATGCTCTCTTCTTGCTGGGCGAGAATGGCCCGCAGGGAGCAGCGCTCCAGCGACGGACGGACTGCCGGTGTTTCCGGGCTGCCCTCGTCCCGCTCGTCAAAGGCTTGTGCCGCCAGTACGTCCCGCACCTCGATGACCTGCTGGTCGGAGGAGATCATCAGCCGCTGGACAAGATTCTGGAGTTCCCGGACGTTGCCGGGGAATTCCTGCTTTTCCAGAAAGGCCAGCGTATCGGGGCTCAGCACCTTTTTCAGGCCGAATTCCCGATTGTAACGCTCCACAAAATACCCGGCCATGGGTGAGATGTCCGCGCGGCGCTGACGCAGGGGCGGTACGGTGATGGGGTAGACGTTCAGCCGGTAGTAAAGATCCTCCCGGAAGGAGCCGTTCCGGACCATCTCCGCCAAATCCCGGTTGGTGGCGGCCACGATGCGGGTGTTGACTTTGATGGGCGTCACGCCGCCCACCCGGACGATCTCCTTTTCCTGAATGGCCCGCAGCAGCTTGGCCTGAAAGAAGAGGGGCAGCTCGCCCACCTCATCGAGGAAGAGGGTTCCGTTCTGCGCCATCTCCCACAGTCCCTTTTTGCCCTTGGCGCTGGCGCCGGTAAACGACCCGCTCTCATAGCCGAACAGCTCAGATTCCAGCAGGTTTTCCGGAATGGCCGCGCAGTTGATCTTTACCATGGCCGCGATCTTTCGCTCGCTGTTCTGGTGGATGATCCGGGCGATGATCTCCTTGCCGGTACCGGACTCTCCATAGATCATCACATTGGATGGATAGTGGGCAACCTTTAGTGCGCGGCGAAGGGTGGCCTTTGCTTTTTCGCTGCGGAACACGTAGCCGCAGGCTGCGTCCTCCTCCCCCTCCAGCGCCTGACTGTCCCCATTGTCGGCCCGCTGCTCGTGCCGGTGAATGGAATTCTGAATTTTCCTCAGCATGGAGCCCTGAAGCCACGGGAACTGCCGCAGCAGCGCCAGCGTATAGTTGGCATGGCCCTCTACAAAGCCGGTGTACGGGATGATCTGCACCTGCTTGCCCACGCTCTCCGCCGTCAGCGCGGCGAACTTGTAGTCGCAGCCCAGCGTGGTGAAAAAGATCGCGCCGCCGGGCCTGACGGCCATCAGGCTGACCAGCTCCGTGTTGTCGCTGCTGATGCAGTTGAGCACCACGTCGAAGCAGTTCCGAAGGTCGTCAGAGCGGGTGGCGAAGGCCTCCACGTTGGCGGCGTCCACAACGCGGATGTCGTCGAACAGCCCGGTCTGTTCCAGCGCGCGGCGCTCCTCCTTTGACCGTATCAGGCCCACGAGGCGACCGTTGGACCCCAGCCTGTCCCGGGCGGCGCAGCCGCACAGCAGCCCCAGCTTGCTCCCCGCGCCCATGACCAGAACCTGCTGGCCGGGGTACACCGTCTGGTAGGTGCAGGCGGGGCTGCCGGCTATGTCCATGGCCGCGAGGGCCACGCGCAGCGGGATGTCGGTGGGGCGGATGACCACCGGCGCGCTGGCAAAGAGGATGGCCTGCCCCGTCACCTCCAGCTGGGCGGAGGCATAGTCCACGGAGGTGATCCGCGTCAGCGTCAGCGGCGTCACCGACAGGGACACCAGCGAAATGATCTCGTCCCCGGGCTTGACGCCGTAGAGATTGGGGTACTTCGGCCCCATCTGGGAGACGGTACCGTACAGCATGCCGCCGGTGTTGGTCACGGGGTTATGGAGCTTGCCGCGCTGCTGGATGATCTCCATGACCCTGCGGCACAGCCGGTCCACGTCCCCGCCGGAGTGCTCCCATATATCGTTGAAGCTGATCTGATTGATGTTGATGATGTGCACATCGATCAGCAGCTCATCCTCCCGCAGTGTCATGCTGTTGTCCACGGCCCATGCCTGCTGGGGCACAGACTGGGCAGGCTCTACCGACCGCCCGATCCCATAGGTGTCCACAAGCTCCGCTCCTTCCTGACGCTGACCTGCCCTTGTCTCGTCTGAGTTAAGGCGATTGCGGTTAATTGCCCCTCATTATACGCTGGAATATGTGCATTGTCCATAATTTTTGGCATAAAAAACTGTTCTCTTTTGTCGGGAAAATTGTAAAAAAACGGCCCGTGCACCGGGCCGTTTTTTATGTATCACTTTCTTTTGCAGGCGGTGGGAACAACGCAGGTTCCGCTGGCGCGGCAGACAAGGACAGGCTCGTCCAGCGCATCTGCGGCGGAAGCGCTGATCTCGGGGCGGGTGGTAATGACCTTGTAGGCGGCGAAGGTCATCTTGCGGGAGGTGTTGCCCACGGAGACGATCTCGCCTCTGGCTTCGATATAATCTCCAGCGTACACGGGGGCCAGAAATTCTACATTGTCATAGGCGCAGAACAGACCCTCGTCGCCGTCGCAGCGGATGAGAAGCTCCGTCGCAACATCTCCAAACAGGTGCAGCATATGCGCTCCGTCAACCAGATTCCCGCCGTAGTGTGCGTCCTTGGCCGACATCCGGACCCGCAGTTCAGATGTGATTTTTTCCATATGTCACAGACTCCTTTCGGTTTTGGGACGCCCGGCGCCCCTGATGCCTGATATTGATGCAAATCCCGTGCCAAGTCCAGAAGCGCTGCGGCGCGAAAAACGGGCAGCCGGAGCTTCACCAAGGCGGCGGAGCAGATGTACATCAGCCAGCCGACGCTCAGCCGCCATATCGCGGATCTGGAAAACACGCTGAATGTTGAGCTTTTTGAGCGCACCACCCGAGCTGACGCTGAAGGAGAGCACCTTCAAGGGGGCGCAGCGCGGCCTGATGGACGGCTCGCTGGACGTGGCGTTTGTCGTCAGCCACACGTCTCAGCCTCCGCTGGATGACGAACTGGAGCACAAGCGCATCTACACCGGCCAGGTGGAGCTGATCGTCAGCAACACCCACCCCTACGCAGGTTATAAAATCGTCAGCCCCGCCATTCTGGAAAACGAGCAGATCCTGACCTTTGACGCGGAGGAGACACCGGAGCTACGGGAAAATATCACCAAAATGTGTATTCTGCTCCTTATTATGGGCTGTTTCTTCGACTCCGGCGCTGCCGTGCTGATCCTTGCACCCTTGCTGCTCCCCGCCGCCAAGGCGCTGGGCATCAACCCCGTGCATCTCGGCATTGTGTTTACAGTCAACCTGTCCATCGGCATGTTCACCCCGCCCTTCGGCATGAACATCTTTGTGGCGCAGAGCGTGCTGGGCGAGCCGATGTCCAAGATCTCCAAGGCTCTGGTGCCTTTCATTTTGCTGTACATCGCGGCACTGCTGGTCATCACCTACGTGCCCGCTTTCTCTCTGGCTCTCCTCTAAATCGCGCCGAAGGATCAAAGCAATACCTTTGCGGAATATTGAGTAAAAAGAGCGGCGGACGTGACCCAAGTCACGTCCGCCGCTTTTTTCAAACAGCAAGGGGATCGAAAAAACTGCGCTCTCGCCGCCTGTATGGCGGCCAGCGCTCAGCCCGGGATAAGCGAGGCGGGGAAAAACACATCGCCCAGCAGGAAAACGCCGATGAATACCGTCACGAACCAGGTGATGATCACGATCGGCAGCGCGAATTTCCACGCGGCCCGCTTCGTCATATGCTCGTTGGAGAAGAATAGCGTGGCGGTGGCGCAGCCGGCGGGCGTGGCAACGGCCATGGACGTCATCAGATACATGGCGTAGTTCATAGCGTAGAGATTGGCCCCGGCCTTCACGCTCAGCGCGTAGGTTACGGGGATGAACACCGCGCCCAGCGCCACATTGTTCAGAAACTGCGTCAGCACCAGCGGAATGGCGGACAGGATCAGGACGAACAGGAACAGGGGCAGCTCGGCCAGGAAGCTCAGGCTGCTGTTCACCGAAGCGATGATGCCGAGCTCCTCGCTGGACAGGCAGGAGGACAGCAGGGCGATCATGCCGATATTCATCAGCAGGCTCCACGGAATGTACTTGTTGAGGTACATATCCGGCTTTTCCAGCGCACCGGAAGGCCTGAGCATACAGGCGATCAGCAGCAGCGCCGCGCCCAGCCCGATGATCCCCCAGCCCTTCAGATACTGCGCGACGGGATCCGAAGAGATGCTGCTGTACATCATCAGCAGCATATAGGTGAACAGCCCGATGATGGTGAAGCGTTGATAGCGGGATACCTGCCGCGCCGGCTCCACAGTCAGGCCGCTGGCATCGGGGAAAGGAATCCTGAAAAGAAAGCGCCCGGTCAGCAGGTACAGTCCGCCGATGAGGATGAACATGAGCCACATCCACAGCGTGTAGTTGAGGAAGGGCGCACCGGGCAGCCCGGATGCGCCGGTGAACACGCCGGTGACCGTGATATACCCCGAGCAGAAGGGCCACGCCAGAGAGTCGATGGTGAAGCTGATGAGCAGGCCGCCGATGCCCAGCTGTTTGAATTCCAGACTTCCGCCCATTTCATCCGACAGTTTAGCCCACAGCGCCCACATCAGGAAGAAGTAGCCGAACAGGCCGAAGGAGCCGATGAGAAAGCTCAGGAACATCAGCGCGGCCAGCAGCAGTCCGGAGGAGCGACGGAGAACATTGATCCGCAGAATGGCCTTGACGATGATCTCCAGCCCGCCGGAATGCTCCAGCAGCGCCACCACCGCAAAGCACATCACCAGCATCACCACATAGGTGCTGCCGAAGGCGGCGGAGATGGACGCACTGGGACTTTTCCAGAAGCCGGTGGTACCCATCAGAACAATGCCCAGAAAGCTGGACAGGCCCATGTTGCCCAAAAACAGCCATCCGTATATGGTGGACAGAAATACCCCCAATACGGCCATACCCATTGCGGTCATATCCGCAATGGGAGGAATAAAACGAAAAAATATTCCTATGAGCAGAATTGCGCCCAGGTGCAGGTAAAACCTGCGGTCAGCTGAGCACAGCTTGTCTTTTGTGGTCAGGGATTTTTCCTCCATAGGGCGACCCCTCTTTCTGAGAATGCAGACCGCGGGACGGGGGCGAATGCCCCCGCCCGATGTCGACTCAATGAATACCTGGAACGCTTCAGCCCGCCAGAGAACGGGGGAAGAACACGTCGCCCAACAGCAGGACGCCGATCACCAGAACTACCACCCATGTAATGGCGGCGATGATCCAGCCGTATTTGTACGCGGTGTTGCGGTCCATATCTTCCTGCGCAAAGAAGATACCGGCGGCGCCGGAGCCGGCCGGGGTGCCCAGCGCGGTAGAGGCGAGGAAGTAGATGGCGATATTCAGCGCGTACACGTTCACACCAAGCGCGGAGCCGATGGTGAAGGCCACGGGGATAAACATGGACGCCGTGGCGATGTTGCTCATGAACTGCGTCACCAGCAGGGGCAGCAGGGTCATCACGATGAGGAAAGCGGTCTGATGCATATTGCTCATGAATCCCAGAGCGTTGCCCAGCGTGGCCACGATGCCGTTGTCCGGGCTGGACAGGCTCTTGGTGCACAGGAAGATCATGGCCATGGTCAGGAGAATGCCCCAGTTTGCCTCGGCAAAGAAGAACTCGATGCGGCCCTTGCAGCCGGTGGGACGGATCGCGCAGGCGATGAGCACGATCAGCACCGCCAGACCCACCATGGTGAAGGAATTGACCAGATCTGTGAGCCAGCCCTTGGCCAGACCGGCGATGATGAGCACGACGAAGTAGACCACCAGAGCGATGGCGCTGTACCACTGGTAAGCGGTGAGCTTGCCGGGCTTTTCGACCTCAAAGCCGGACACGCTGGTCATCTGTACCTTGAACACAAAGCGGCCGAGGAGCAGCCAGACGGCGATGATGCACCAGTTGACGATGGTGGCCCAGCCCATGTAGTTGAGGAAGGGGGCCGCGTCAAGGCCGCTGAAGGCGGTCCAGATACCGTTCAGGGTGATGATGTTCACGCAGATCGGCCACGCCTGACCCACGGTGATGCAGCAGAGCATCAGGCTGGCAATGCCGAAGCGCAGCGTCTTCTTGTCCCAGTTCATCTGGGTGCAGACGTCCTTCCACAGCTTCCACAGGATATAGGTCACAGCCCAGCCGGCAAACGCACCGACCACATAATGGGCAAAGATGAACAGGATCAGCAGCATCCACGGAGATTTCCGGCCGATCTTCCAGCCCACGATCGACCGGGTGAGCCAGTCCAGAAAGCCGGAGTCCTTCATCAGGGCGATCATGGCAAAGATCGCGACCAGCATCCCCACATAGGCACTGCCGATGGCCGTGTAGTACGAGGCGCTGGGCGAGGGGTAGAAGCCGGTCGAGCCCATCATCAGGATTCCCATCAACGCGACGAGCGGGTTGTTTTTGACAGTGATGAAGCCGTAGATGACGCCGATAAACACGCCGAGGACCGCCATGCCCTGCGCGGTGATCTCTCCAACGGGGGGCAGGAAGCGGAAAAAGATGGCGATGACGAGGGAGATGCCGAGATGGATGTAGTGCCGCGGTTCAGCGGAAAAGAGCCGGTCCTTTGTCTGGTTTTCCATAGCGTTTTCTCTCCTTTTTTCTCTGATTCTCTTTTTTCTGACGCAGGCGGGAAGCCTGCGGCGGGGGATTCAGGCCAGAAAGTCGATGACGGGCCGGATGTCGGCGAGGGATTCGAGCCTGCCGATCAGTTCCCGGAACTCTATGGCCTGCTGGTGGGTGTAGGGTTTGCGGGCGTGGGCGACGCAGTCCAGATATTTGTCCAAGAGGAGGTCCTCCGGGATCGGGCGGCCGAAATAGCCCGGCGGAGTTACGGTGGTCCCGGTAAAGGTCCCCCGGTCCGTGATGATGGTCACGGCGCAGGGGTCGGCAGTGCTGGTCAAATCGTCCCGCAGGACGGCATGGACCCGCCGGGCCATGGCCTGAATGGCAGGATCGTTCCGGGCGTCCTCGTCGTGCTCGGAAATGGTCACCTGTCCCCGGACGAGGGCGCAGGCCGCGTTCCACAGCACGTTGAACACGCAGCTCTGCCGGTCCTGCGGCCGCAGGTTGCGGTCCGTGTGCTCCAGCATGGGCATCACCATGGGGCAGGCCTCAAGGGATACCGACTGTATCTCTTCCGGGCGGATGCCATGTTTTTTTACCATCTCCAGAATGGTGTAGAGATAGTAGTGGGTGTGTCCGCAGGACGGCCAGAGCTTGAAGCACATGTGATCCAGATGCCAGCTGGAGCCAAGGCCGTCGGTGAGCACGCGCTCGTCGAAACGGCCGCCGTAGTACAGCCCCGCCAGACTCAGCGGATGCTCGGTGAATACCGACGCCGGGCCCCGGAGACCGGCCTGCGCCATAAGGGCGGAAAGAATGCCGTGGCGGGCGGCGAAGGCCGCGGCGAGGACCTTGGTGTCCGCGCCTTCCCGGGCGCCGATCTGCTGGCCGGAGGAACCGCTGTAGGCGATGCCCAGCGCGTCGATGATCCGGTCCTCGTCCAGCCCCATGAGCTTTGCGGCGATGACGGCGGCGGTGAATACGCCGTGGGTCTGGGTGATATCCCAGCCGCCCGCAAAATCCTTGGGATTCCGGGCCGACATGTCGATGCCCATGCCCAGCCGAATGACGGTCTCCATTGCCACGGCGCAGGCGGTGATCAGTGCCTTGCCGGATATGCCGCCCTGCCGCTGGGCAACGGCCAGCGCGGTGGGCACCGCGGTGCAACCGAAGTGGCCGGTGAACAGGCATACGTCGTCGTAGTCCAGAAAAAATGCCGCCGCGGCGTTTACGAGCACCGCCTGACAGATGGGCAGGCGGCAGTCAAAGCCGTAGACCGAGACCTCTTCCGGAGCGCTGCCCAGCGTTTCGGCCAGACACCGCAGGTCCGCAATCTTGTCGGCGGACGTGGCAGCGAGCATGACTGCCAGCGTGTCCAGCAGGTCGCGCTTTACCATCCCGACCACCTCCGGCGGCAGATCCTCATAGCGGGTGTTGGCGATGAAAGCGGCGAATTGACGGGTAGCGGACATGGGAGGTCGCTTCCTTTCCTTGAATCTGTGCCGGCCGGGGCTTACTCGATCTGGAGCGCGGCGCCGAAGGCGGTGCGGGTGGCGATCTGAACGTTGCCGCCGGGGGCGATGCAGTCGCCGGCCCGCATGAACTGCGGGGCGCTGCCGATAAAGGCGGCCGACTCGTCCACCAGCGGGCGATTGCCGCCGCAGACCACGACGCTGTCGCATTCTGTGCGGTGGGTATTTCCGGCCTGATCCACCCAAGTGACGCAGTTCGGGTCGATGTGTACTGTGCGGGCGTGGGTGTAGAACCGGAAGGTATCGGGATATTTGTCCCATTCAGCCCGGATACCGGCGAAGGGACCATCGGCAAACTTGGTTTCATCCGCCCAGCTCATGGTGATGCCGTGAATGGCCGACAGGTCGTGGCAGAGCCGGTCCTGCCGGGTGAGCATGGTCACGTCCTTTCCGCGGGAGGCCAGATGGCAGCCTGTTTCCACGGCGCTTTCGCTGCCGCCCACCACCACGACCCGGCGGCCGATCTCATCGTCCCGGCCCACGGATTCTATCTGCGTCAGGATCCCCGGCACACGGCTGCCGTCAGGGGCGAAGATGCCGTCGATGTCTGGGATAAAGCCCTCGGAGCCGCAGCAGGCGATCACCGCGTCGTACCCACCCGCCCGGATCGACTCGGGGGTGGCCTCGGTGTTCATCCGGAAGACCACGCCCTCCTTTTCGCATTGGCGGATGAGCCAGGATTTGTAATTCTTCAGGCACCACTTGAAGTCATAGTAGTCCGCATGGCGCAGCAGTCCGCCCAGATAATCCGTCTTTTCGTAAAGCGTGACCGAGTGCCCGCGAAGGCGGCACTCCAGCGCGGCCCGCAGACCGGCGGGGCCTCCGCCCACCACCGCCACATTCCGGGACGGCCCGGCGGGCGGGATCAGGCGGGCGATCCGTTCGTCGTCGCCGATCAGAGGGTTGACGCTGCACACATTCAGCCATGGGGCGCGCATGTTTCCGTGGCACCGTTTGCAGGAAATGCAGGGACGGATATCCTCCAGCCGCCCCTGTCGGGCCTTCTGCAGGAACTCCGGATCGGCCAGCAGCGGACGGGCCACGGCGAACATGTCGCACACGCCCTGCTCGATGAGCTCTTCCATCTCGTCGGGATACTGGAACCCGCCGTTGAGGGAGATCACCTGCTTTACGCCGAGCTCCCGCAGCCGCCGGGCGGTGCGGATGTTTTCGTGGTCGCCCCGACCGCGGTAGGTGTAGGTCGACGGCACCTGCCGGGCAAGACCGCTGTCCCGGAGCACGACGATGTCGATGATACCGTCCATGGCCTTGAGAAATTCGGCCAAATCGTCCACCGTATACACGCCCCAGAAGTTTCCGTTCACGATTTCCTCCAGAAGGAAATCCTTTCCCAGCGTCTCCTTCACCCGGGTGCCCACCCGGCGGGCAAAGCGCACTTCGTTTTCAAAATTCTGCGCGCCGTACTCATCTGTGCGGGTATTGGGGTTATACAGGTAGCTGGCGGCGGGCCGCCATAGCTGGTAGAGGGACAGGTTGGCCATTTCATAACCGAAGCCCTGATATTTCTTCAGCTTCGTGATGAGCAGGTCGATGGCCTGATCCAGCATTTCCGTGGGTGCGGGCTCTGTGGCCTGAAGGGGCAGGCCGCGCACGGAGCGCTGGGGCGCGCCGGTAAAGGAATAGCCCTTGGGGAAGGGAATGGAATAGTTCCCGTTGTGATAGCACATTTTCGTGCCGAAGAGCTTCACGTCATCGGCCAGCTGGCACCAGTAATTCTCGACACTGAGGTTGCTGTCGAAATCAAAGCAGTGTTTGCGCTTGATGTCCGGCTGGCTGGACTTCTGATTGCTGACGTTGTCCGGGTTGCTGAACTCCTCCAGATCGATGTACGCGGTGCCGGCCCGGGCCAGATCCGTGTACCATGCCCGGAATGCCTCCGTTGGCCAAGTCTCCGGTCCCTGAAGAAAGTGCAGTGCGGCCAGTGGATAACTGACGCGGGATCTCAGCACAGTGTTGTTGATGCGCAGTGGGGAAAGCAGGTGCGGATAATGCTGCAAGCAAACCACCTCCATTGGATTTTTGACGAAATAACGAAAATTTCCGTTGGTCCGGTGATTTGATTATCACATACATCCATATAGAAATCCAATATCGTTTGGACATAATACCATAAACAGAAATTATGGTCTGCGAGGGCTTTTCAAATATACTGAGGATGATTATAATGGAATCCATCGAAAAACGCAAAGCGATGTACGGTGATATTTGATGCCGGGAGGGGCGGAACTGTATGGATATTCAGCAGCTGGAATACTTTGCGGCGGCAGCCAGAACACAGAACATCACCCGGGCCGCAGCGGAGATGCACGTGTCCCAGCCCGCGGTGAGCGTAGCCATACGCAAACTGGAGGAGGAACTGGGGATCGCCCTTTTTGACCGCCTTGGCGGCCGTGTGGTGCTCACGGAGGCCGGACGGGTGCTCATGCGCCGTACTGGTCTGGCGTTTCAGGAGCTGAATGAAGCAATCAGCCAGCTCAGCGATATGCGGGGCGACCGGGAGCGGCGGGCTACGGTGTACGGCACTTCGCTGGGGCTGTGCTCGACACTGTTCTATGAGTTTTTCAAGAGCCACAAGCCGATGAAGCTGGAGTATTTTATCCACCATGACGCCATCATCGTGGATGACCTGTATAAGGGCGTAGTGGATTTTGCCGTGTGTACCCGGGAGATCAGGGGAAACGGGCTGGTGTACCGCCAGCTGCTTGCGGAGCAGCCCTTTGTGCTCCTGCCGCCGGATCATCCCCTTGCCGCGCAGCCCTATGTGGAAATGGCCCAGTTGGAGGGAGAGCGCTTTATCCGTCAGCGCTTCAATGATAAGGAGGAGCAGGAATACGGTGTCGCTGTTCCCGGCGGGTCCCGCCCCGGCAGCACCATTGAGACCAATGAATTCAGCGTGGCGGTGAATATGGTCTCCGCAGGTCAGGGCGTCATGGTAGTGAGCTTCAACAGTGCCTCCATGCTTTTCCCCGGTACGGATGACCGGATCCGTGCCCTGCCCATCCGGGCGGACCGCCCGGTCCGGTGCATCGGCGTGGTCAGCCGACAGGGGCATTACTTTTCCCGCGCGGTACAGGAGCTGTACGATTTTACAGTGGACTATTTCACCGCCCAGGGAGAGCTCCAGAAGCAGTATCTGGATTCCGTGGGTTGTTGAGCCGCCCAAGGGAGGCCAGATCATATGTGAATAATAGATACCCACCGGCTTAGTGAACTGAACCAGTAAAAACGGACAATAAGACAAAGCGCCCCCTATGTAGGAAAATAAGCTACATAGGGGGCGTTCCTATGTCAAAACAAAAGCTAAGAGATAAAGAAGGAATTATAATAGCAATGCGAGCGGGGCGTTTTGTTTGTGCGGAGTGCATTCTCCTCTGTCAGCCGTGCTCCGCCGGCAGGGTGACGGTGAACGTCGTCCCCTCCGCCGCGGTGCTGGCGGCGGAGATCTTTCCCTTGTGGCTTTCGGCGATGGCGGCGGCGATGGCAAGGCCAAGGCCGCAGCCGCCGGTATCTCTGGCCCGGGCGGAGTCCGCCCGGTAAAAGCGCTCGAACAGGTGGGGCAGGGCCTCCGGCGGGATGGGGTCGCCGGTGTTCCGGACGGACAGCACCGCCCGGCTCCCCTCCCGGCGGAGAGTGAGGGTCACGGTGCCCTGTTCCCCGCAGTATTTGCAGGCATTGTCCAGCAGGATGGCGATGAGCCGCCGGAGCTGGCTCTCGTCGCCCAGAACGGTCACGTCCGGCTCCACCGCGTCGGTGAGCCGCGCCCCCCGCTCGAAGGCCACCGGCTCGAAGGACAGCAGGCAGTTGGAGCACAGGTCGGACAGGGCCACGGTCTGGCGGATCTGCTCCCGGTCGGAAGAACTGTCGCTGCGGGCGAGAAAAAGCATATCCTCTACCAGCTCCCGCATCCGGCCCGCCTCGTCCTGCATGTATTCCACCCACTTGCGCTGGCTGGCGATGGTGTCGTCCGGGTGGGCGAGCAGGATGTCCGCGTCGGCCAGCAGGACGGTCAGCGGCGTTTTCAGCTCGTGGGACGCGTCGGCCACGAACTGCTGCTGCTGCTTCCAGCTACGCTCCACCGGGCGCAGGGCCCAGCGGGACAGGAACAGGCTGATGAGAAAAAACACCGCCAGCGCCGCCGCCATGATGAGCAGGGACACCGCCGCCTGATGGCGGACCTGCCCGCGCTGCCAGCTGGTGTCCGCGAAGGCCAGCCGAATGCTCACCCCGGTGAACATCCGCAGATACCGCAGGCCCAGCGACGGGATGCGGCCCGTGTCCTCCTCCCCGTTCAGGGCGGCGGACACCGCGGCGGTGAGGGTGTCGGTGGAAATCTCCACATAGTTGTCCATGGTCATGCGGATGTCGCCGCTCATATCGAGGACAACGCAGAAGGTGGGCACCATGGACTGATCCCCCCGGCCGCCGATCTGCCAGCGGTCCGCCCCCGTCTCCCACATCACCGCCCGCCGGAGGGCGGCGTCGGTCTCCGCCCCCGCCTGCCGCCAGACGGTGAACACCTGCACCGCCGTCACCGCCAGCAGCACCAGCGCCACCAGCGCCATGTTGATCCATATGAACTTCCGGCGCAGCTGCCTGAGCATGGGCGGGCCTCCTCAGCGGGTTTTTCGATTATTTTACATCATCCGGGAAAAAAAGAAAGTATTTTTCTGAAATTTCAGGCTCATTTCAGAATAAAACGGTATACTTGTCCTGTTCAAGTCTTTGCACGTGCCCCTCATGCAAGATCCGGAACAGGTCTGACGGCCCGTTCCGGATCTTCTTTTTTGTAAAAATTCTTATTTAGGTGTTGACAAACGGAGCGGCGCCTGCTATATTAACAATAGTAAATCTAATTACTGATTTCACAGACTCAAGCGAGGTGAAGCCAATGCCCATTGTCCGGCGCAGCAAAAAGCGCGACGCCATGCTGGAGCTGATGCGCGGCACCACCTGCCACCCCTCTGCTGATTGGGTATATCAGCGGATGCGGGAGCAGTTCCCCGACGTCAGCCTCGGCACCGTCTACCGCAATCTGAACCAACTCAGCGAAGAAGGGCTGATCAAATCGGTTGGCGTGGTCCGCGGGCAGGAGCGGTTCGACGCCTGCACTGCCCCCCATTCCCACTTTGTCTGCAACCGCTGCGGTGCGGTCATCGACCTGCCCAACTGCGTGTCAGAAGAGACCATCGCCCCGCTGGGCGAAGAGTACGGCTTCGTGGAACAGTCCTACGAGCTGCACATTTTCGGGCTCTGCAAAGACTGCAGAAATTCAGAACACAATTAAAACATTATTTTTTGGAAGGAAGAGATTATTATGAAGAAATGGATTTGCCCCGTCTGCGGTTATGTTCACGAAGGCGAAAATCCCCCCACCGAGTGCCCCGTGTGCCACATCCCCGGCTCCAAGTTCATCGAGCAGGACGGCGATATGAAGCTGGCCGCCGAGCATGAGTACGGCATCTACGACAAGACCGTCAAGAACAACGCCGACATCAGCGACGAGGACAAGGCGTATATTCTGGAGCAGCTGAAGGCCAACTTCACCGGCGAGTGCAGCGAGGTCGGCATGTATCTGTGCATGGCCCGCATCGCCCACCGGGAGGGCTACCCCGAGATCGGCCTGTACTGGGAGAAGGCCGCCTACGAGGAGGCCGAGCACGCCGCCAAGTTCGCCGAGCTGCTGGGCACCGAGCTGGAGCCCAACATGAAGGCCAGCACCAAGGATAATCTGGCCTGGCGGGTGGACTGCGAGTTCGGCGCCACTCAGGGCAAGGTGGATCTGGCCATGTGCGCCAAGAAGAACGGCCTGGACGCTATCCACGATACCGTCCATGAGATGGCCCGCGACGAGGCTCGTCATGGCAAGGCGCTCAAGGGCCTGCTTGAGAGATACTTCAAGTAAGCCGAAGGCGCTGAAAAATCAAGAGATTTTTAAGGGGAAGCTGAGAAATCAGCTTCCCCTTTTTTGCGCTCTCCGCCGCCATGAGTGGAAGATTTGCGGAATACCCGCTTATTTTTTGCTCTATAAAAGAGTCAAATTGGAAGTCAGCAATGTGGATGTTTCTCTTTTTACACTTTGTGGGGAGTAACGCTGGATAAAAAGGTGGATGTTTACACCTCCGTGATAAATTTTGCGACCTTCATGGTTGCGGGCCCCGTCAAGCGATAGCAGGAGGCAGAAGAAAAATACTTAATATCGCCTGTTTTGGGGAAAGATTTTTGAACGGTCGGGCGATAACCAAACGGGTCAAGAATGGCTTTGACCATACGGCCGATTGCAGTGCGGGTAAAGCTGTCAGACAGATCTACGGTGGGCTGGGGCATCTGGTCAACAAGCGCTTCGAGATCTGAAACACACGCAGCAAGCGCAGGCTTTCCCATTTCGCAGTAGTCGATCATCTTGATGATCGTATCATCCTGATTGAGAAAATCGAAGATCGTGATCGCGTCTTTGTTAGAAGAAAATTTGGAGCAGTTCGGATTGGAAGAA
Source organism: uncultured Oscillospiraceae bacterium (assembly GCA_934675115.1). GTDB lineage: Bacteria > Bacillota > Clostridia > Oscillospirales > Oscillospiraceae > Enterenecus. The sequence continues at coordinate 45,514 of CAKUPH010000002.1, read as the reverse complement.
AGAAAATCGTTGTAGACAGCTTTCATGATAAATATCTCCTTTCAAGTTTTCATATAGCCGTTTTCATCTACGTGATTTAGTATATACAAAAACACATGTGTTGTCAATAGCAAATTTCAAAATTCTTTAAAAAGGCACTGAAAAAAGCGCAAAAGAGAGGAAGCTGGAAAGCCGGCTTCCTCTCTTTTGCGCTATGTAGTCAAAGCTCTTAGTAAAGCATCCGCAGAAATCCGACTGCTTTCGCCAAAAACAGCAGCGCGATCAGCGAATACACCGCCGAACAACCGCCGAGAATGATACCGATCAGCGCCAGCGGCTTTCCCTTCTCCCCGGTCTGCTGTACCTGCCGGTAGCCGATAACGGACAAAATCACGCCCGCAAGCCCCGTGAGCCCGCCGAACCCGAACAGCAGCGACGCACACGACACCACAAGCCCGGCAATGGCCAGCACATTATAGGACGGGGCCGCCTGCGGCTTCGGCTTCTGCTCATCCGGCCCGGCGTTTTCCCCGCAGTTTGGGCAAAAACGCGCGTCCTCCGGAATATTTTGCCCGCATTTCGGACATATCATATTCATCCCCCGCTTTCTTTTTTCTTATTATAGTAAAGATATTTACTAGAGTCAACAGTAAATATCTTTACTATTATATGATTGCGGCACTGCATATCAGCCTTGAAGAAAGTTGTGGTGCTATGAATCTGTACCGGCTTCGCGCCCTCCGGGAGGACAACGACCTGACCCAGCAGCAGGTGGCGCAGGCGCTGGGGACCTCCCAGACCATGTACGCCCGCTACGAGCGCGGCGCAAACGAACTGCCCGTCCGCCATCTCATCACCCTGTGCAAGCTCTATAATATTTCGGCGGATTACCTGCTGGGCACCCGGCCGGATCAGTCCCGCCCTATGGGCCGCGCAAATCCGGCAGAGCCGGATCGGCCTCTCTAAACAAAAACCCCCGGGAGCTGAACATCAGCTCCCGGGGGTTTTTCGATTCACTCACTTCACAAGATAACGGTAGAGGAAGGTCACGATCTGGCCGCGGGTGCAGAGATCATCCGGCGAGAATGTGGTGGTGCTCGTTCCCGTCGTGATTTTTCCCGCGACGCCCCAGATCACGGCATCATAATAATATGCTGTCTCGTTTACGTCATTAAAGGGAGCAGTTCCGTCCGTCTCCGGCATACCGGCCAGACGATACAGGAAGGTCATCGCCTGTGCGCGGGTGCAGGTGTCGTCCGGGCTGAAGGTCGTGGCTCTGGTACCCTTGGTGATGCCCTTTTCCACCGCCCACAGCACGGCCTTGTAATAGTAGGCGCTCTCCGCCACGTCGGTGAAGGGGTTGACTGCGCTCACCGGCTCCGGCTTGCCCGCCGCACGCCAGAGAAAGGTCACCATCTGGGCCCGTGTGCAGATGCCGTAGGGGTCAAATTTACCGTCTCCGGCGCCGGAGGTGATGCCCTCGCCCACGGCCCAGATCACCGGATCAAAGAAGAAATCATCCTCGCCCACGTCGGTGAAGGGATTTTCGGGCTCTTCCGGCTCAGGCGGCTGGACGGGATCCACCGGCGGGATGTACGGCGGCTGATAGGGCGGAACGTAGCCGGGGTTCTTCGTGCCGCAGCCGTTGGCGCAGTACTCGAGGTTGCCGCCGAAGCTGTGGCCGGTCTTCGCGGTGGTCTTGTGATTGCGGCTGATCTCCGTATTGCAGACGGAGCAATACACCACTTCGTCGTAGGAGCCGTCGGCGGTGCAGGTGGCGGCTGTCTCGTTCTCGCGGGTAGCGGTTCCGGGGGTGTGGCCCTTGGCGGGGATCACGGTCTGTTCCACCAGAATTTCGTTGCAGACAGAGCAGTGCTTGCCCTCGGTCTTGCCCGGTTCCGTGCAGGTCGGCTCGACTGCCGGGTCGGTCACTTCTGTGTGGCCCGTGGCGGGGATCTCCTGCACATCCTTCGCATCGCATCTGCTGCACGTTGCGGTCTTTTCACCCTTCTCCGTGCAGGTCGCGGGGGTGGTCACTTCGTAGTCGCCGAAATCGTGGCCCAGAGCGTTACCTTCAGTCGCATCGCAGGTCCTGCACGTCTTAGGCACGGTGCAGGTCGCTTCTTTCCAGTCATGGCCGTTAGGGGCACCAACCGTAACCGTCTCGGTTTCGCTCACGGCGTCGCAATTATCGCACTGCACATAGTACTTTGCGGCTTCCGTACAGGTTGCAGCACTCGCCAGCTTGTCAGACGCCTTCGCGCCAAAGCTGTGGCCCGTGGCGCTGCCGGTATCCGTCACTGTGTCCGTCGCGTCGCAGCGGACGCACTTCGCCGTCTTGGTGCCGTCTTCCGTGCAGGTCGCGTTGTTGTCGGACACGTAGTTCGTGAAGCTGTGGCCCAGCTTCTCGATGGTCTTCTTCTCGCGGCTGAGTTCCGTCCGGCAGGCAGAGCAGTACACCACTTCGTCGTAGGTGCCGTCAGTGGTGCAGGTCGCGGGAACTTCGTTTTCCTTGACGGCAGTCGCCGGAGTGTGGCCCGTGGCGGGGATCACGGTCTGTTCCACCAGAATTTCGTTGCAGACAGAGCAGTGCTTGCCCTCGGTCTTGCCCGGTTCCGTGCAGGTCGGCTCGACTGCCGGGTCGGTCACTTCTGTGTGGCCCGTGGCGGGGATCTCCTGCACATCCTTCGCATCGCATCTGCTGCACGTTGCGGTCTTTTCACCCTTCTCCGTGCAGGTCGCGGGGGTGGTCACTTCGTAGTCGCCGAAATCGTGGCCCAGAGCGTTACCTTCAGTCGCATCGCAGGTCCTGCACGTCTTAGGCACGGTGCAGGTCGCTTCTTTCCAGTCATGGCCGTTAGGGGCACCAACCGTAACCGTCTCGGTTTCGCTCACGGCGTCGCAATTATCGCACTGCACATAGTACTTTGCGGCTTCCGTACAGGTTGCAGCACTCGCCAGCTTGTCAGACGCCTTCGCGCCAAAGCTGTGGCCCGTGGCGCTGCCGGTATCCGTCACTGTGTCCGTCGCGTCGCAGCGGACGCACTTCGCCGTCTTGGTGCCGTCTTCCGTGCAGGTCGCGTCGTTGTTCGACACGTACTCGCCATAGGTGTGGCCCAGGGCGTTGACAGCCGTCCGCGGCGTCAGGATCGCGCCGCAGCCAGCGCAATGCTGGCCTTCGGTCAGGCCGGTGGCAGTGCACGTTGCGGCAACCGCCGGGTCAGTCACCGGTGTGTGGCTGACATTCTTCGCTGTGATCTGAAGATACCGATACCTTGTCAGCGTATCATCCCGAGACACAGAAACCGCTTCTTCACCATCTTTCTTATTGCCGGCCATGATCATGTAGGTGCCGCAGCCGCTGAACTCCGGTTGGGAGGAGACGGCATGGCAGGCTTCCGACCAGTCACTGTGTGAAATGGATGCAGTGGTATATCCGGTGAGTGTGCCGCCCGCGATCACAATATGCCGGGCACTAAACGCGTGGCTGCCCGGCCCTGCAACAGTAAGGCTGCCGCCGGAAATTTGCAGTTCTTCCGCAAACACTCCGGCATTATACGAATAAGCGACCGTAACATTACCGCTCTTCATGTAAAGCTCATCAACATTTATGCCGTTATATATACACGATCCTCTAAACGCTTGATTCGAGCCTAAATCAAAGCTAAGACTTCCATCGCCTTGAATAACGAGCGTATTCGTCCGAATACCTTTATTATAATTACGGGTGTCATTCCAACTGCACCAGAGCTTGATCGAATTTGTTCCCTTCAGGACCAGCGTCAGCGCTCCATCGGCGTCAATGCCGTTGCCATTATAGTTATCGATCTCCAGCCCGTTGAGGGTCAGCGTCCTGCTGGCCGCGTCATAGTAAGCGTTGTACGCGCCGCCGGTCAACTCATCGGCGGTCAGCGCTTTGTTGTTTCCATTCACATAATAGGGCGCGTCCTTCGTCAGCTTCACGCCGCCCACGGTCACGGCGGCTTCCGCACTCGCCGGGATGGAGCGGGTCACCGTGGCGCCGCACACGGAGCAGGTTCCGGTCTCCTTCCCCTTCGCCGTGGCGGTGGGAAGGGTGACAACGGTGTACTCGCCGAAGTTGTGCTGGCCACTCGCACAAGGTCCCGTCAGCGTGATCGTGTGCGTCGCCGACTTTCCGTTATAAGCAGCATTGACGGTAATATCCCCCGCCGCGGCAGAAGACGCGATCGTGACAACGCCCTTATTTACACTGATGCCAGCGGGCGTATCCACAACACTCCAAATCGCGGAATTCGTCAGGTCTTTACTGCTCGCACCATACTGGCTTGTATAACTGCCTGCGGCAGTCAGTTTTACAGTGGTGCTTCCCTCAGCCGGAATTTCCGCCTCAGAAGCGCCCTCAATGGTGATGCCGGTCAGCGTTTTCGCAACGGATGTCATGGGATTCGCCTGCAATTCGGGATAGGGGTAGTCCGCATTGCCCGCCATCGTCCATATCTCGTTGAAATCAAATGCCAAAAATGTGGACTGCCGCATCATTTCATCGGAACTGCACATGGTCGCTTTGGTAGTGAAGGAAGTAGAAGTACCAACATCCGGAGTGGCATTGTCCATATAATAGCAACCGGTGAGAATGCCGCTTTCGCCGGCAATAGCACCATGTTCTCCATAAAATTCGAGAAATGCCAGTTTGCCGCCTGTTACCGTTCCCACATTGTAGCAGTAGTCGATAGTGAGCTCAATAGCATATCCCGCCACTCCTCCAGCAGCGCCAGAACTATAGGTATTCTCAATCGCACCGGCGTTATAGCAATTAATAATTTTGCACGGTCGGGCCACACCGTTTAGAACGTAGCGGCCCGCACTGCCCGCAATGCCACCGGCAGCGTTAGTGGCGGTATTGCTGCCCGCTTCTACGGTGACTGCGCCGGTATTATAACATTTTTCCACATAGCCATACACATCCCCAGCAATACCGCCTGCAATACAGGTAATATTCTCGGTGCCTACATTGGCGGTTACGGCACCGGTATTGAAGCAAGTGCTAGTACCATCATCATTTACGCAGTATATATATCCAGCAATACCACCGACAGGGCTTTTACCCCTCACCTGAGCCATATTTCCACAGTTGCTGATAGTGCCTTCGTATACATATGCGTAACCAACAACACCACCGACCCAACTTTGGCCAGATATTGAGCCACCATATACAGTACAGCCGCTTATGCTTCCTCTACGGAGATAACCAACAATGGCACCAACGGCATCTTTCCCGGATATGCTGACATCATCCATATTAAGATTCATTATGGATGCTTTCTCTGCATAGCCGAAAAGGCCAGTAAAATACCAAGCCCCGCATGTGAGGCCGCTTATCATATGTCCGTCGCCGTCAAAGGTACCGGTGAAGGTATTATTTTCGTTGACTCCTATGGGTTTCCAGCCTTTCCCGCTGTTATAAAAATCGCCGCCAGGTGAAAAATCAGCGTCGGTAAATTCAATGTCAGCGGTCATCTTAAACGAAGCACTCAGATAATTCCGCACTTCGTTCAGCTGCTCCTTGGTGGAGATCAGATACGGGTCAGCCACCGTACCGCTGCCGCCGTCAAAGGGGCTGGCGCTCGCTGCATTCGCCGCCATCGGCAGCGCGGCCACGCACAGCACCGCCGCCAGAAGCAGGCCCAGCCATTTTCTGCATTTCATGTGCAACACCTCACAATTATAGTTATTGCTACCTTACGGCAAGGGGCAGCGAAAAACAATTAACTGGCTGCATAGTTTTTCACTGTTTTTTCGTTCTGCGCTTCCCATACGGCATTTTTTCGCGAAAAATTTTTCAAAAAATTCCGCTGGAGCAATCGCCCCCGCATCATTGACACCGGGGCCCGGTCATGCTATCATCATTTACATACCATATTTGTATGCAATTCGGCGGCGGACAGCCGCCGATCTGCTGTCTATCAGAAGCGAGGCTTGACTTATGTTAGATCAGTTTTCCCGCACGGAGCTTTTGCTGGGCCGGGAGGCCATGGACCGGCTCCGCGCCGCCCGGGTGGCCGTGTTCGGCATCGGCGGCGTGGGCGGCTACGCCGTGGAGGCGCTGGCCCGCAGCGGGATCGGCACGCTGGATCTCATCGACGACGACCGGGTGTGCCTGACCAACCTCAACCGGCAGATCATCGCCACCCGCAGCACCATCGGCAAGTACAAGGTGGACGTGGCCCGGGAGCGGGTACTGGACATCAACCCCAACGCGGCGGTGAACGTCCACAAGACCTTCTACGGCCCCCAGACGGCGGAGCAGTTTGACTTCACCCGGTACGACTACGTCATCGACGCCATCGACACCGTCACCGGCAAGCTGGCGCTGGTGGAGCAGGCTTACCGCGCCGGGACGCCCATCATCAGCTGCATGGGGGCGGGGAACAAGATGGACCCCACCGCCTTTCAGGTGGCGGACATCTACAAGACATCCATGTGCCCGCTGGCCCGGATCATGCGCAAGGAGCTGAAAAAACGGGGCATTCCGAAGCTGAAGGTGGTGTACTCTCAGGAGCCCGCCATGACGCCCATGGAGACCGAGGAGATCAGCTGCAAGAACCACTGCGTCTGCCCGCCGGGCACCGCGCGGACGTGCACCCAGCGGCGGCAGGTGCCGGGGAGCAACGCCTTTGTGCCGTCGGTGGCCGGGCTGATCTGCGCCGGAGCGGTGGTAAAGGACCTGTGCGGCTTCCAGCCGCAGAAATAAACGCGCCGCTGACCGCGGCGGAAAGGGGAATCATCTCATGACCCTCATCATCTGCGCGGACGACCGGGGCGGCATGGCCTTCAACCGCCGCCGCCAGAGTCAGGACCGGATCGTCCGGGAGCACATTCTGGCCGACGCCGCCGGAGGGCAGCTGTGGATGAGCCCGTACTCCGCCCGGCAGTTCGGGCCGGAGCAGGCGGAACATATTTCGGCGGACGAGGACTTTTTCGACAAAGCCGGGGCCGCTGACGCATGCTTTGTGGAGCTTTCCGACCCGGCGGCGGCCCTCGCCCGGGCGGACCGGCTCATCGTGTACCGCTGGAACCGGACGTACCCCTTCGATCTGGCCGTCGCCCTGCCGCCGGAGGGGTGGACGCTGGCCGGGACGGAGGAATTTTCCGGCCACTCCCACGAAAAAATCACAAAGGAAGTTTACACCCGATGAAACAGAAGATCTTTGCCCGTCTGGCCCTGCTCACCGCCCTGCTGCTGGCGCTGTCCGGCTGCGGCGCCATGGACGTCCCCGCCGGGACCCCCGCGCCCGGTCAGGAGCTGTCCGCCGGGAGCTTTACCTTCTCCCTTGACGACATCCCGGAGTACAGCGGCGAGGCCTACGTGGTGCTCAACGACAATGTCCCCGACTTCCCGGATGCGGACAAGGGCAGCACCACCGCCTTTGAGGATTACAGCCCGCTGGACGGGCTGGGCCGCTGCGGCCCGGCCTACGCCAACGTATGCCTTGAGACCATGCCCACCGAAAAACGGGGGAACATCGGACAGGTGAAGCCCTCCGGCTGGAAAACCGCCAAGTACGACTGCGTAGACGGCAAGTACCTCTACAACCGCTGCCACCTCATCGGCTACCAGCTGACGGCGGAAAACGCCAACGACCGGAACCTCATCACCGGCACCCGGTACATGAACGTGGTGGGGATGCTCCCCTTTGAGAATCTGGTGGCTGACTTTGTCAAGGAGACGGAGTACCACGTGCTCTACCGGGTGACGCCCATTTTCTGCGAGGATGAACTGGTGGCCCGGGGCGTGCAGATGGAGGCCCTGTCCGTAGAGGACGGCGGCGAGGGCGTATGCTACAACGTGTACGTCTACAACGTCCAGCCCGGCGTGGTCATCAGCTACGCCGACGGGGACAGCCATCTGGCGGACAGCGAGTCCAACGGCGAGATCGTCAGCTACGTGCTCAACACCAACTCGAAGAAGTTCCACCAGCCCGGCGCGGCCTGCGCCGACTCCATCAGCGAGAGCAACCGGCAGGACTACTCCGGCACCCGGGAGAACCTCATCGCGCAGGGGTACACGCCCTGCGGCCAGTGCAAGCCGTAATCGAATAACCACAAAGCAAAAACCTCCCCGGACACTGTCCGGGGAGGTTTTTCATTCGGGAAAAATTTTTACTTCTGGCGGTTGGCGTACAGCTTCTGCCACTGGGCGAAGGCGGCGCGGAAGTCGCGGCGGTTAACCTCACGCTTGGCGCTCTCCTCGCGGACGGTGCCGATGACAAAGTCACGGTCGGCAAAGCGGATCCATGTCTTGAAAATATCGACCTCGCCGTTCTCATTCACCTTCCAGAGGACCTCCAGCTCACCGGCCAGGCCCTCCAGATCGGCGTTGCCCCACCACTTGAAAATGTAATCCATGCCCACCAGATTGGGGAAGCTCTCGCTGCGCAGGAAGCTCACGCCGTCGGGAGCCTCGTAGAAGTTCTCCTCCCACTGATCCACACCGGCGTTCCGGTTCTTCAGCCAGATGTTGCGCACTCTGTCCGCCAGATGGTTGGCCATATTGTCCGCAGCGGTGGTCGCCCCTGCCTTTTCCATGATCTCACTGATCAGCATCGTACATTCCTCCTGTTGAAATATTTTGGATATTTGCTTTATAGCCATATCATAACACGATTCCGCGGCGTTTTTCAATGCGGATTTTTACAGAATCGGGCTCGGCAAATCAGACAATTTTTGTGGCATTCATTTGGGCGTTTCGCTCATAATTTCTTTTGACAAATTATATACAGGAAAAAATGAATACTCCATCCGCCCTTTCCCGGAGACAAAACGGCGCAATCCCTGCTTCCGCAGGACTTCCACAACTTCCACAAAGTTTTCCACAGGGAAAAGCGCCGGCGGAGCCGGCGCTTTTTATTCATCATCGGGTTACATAACATCTGTCAAGGGATTTTCCCCGACAAATTTTCACAAAAATTTTACAATTCAATGGCGGGCGCAGTTCGCGTCGTTTCCCCGGAGGATGTCCAACCCGTGGCCCAGCGCCGGGAGAATGTGCTCCAGGCACTCCCGCACCGCCTTCGGCGAGCCGGGGAGGTTCACAATGAGGGTACCCTTCCGGATGCCCGCGGCGGCGCGGCTGAGCATGGCCCGGTCCGTGAACTGGGCGGAGTAGGCCCGCATGGACTCGGGGATGCCGGGGGTGGGCCGCTCCACCACGTCCATGGTGGCCTCTGGGGTGCAGTCCCGGGAGGAGAAGCCGGTGCCGCCGGTGGTGACCACCAGCGCCGCCGCGTCCTCGTCGCACAGGCGGGCAAGCTCTGCGGACAGCATGGCCCGGTCGTCGGGCAGCATGACGTAATGGACTACCTCAAAGCCCGCCTGCTCCAGCAGCTCCCGGGCGGCGGGGCCGGACTGATCCTCCCGGTTCCCGGCATAGCCGCTGTCGCTGGCGGTGATGATGGCCGCTTTGTATTTCATGGTTCATTCCTCCATATTCTCGGTTGATAAGCGGTTTTTCGGGGTTGAAATAACAGTCAGCGTATCCCCCACGGAGATAGTGCCGCCGTGGAGCACTCTGGTAAATACCCCTTCCCGGGGCATGATGCACTCGCCCATCTTCTGAAAGATCTGACAGCCGTTGTGGCACTCCTTGCCGATCTGGGTCAGCTCCAGCACCACGTCGCTGCATTGGAACTTCGTGCCGATGGGCAGCGTCCGGAAGTCGATGCCGGACACCACCAGATTTTCTCCGAAGTCTCCGTCGTGGACCTCGGCCCCCCGGGCGCGAAAGGCCTCGATCTTGTCCCAGCTCAGCAGAGACACCTGACGATGCCACTTTCCGGCGTGGGCGTCGCCCTCGATGCCCCAGTCCTCAATGAATTTTCCGGCGCCCACGTTGGTCTTCTGTGTCCCCTTGGCAGGGCTGGTGCATACCGCGATCACGTTTCCCATTTTCTTATCCTCCGATCTGACTCATCATGTGTCCCTCGCCGCCGGGCACCACAGCCCTTGTAAACTGGTGGGCGGCGGGCTTCTGGCGGATGGCCTCCGCCATGGCGGCGGCAAGGGCCTCATCGCTGCCGGACAGCAGCGGCCTGAGCCACACGCCCCTGTCGTATTGCAGGCAGGTCTTCAAAAAGCCGTTGGCCGTCAGCCGCACCCGGTTGCACTGGCCGCAGAACTGGTGGCTCATGGCCGAAATGAAGCCGATCTGCCCCTGAAAGCCCGGTATGGTGAAATACCGGCATGGGCCGCTGCCCAGCGTCCCCTCATAGGGGGTCAGGGGGCCAAAGGCCCCCTCCAGCAGGGCGCGCAGCTCCCCTTCGCTCCGGCGGGGCAGGCTCTTGCCCAGCCCGATTGGCATCAGCTCGATGAACCGGACGGGCAGGGGCCGGGTCCGGGCAAGCTCCGCCAGCGCCAGCAGCTCCGCCTCCGGCGCCGCGGGCACGCAGTTGACCTTGGTGGGCAGCCCGGCGGCAAGGCTGGCGTCGATGGCGGCCAGCACCCGATCCACCCCCTCCCGGCGGGTCAGGCGGCGGAAGGTGTCCTCATCGGTGGTGTCAAGGCTCACGTTCACCCCGCTCAGCCCCGCGGCCATCAGGCCGGGGAGCTGCTCCGCCAGCAGGACGCCGTTGGTGGTGAGGGTGACCTGCTCGATGCCGTCGATGGCGGTCAGCCCGGCCACCAGCTCCGGAAGCCCACGCCGCACCAGCGGCTCGCCGCCGGTGAGCCTGATCTTTTTCACGCCCAGCCCGGCGAAGATCCGGACCAGCCGCAGAATTTCCTCATAGCGGAGGATATCGGCGTGGGACAGGCACTCCACCCCGTTCTCCGGCATGCAGTATATGCACCGGAGGTTGCACCGGTCGGTGACCGAAACGCGCAGATAGTCGATATTCCGCTGTAATCCGTCCAGCATCCCGTCATCTCCTCAAGGTCAAAATAAGATCCGCCGCCCGCTCCGCGTCGTCCAGCCCCAGCACCGGGATATCCCCCAGCTCCAGCGGCAGGTCGCTGCACACGGCCAGCAGGGTGGCCGGGTCGCACACCGGCCTCTCGGAATTCCCCGCCCGGACCACCTCGATCTTGGGATAGGCGCTGTCCTTGAAGCCCTCCAGCAAGATCACGTCCGCCTCGGGAAACACCGGGAAAAAGTCCCGCTCGTCGGTGGGTGTCATCCGCACCAGCGCGTACCGCACCGGGGAGTAGATGGCGTAGCCGCAGGCTCCGGCCTGCCCGAAGCGCCATGAGTCGGTGCCCGGCACGTCGGGGGTGAAATCGTGGCCGTCGTGCTTGATGGCCGCCACTTTGAGGCCCCGGCGGGACAGCTCTGCGATGAGCTTTTCCATCATGGTGGTCTTGCCGGAGTTCTTCACGCCGGAGACGGCGGCGATGATGGGCTTCTTACCGCTCATTGACGAACACCCCGGACTTTCCGCCCTCCTTGCGCACAAGGTGGACGTCGCTAATGGTCATGGCCCGGTCCAGCGCCTTGCACATGTCATAAATGGTGAGCAGGGCGGTGGTCACGCCGGTGAGGGCCTCCATCTCCACGCCGGTATTGCCGGTGACGGTGGCGGTGCAGGTGGCGACGACCTTGCCGCTGCCGTCGTCATCGGGCAGCACGTCGAAGTCCACGGCGGTGCCCGTCACCGCCAGCGGGTGACACATGGGGATGAGGTCAGAGGTGCGCTTTACCGCCATGATGCCTGCCACACGGGCCACGCCCAGCACGTCACCCTTTTTCGCCGTACCGGTGCAGATGGCGGTCATCACCGGCGCGTTGACATGGATCTCTCCCCGGGCCACGGCCACCCGATGGGTAGCCTCCTTGTCCGTCACATCCACCATGACGGCCTTGCCCTGAGCGTCAAAATGATTGAGTCCGTTCAGCATTTTCGTTCCTCTCCTTACAGCAGGATGACCCGGACGGTCTCCCCCGCCCTCAGTTCGGGAGAGCCCGCCGGAATGTCCACCAGACAGTTACAGCCCAGCGAGGAGCGCAGCTGGCCGGAGGAGTGCCCCTCGGGCAGATGGACCTCGCCGCCGGCATACCGGCCCCGGATAAAGCGGCGGACGCCGCTCCTCTTTCCAAACTCATTGGCCAGCGGGGCGGACAGGGTAGTTGGCTCCCACCGGCAGTCCCCGGACAGGGCGGCCAGCATGGGGCGGGCAAACAGCTCGAAGGTGGCGGCGGCGGCAAATGGGTTGCCCGACAGGGACAGCACCGGCTTGCCCGACAGAAGGGAGAACATCATGGGCGTGCCCGGCTTGAGCATCACCCGCCAGAACAGGCGCTCCGCCCCGGCCAAGGGCAGGGCCTGATGGAAGATGTCCTTCTCCCCCACCGAGACGCCGCCGGTGGTGATGACGCAGTCGTAGTCCCGGACGCCCCGGTCCAGTTCCCGGGCCGTCAGCTCCGGGTCGTCGGGGAGCTGAACGGCGTCCGCCGCATAGCCCAGCTCCCGGCAGCGGGCGGCCAGCTGGGGCAGGTTGGAGTTGTAGATCTGCCCCGGGCGGAGGGGCTGGCCCGGCGGGGCCAGCTCGTCCCCCGTGCCCGCCAGCAAGATCCGGGGACGGGGACGGACGGGCAGCTCCGCCCCCTCAAGCCCCGCCCCGGCCAGCAGGCCCAACGCGGCGGCGTCCAGCGGATACCCGGCGGGGATGAGTGTCTCGCCCTCCCGGTAGTCCTCGCCGCGGAAGCAGTAGTTTTCGTGGTGCTTCAGCCGCACCCGGACAGCCACCACCGGGTCTCCCCGGTCGGTGTCCTCCTGCCGGACGACGCAGTCCGCCCCGGCGGGGATGGGCGCGCCGGTCATGATGCGGACGCACTGGCCCGGGCGGACGGTGACCTCCGACCAGCCCCCGGCATACACCGTATCAATGACCTGAAGGCGGGCGGGCGTGTCCGCCGACGCGCCGTCAGTGTCGGCGGCGATGAGGGCGTAGCCGTCCAGCGGGGAGCGGTCAAAGGGGGGCTGGCTCATGGGGGCAATAACGTCCTCCGCCAGCACAAGGCCCGGAAGCCCGGCTCCGGCGCGGCGCTCCGGCGGGAGGGGTGCGGTGTTGGCGCGGATGATGTCCACGGCCTCCTCCACGGAAATGCGCGTTTTCATCCTCACACACCCTTTCCGTAGGGGCAGACGGGATAGTGGCACTCCCCGCAGCCAAGGCACAGGCCGCCGTGGCCCAGACCCACCAGCTCCGCCCGGGTGACGGGCAGGCCAGCCGCCAGACGGGGCAGCATCAGGTCGAAAATGGTGGCCTTGGCGTACATGACGCAGCCGGGCAGGCCGCACACCGGCGTGCCGTCCAGATAGCTCAGCAGGAACATGGCGCCGGGCAGCACCGGCGCGCCGTAGGTGACGATGTCCGCGCCGGTATCCCTGATGGCGCCGGGGGTGCGGTCATCGGGGTCCACGCTCATGCCGCCGGTGCACAACACCATGTCCGCCCCGGCCCGCTTGTAGTCCAGAATGGCCTCCGTGATGGCCGCCCGGTCGTCGCCGGGGGTGCACTCCATGGTGACGGCGATGCCGTACCGGGCCAGCTTGTCCTTCACCACCGGGGAGAACTGGTCCTCGATAAGGCCCTTCCGCACCTCGCTGCCTGTAACGATCAAACCGCAGGTCTTGAGTACGTAGGGGTGCAGGGACAGGATGGGGCCGCCCTCCCCCGCCGCCGCCTCGGCGGCGGCCAGCTTCCTCTCGTCGATGACCAGCGGGATGACCCGCATCCCCGCCAGCTTCATCCCCCGCTTCACCGGGGAATTGCTGTGCCGGGTGGCGATCATCAGCTCCTCCTGACTGTTGACGGCGTACAGCCGCTCCACATCCACCCGGAACAGGCCGTCGCAGTCGGCGGTCAGCTCGATCTTGCCCTCCTTGGGGGCGGAGGCCGTCATGTGCCCGTTCCGGCACAGGGCGCACAGCCGCGCCGCCCCCTCGTCCTCATGGAGCATCCCGGGCGTCTTTTCCCAGACGTACAGGTTCTCCTTGCCCATGCTCAGCAGCACGGGGATGTCCTCCTCCGTCACCACGTGGCCCTTCCGGAACCGGGCGTCCTTGGTGACGCCGGGAATGATCTGGGTCATATCGTGGCACAGCACATGGCCCACCGCCTCGGTGGTCTTGACCAGCTTCATAACGCTCCCTCCAAAATAAAAAAACGGCCTTGTCCCCCAAGGACAAAGCCGCCGATGATACGCCGGTGCAGCCTGATCCTTTTCAACAAGGAAGGCGGCGCCGTTTCCAGCGCCCCCCCGGCCGGGCCGCCATAGCGTTTGCCGTAGGCGGACAGGCTCGGATCTGATCTCACTCGCTATAGTATAGGTGCTCCGGAGCAAAAAAGCAAGGGCTTCCCTCCTGTTTTGCCACACTTTTCATGTTGCCCGGTCACAACCGCGCCCCTCCCGCTCCAGTTCCTCCGGGGTGTTCAGGTTGCGGAAGGGGGCGGGGTCGGCGGCGGGCAGCCGGATGGTCTCCACCCGGCGGAGCAGCAGCCCCATTTTGTACTCCCCCGCCGCCAGCAGCTCCGCCGCCGGGGCAAGGCAAGTCCGCCGGTACAGGCCGAACAGGGGCTGGGGCCGTTCCGCGGCGGTGTAGACGCAGGCGTCCGCCCCGCCGATGGCCCCCAGCAGGCCGTCGGCCAGCTCCGCCGTCACAAAGGGGCAGTCCACCGCCGTCAGCAGGAGCAGCTCCGTCCGGCACGCCAGCAGCCCGGCGTGCAGGCCGCCCAGCGGCCCGCAGTCCTGATAGCGGTCAACCACTGCGCGCACGCACGCCGGAGCCAGCGCCGCCCGCTCCGCTGTCCCCACCGACAGCTGAACGGCCCCGCCGTAATTTTGCCACGTGTCCAGCGCCCGTTGGAGCAGGGTCCTTCCCCCCAGCTCCACCAGCGCCTTGTCCCGGCCCATGCGGGTGGAGCGCCCCCCGGCCATGATCTGGACGGTCACATCCCCGCGGTCCATCGCCGTCCCCTCCTCTTCGTTTTTTCTGCCCTCAGTGTACCGGAACGCGGCCGGTTTTTCAAGGGGTTCCCGCCCGAACCGCCCACAGGGGCAAAAAACTCCCGCGGACACATCCGCGGGAGTTTAGATTGAACTTACAG
The DNA here is from genome assembly GCA_934675115.1 of uncultured Oscillospiraceae bacterium. Taxonomy (GTDB): domain Bacteria; phylum Bacillota; class Clostridia; order Oscillospirales; family Oscillospiraceae; genus Enterenecus. The sequence goes on along the minus strand of CAKUPH010000002.1, from coordinate 30,451 downwards.
CACCTTGGACAGGAAGTCCTGCGTCCGGGCCTCCTTTGGGTGAGAGAAGATCTCGTCGGGGGCGCCCTGCTCCACGATGTGGCCGCCGTCCATGAAGAGGACGCGGGTGCCCACCTCCCGGGCAAAGCCCATCTCGTGGGTGACCACCACCATGGTCATGCCCTCGTCGGCCAGCTCCTTCATGACCGCCAGCACCTCGCCCACCATTTCGGGGTCAAGGGCGGAGGTGGGCTCGTCGAAGAGCATGACCTTCGGCTTCATGGCCAGCGCCCGGACGATGGCGATGCGCTGCTTCTGTCCGCCGGACAGCTGGGCGGGATAGGCGTCCGCCTTTTCCTCCAGCCCGACCCGGCGCAAAAGCTTCAGCGCTTCCTCGTCCGCCTCGTCCTGCTTCATCAGGCCGGTGCGCACCGGGGCGAGGGTGATATTCTTCCGGATGGTCATGTTGGGGAACAGATTGAAATGCTGGAACACCATGCCCATCTGGCGGCGGACCACGTCGATGTCTGTCTTGGGGTCGGTGATGTTCACGCCGTCCACAGTAACGGTGCCGGCGGTGGGCGTCTCCAGCAGGTTCAGGCAGCGCAGGAAGGTGGACTTGCCGGAGCCGGAGGGGCCGATGATGACCACCTTTTCCCCGGGGTAAACGTGCTCGGAAATGTTGTCCAGCACCAGATTGCTGCCGAAGGACTTGGAGAGATTTTTAACGTCGATCACTCTGACGCAGCCTCCTTTCCAGCTTGCCCTGAAGGGCGGTGAGCACCACCACGATGACCAGATACATCACGGCGATGCCGATGTAGGGCGGCATATAGTCGAAGGTGGTACCGCCGATGGTGGAGGCGTAATAGGCAAGCTCCGCGCCGCCGATGGCCTGCACCAGAGAGGTGTCCTTGAACAGGGTGATGAACTCGTTGCCCAGCGAGGGCAGGATGTTCTTGAACGCCTGCGGGATAACGATGAACCGCATGGTGTCCAGATAGTTCAGGCCGAGGGAGCGGCCCGCCTCAGACTGGCCCGCGTCCACGCTCATCAGGCCGCCGCGGACGATCTCGGACACGTAGGCGCCGGAGTTGATGCCGAGGCCCACCACGCCCACCATGATCATGTTCCGGCTGGTCTTGAACACGACGAAGGCCCAGATCAGCAACTGGACCATCATGGGCGTACCCCGGAGGATGGTGGTGTATATCTTGCACACCGCGTTCAGGATGCCCAGAATGATGTTATGCTGTCCGGGGCGCTGCTGGTCGTGAGCCGCCCGAACAACGGCCACCAGAACGCCCAGAATGATGCCCATGCAGAGGGCCAGAACGGTCATCTCCACCGTTGCGCCCAGACCCTTGAGGTAGAGCTTCCATCGGCTGCCCTCAATGAAGGCCCGGTGGAACCGGGGGCCGAGTTTGACGAGCCATTCGATCATAATGATGGCCCTCCTTTTCTTTCTGAATGTAAACGTAAGAAGAAAGGCGGCCAGTCTGGCCGCCTTTCCCGGGGTTTCTTCTTACTCGGCGGGGATGTACTTGTCCACGATGCTCTGGAAGGTGCCGTCGGCCTTCAGCTCAGCCATGGCGTTGTTGATGGCGTCCAGCAGAGCGGAGTTGCCCTTGCCCACGGCAATGGCGTAATCCTCAACGGAAAACTCGGTGTCCAGGATCTTCAGACCCTCGTTGGCAGCCACGAAGGCCTTGGCGGGCTCGCTGTCGATGACCACGGCGTCGATCTGGCCGTTGACCAGAGCCATGACCGCAAGGGCGCCGGTGTCGTAAGCGGTGACGTGGTCCTCGCCGTAGCCGCCGTTCTCCACGGTGTCGGAGCAGTAGATGTAGCCGGTGGTGGCCTTCTGGCAGCCGATCATCTCGGCGTTGCTCAGATCGTCAACGGTCTGAATGGGGGAATCCTCCTTGACGATGACCACCTGAATGCCAGTGGCGTAGCTGTCGGAGAAGTCCATGACTTCCTTCCGGTCGTCGGTCACGGTGATACCGGCCATGGCAATGTCGCTCTTGCCAGTCTGCACGGCGGTGAGGGCGGCGTCAAAGCCCATGTCGTCCACGACCAGCTCCAGCCCCAGCTTCTCGGCGATGGCGGCGGCCACCTCAACGTCGATGCCCTCGAAGCTGCCGTCGTCGGCGATCATCTCATAGGGAGGGAAGGCGGCGTTGGTGGACATATGCAGCTTACCGGACTCCACGGTGGTGAAGGCGGCGTCGCCGCCCTTATCCTTGCTGCCGCAGGCGGCCATGGCCAGAGCCATGGCCAGAGCCAGCACAAGGGCCAGCACTTTCTTCATGTTTTTCATATCATTCATTCTCCTCGATCCAAAAAATCGTCCACATGGACTTTTGATGTTTGAATTATACATCGTATGCACCGCCGACGCAAGGATTATTTTGGTTTTTTCTGCATTTCATGCGGTTTGATTCAAATTACACGGAATGTTTATACATTTCTGTGCAGTTTTTATGCAGACGAGGGCAGAAAAACCCCGGGGCGCGGATGCGCCCCGGGGTTTTGGGGTTCAGGGTCTGTGACGGAGGTGCGCCGGACGGCTCCCGTCCGCCCCGCTGGTTTCAGAGGGCTGTGTCGGCATATGCCGCATATCCCTCGTCCGCCCCGTAGGGCAGGGGGTTCCTCAAAGGGGGACTGGTCCCCCTTTGAAAGCGCGCCGCGTCAGCGGTCTCAGCGTTTCCGCAGAAACGCTCGCGCTTTAAAATTCGCCCTTGCCGATCCACTCGTCGACGTTCTCGGCGGTGATGTAGACCAGATCGGTGTAGTGATAGTACTCGGTGCTGCCGGTGGCGAAGTACTCGCTGATGGCAACGCAGGTCTCGGCGGCGATGTCGTCAGCGCGGTTCATGACGGTCAGCTCCATCTTGCCGTCCTTAACGGCCTGGATGGCGTCGTTCTGGCCGGTGAAGGAGTACACCTTGATGGTGCCGGTCTTGCCAGCCTCGTCGATGGCGTCAACAGCGCCCATGGTCAGGTCGTCGTCATAGCCCATCACGATGCTGATGTTGTCGCCCTCGGCCTGGAGGTGCTGCTCCATGAACTTCTTGGCGTCGGTGCGGCTGGAGAACGCATAGTCGGGAGCCAGCAGGTTGTAGTTGGTGTCCTTGGTGCCGGCGGCGAAGCCAGCCTCACGGAGCTGATAGTCCTTCAGGAAGGGCACGCCGGAGATCTGCACCACGGTGCAGCCGGCATCGGCGCCGTTGTCATCGACCACGTACTTGGCGATGTCAACGAAAGCCTGCTCCTGATCGGGGCCGATGCAGGCGGTGGCGTACTCGCGGCCGGCCTCATCCACGTCCAGAGCGCAGAGGAACAGGGGGATGTCGGCGTCCTTGCAGGCCTTGGCGACGTCGACCATGGCGGTGGGGTCGCCGCCGAAGACGGCCAGCGCGTCAACGCCGTTGTCGATCATCTGCATGCAGAAGTTGGTCACATCGTCGGGGTTGGTCTGGGCGTCCAGAACGTTGACCTTGGCGCCGTACTCCTTGGCCATCCGCTCAAACTCGGTGCCCACGCGGCCGCCCCAGGGAGCGGTGGAGGTGATGGTCACGTAGCCAATGGTTTTACCGGACAGGTCGATGGCGCCGTCACCCTCGGGGGTCTTGGACTCCTCGCCGTTGTTCTCGACGGGCTGGGAAGCGTCGCTGTCGGGGGTCTTGGACTCTTTGCCGCCGCTGTTGGAGCAGGCAGCCAGAGCGAACACCATGCTCAGGGCGAGCAAAAGGGCAAAGAGCTTTTTGAACTTCTTCATGTTGATTTCCATCCTTTCAAATCATTGTGCAGGACTTATTTCGATCCCCTTCCGGGGTGATCGACAAAATGGGAACGGGACTCACTCCACTTCCTTGGTGCTGGTGAAGCGGTCGATGATCAGGACCAGAATGAGCAGAACACCGGTGATGAGGTTCACCATGTCGGTGCTCAGGTACAGCGCCACCATGATCTGGGAGATCACGCGCATGATAAACACACCCAGCAGCACGTGGAACGCGGTGCCCTTGCCGCCGGTCATCTTGATGCCGCCGATGACGCAGCAGGAGATGGTCAGGGTCGCGAGACTGTTGCCCTGATTGTAAATGGCGTAGCCCGCGTTGGACACCATGGCGAAGCCGCTGACGGCGGCCAGAACGCCGCTGATGACATAGGTGATCCAGACGGTCTTAGGCACGCTGATGCCGGCGTAGGCCGCGGCCTCGGGGTTATCGCCCACCACGTGGAGACGGTTGCCGAAGCGTGTGGCGTACATCCACAGGATGACCAGCGCCACGATGACCGCGAAGACGATGACGGAGGGCGTGAGCCACTTCAGACCGCCGATGCGGGTCTTGGCCATGAGCTTGACGATGTCGGCGTCATCGGGGCTGAAGGCGCTGCTGGCGAAGTAGAACACGATGCCCTTATAGGCGAAGTTGGAGGCGATGGTGGCGATCAGCGGGGAGACGCCGATCTTGGCCACCACGAAGCCGTTGATGACGCCGGTGACGGCGCCGGTGACCAGTGCGCCGACGATGCTCACCACCAGTGCGGCCACGGAGTTGCCGCCGGTGGCGGCGTAAACCGCGTTGAACACGATGACGGACATGACGCCGGACAGGCCGGCCTGGAACCCGGCGGACAGATCGATATTGCCGGTGATCATCACAAGGCCGAGACCCACGCACACGGGACCGTACATGGCGGCGTAGTTGATGACGTTGTAGAAGCCCTTGCTGAAGCCGCTGACGCCGATAAAGGCCACCAGCAGAAGGACCACCAGAATAATGATGGAGTTATTGTCCTTGACCAGACGGACCATCTGCTTGTTTTTCTGAGCCTTGGAGGCCATTACTTTCTCTTCCACAGTTTGACCCCCTTTCCTTTCAGGACATCCAGAGACAGGGCCACCAGCATGATCAGGCCCATGACCGCCCACTGGAGGTGGATGGGCATACGCAGGCTGGTAAAGCCAGCGGACAGGACGCCGTAGAACAGGATGCCGATGACGGTGCCCCAGACGGAGCCCTTGCCGCCGTTGACGGCCACGCCGCCCAGCACGACGCAGAGGATGACCTCCATTTCCTTGCTGGAGCCGGACTGCGGGTTGGAGCTGAGGGAGTTTGCCATCATGATCACCGCGGCCAGCGCCACGCACAGGCCGGTGATGATGTAGGCGATGGTGATGTTCCGCTTGTACCGGATGCCGGAGAAGCGGGCGGCGATGGGATTGGCGCCGATGGCGTACAGCTGCTGGCCGTAGACGGTACGGCTCAGAAGCAGGCCCAGGACCACGGCCACCAGCACGAACCACACGATGAGGATGTGGATGGGGCCGAGGGAGGACTTGCCCATCGCCCGGAAGGCGGCGCTGCAGCTGTCCGGGATGACCAGAATAGTGCCCGCGGACACCATCATGGCCAGCGCGCTGAAGATGGAGCTGGAGCCTAAAGAAGTGATAAAGCTGTTGAGCTTCACATAGCTGACCAGCACGCCGTTGAAGACGCCGCACAGGATGCCGAGGCCCAGCGTGGCCAGCAGGGTGAGGGCCAGATTGTCGGTGGCCATCATGACCTTGGCGCAGACGCAGCACAGGAAGGTCAGCATATTGCCCACAGACAGGTCGATGTTGCCGGTGAGCATGACCAGCGTCAGGCCGAAGGCGATGACGCCGATGTAGACCTGCTGACGGACGATGCCCATCAGGTTGGACGGGGTCATGAAGAGCAGGCCGCCGGAACCCGGGTTTCTCACCTGAAGAATGATCTCAAAGAGGATGAACGCCGCAATGGTGGCCAGCAGGATGGAGCTTCCGTTGAGACTCATGAATTTGGTCCATACGGAGCGGGGATCCTTCGCCACGACGCTTTCAGCGCCCAGTCCGCTGTTCTTTTTCTCGCTCATTGTGCAGCCCCCTCCTTTCCGGCGACTGCCGAATCGTTCATGGTGCTGCCCAGAGCACAGGCGAGCACCTGCTCGCGGGTCAGCTGGTCATTGATCTCCAGCTGCGCGGTCTTTTTGCCTTCGTAAATGGTGATGACGCTGTCGCACACGCCCATGATCTCCTCGATCTCGGAGGAGACGACGATAATGGCCATGCCCTGCTTGGCAAGGTCGGACAGCAGGCCGTAGATCTCGGACTTGGAGCCCACGTCGATGCCGCGGGTGGGTTCGTCCACGATGAGGACCTTGGGGTCCATCATCAGCCACTTGGCCACGACCACCTTCTGCTGGTTGCCGCCGGACAGGTTGCCCACCAGCTGGGTGACGGACGGGGCCTTGATGGAGATGGACTTCATGTACTCGTCGGCGGCGGAGCGCTGCGCGGCCCGGTTGATGACGCCGGCCTTGGACAGGAAGGGCAGACGCACCAGCGTCATGTTCAGCAGGATGGACAGCCGCAGGGCCAGACCTTCCTTCTTCCGGTCCTCGGTGCAGAAGCCGATGCCCGCGTCGATGGCGGCGGCGGGGTCGCCCCCGCGGAGCTTCCTGCCGTCCAGCACCACCTCGCCGGCGTCGTACTTATCCACGCCGAATATGGCGCGCATGATCTCGGAGCGGCCGGCGCCCACCAGACCGAAGAAGCCCACGACCTCGCCCTTGCGGACGGAGAAGGAGATGTCCTCGAACACGCCCTTGCGGGTCAGGCCCTTGACCTCCAGCATGGTGTCGGTGATCTCCGCCGGCTCCTTGAGGTACAGGTTCTCCAGCGGGCGGCCGATCATGTTGGCGATGAGCTCTTCCTCGGTGAACTGGTCCTTGTCCTTGCTGATGATGTTCTTGCCGTCCCGGATGACGGTGATCCGGTCGGACAGCTCCATGACCTCGTCCAGCTTGTGGCTGATGTACACCACGGCGATGTTCTTCGCCACCAGCTTCCGGATGATCTGGAACAGAGTCTCCGTCTCCGCCTCGGACAGAGAGGAGGTCGGCTCGTCCATAATGATGAGCCGGGCGTTGCGGGTCAGCGCACGGCCGATCTCGATCATCTGCTGCTGGCCCACGGACAGGTCGCCCGCGATGGTCTTGGGCGAGATGTGCATATCCAGCTCGGCGAGGATCTCGGCGGCCCGCTTATACAGCGTCTTGTGGTCCACCAGACCGCCCTTCATGGGCAGGTTGCCAATGAACAGGTTCTTTGCCACGTCCAGCTGGGGCGCGATGGACAGTTCCTGATACACACAGGAAACACCCTTGGCAATGCCTTCGGTGGTGGACTTGAAGCTCACGGACTGTCCGTCGATCAGGTAATCGCCGCCGTCCCGCTCGTGGGCGCCGGTCATGACCTTGATCAGTGTCGATTTTCCCGCGCCGTTCTCACCGCACAGCGAGTGTACCTCGCCCTCACGGATGTCGAATGAGACGCCATCCAGCGCCCGGACGCCGGGGAAGATCTTCACGATGTCTTTGAGCTCAATGAATACTTTGCCTCCGCTCAAAGCTATTCCCCCTTTTTGCTTGTTTTCCCCCGAGCCGCGCCGGTCTGCAATCCGCCGCGTCCCCCCGGAAATCATATCGTATTATAACGCAGGCTTGTTAAAAATGCAATAAAAACCCGCGGTACAATTGCAAACGTTTTGTCGCCTTTTCTATGTTTTTCCAGTTTCTTGACAAATCTGTCAGTCAAAGGCCAGCCCAAGATAGCCATCGGTGCCCTCCGGGCACCAGGGAGACGGGTGGTCGTACAGCCAGCGCACCGCGCCCCACAGCACCCGCTCACCGGGCTCGCCGTACCAGACGGGGCGGCGAACCACATAGCGCTCCGCTTCCTGCCGGGCTGCCAGCATCCCGAGGGCGGCGGCCACGTCGGCGCTCTCGCACAGAAGCTCCTTGACCATAGCGGTGTCGCCGTCCATCTCCACCGCGGCGCAGCCCGTTCCGCCGGGCAGGGCCAGCGAGTAGATGTCACCGCTGGCGGCGTGGGACAGGAACTGCTGGAACTCCACCAGCTTATCGTCACAGTCGGCGTAGCAGCGGCCCTCCAGCCAGCGGCGGCGGATGGCATTGTACTCCGCCGGGGCAATGGGGACGGCTCCCTCGGCGATCGCCGTCACCTCATCCCGGGAAAATTCCCGCCGGATGTGGGCGAAGGCCGGGACGTAGTCAAGGCTGTCGAAAAAGCGGAACAGCGACGGCTCCGCCGGGACGAGAATGGCGCAGTCCGCGCCCTCTCCTTTTAAATAAGTTTCGCCGTAGCGCATCATCTGCCGCCCGAAGCCCCGCTCCCGGATGTCCGGGTCGCTGGCGAGGGCGTACATATAGCCGCTCTTCAGGCTCTTCCCGTTGGGGAAGCGGAAGGTCATCAGCGGCGCGCACAGGATGGTGCGCAGCACGCCGTCCTCCACCAGCACCAGAATGCGGTCGTAGGGCACGCACAGGCGGTAAAAGTCCGCCAGAAAAGTCTCGTCGTCTCCGAACACCTGATTCCAGAGGGCGGCTACCGCCGCTTCCTCTCCGGGTCTGGCTCTGCGTAATTCGATCATAAGGATTTCCTCCGGCTCTTCATTATATCGTACAGTTTTCTTAAAGTAAATACGTTATTCTTATACGAATTGTTCGAATTATAGTGACTATTATGTTATAAGGCTCATACCACCGGCGGCTCCGGCATAAAAAAAGGGCGGCAGCGCCGCCCTTTTTTTATGCCTCTCTGGCGCTGAATTTCTCCAGCAGGATATCCGGATAGTAGGACAGCTTCGCCTTCCGCAGGCCCTCGAGCCCCATGTCGTCCTCCCGGTTGAAATAGGCCACCTCCGGGTGGGTGGCGCGCACCCACCGGGCCATCTCCCGGTTGATGACGGCGTAGGCGCCCTGGATCTCGCCGTAGGCCTTCTCAAAGTGCACATTGTAGCAGTCGGCGGTGGTCATGCTGCCCATGGAGAAGGCCAGTACCCGGCCCTCCGCCCGGATCAGGCCGCCGGACACGCCCAGCTCGTCCATGTGGCGCAGGGCGGTCTCCACCGCGTCCTTCTCGTGGCCCAGATTGGCATCCGCCCGGTCGTCGGCCACCTGCTCGGCGTACCACTTTTCCTCCATGTCGAGGCAGTCGGCGATGTTGTCCGGGCCGATGGGCTCAAACATCCAGTCGGGGAACTGGTCGCAGAAGCGGCTGATGTGGTTGCGCTTGGCGTGGAGCTTTTTGCCGGACAGGTCGGCCAGCTTGTCGATGGTATAGATGTAGTCAAAGCCGTCCCGGTCCTCCCGAAAGACGAACCGGCCGGGGAACTCCGCCTCCAGCTGGGCCTTCTGCTCCGCCGTCAGGCAGATGAGGGTGAGGGGCGCGCCGTGAGATTCGGCGTCCGCCTTGGCCGCGTCCAGCGCCGGGGCCAGCGGGCCCGCGCCCATGGGGAACAGGTGGCTCAGGCCGGGGCCGCCCAGCATCTCCACCAGCAGGCGGTCGCCCACCCGGGCGATCTTCTGGGGATAGGCGGTGGCCCAGAGGTAAATGCTCGCGAAATTGTGTTCACAGGCCCGGCTGCCCTCTTTGGCAAGCAGGTCGACCACCCACTGGCGGTCGCTCAACTCCGGGCGTTTGAAGGTATCCATAAAAACTTCCTCTTCTGATGATGATTCTTTGCCGCTGTACGCGGCTTATTATATCATAGCACATTTATAGGGGAATGGCAATCGCGGAAACGGCTCCGCTTATGCGTTTTCCGCCGAAATCCCGTCGGTTTGTGATCGCTTTCGGATATAAAAGAGCGGCACAACCGATGTTATGCCGCTCTTCGTCCGCCCTCCGGCGGTTTTTACTTCGCGTACTCGATGGCCTTGGTCTCCCGGACGAGGTTGACCTTGATCTGGCCGGGGTACTCCAGCTCGTCCTCGATCTTCTTGGCGATCTCCCGGGCAAGGAGCACCATGCGGTCCTCGGAGACCTCCTCGGGCTTGACCATGATGCGGACCTCCCGGCCGGCCTGAATGGCATAGGCCTTGTCCACGCCGGGGAAGGAAGAGGTGAGCTCCTCCAGCTTCTCCAGACGCTTGATATAATACTCCACGTTCTCCTTGCGGGCGCCGGGGCGGGCGGCGGAAATGGCGTCCGCCGCCTGAACGAGGCAGGCCACAATGGTCTTCGCCTCCACGTCGCCGTGGTGGGCCTCGATGGCGTGGACGACTTCCTCGCTCTCCTTGTACTTCCGGGCCAGCTCCACGCCGATCTGCACGTGGGAGCCCTCCACCTCGTGGTCGATGGACTTGCCCAGATCGTGGAGCAGGCCGGCCCGCTTGGCCAGCGTCACGTCGGCGCCGATCTCGGCGGCCAGCAGGCCCGCCAGATGGGACACCTCGATGGAGTGGTTCAGCACGTTCTGGCCGTAGCTGGTGCGGTAGTGCTGGCGGCCCAGCAGCTTGACCAGCTCGGGGTTCAGGCCGTGGACGTTGGTCTCGAACACGGCGCGCTCGCCCTCGGCCTTGATGGTGGCGTCCACCTCGCGCTTGGCCTTCTCCACCATCTCCTCGATGCGGGTGGGATGGATGCGGCCGTCGAGGATGAGCTTCTCCAGCGCCAGCCGGGCGATCTCCCGGCGGACGGGGTCAAAGCAGGACACGGTGATGGCCTCGGGGGTGTCATCGATGATGAGGTCCACGCCGGTCATGGTCTCCAGCGTGCGGATGTTGCGGCCCTCGCGGCCGATGATGCGGCCCTTCATCTCGTCGTTGGGCAGGGGCACCACGGACACGGTGGCCTCGGCCACGTGGTCGGCGGCGCAGCGCTGGATGGCCAGCGCGATCTGCTCCCGGGCGTAGGTGTCGGCCTCCTCCTTGAAGCGGGCCTGGATCTCCTTGAGCTTCACGGCCTCCTCGTGGGTGACCTCGTCGGCCAGCTGGTCGATGAGGTAGCGCTTGGCTTCCTCGGTGGTCAGGCCGGAAATGCGCTCCAGCACCTCGAGCTGGCTGCGCTTGACCTCGTCCAGCTCCTCCTTCTCCGCGTCCAGCTCAGCGAGCCGGGCGGAAACCTGATTTTCCTTCTTCTCCAGATTTTCCGTCTTGCGGTCCAGATTTTCTTCCTTCTGGTTCAGGCGGTTCTCCTGACGGGACAGCTCGCTGCGGCGGTCCTTGACCTCCTTCTCGAACTCCGTGCGCTCCTTGAGGATGATCTCCTTGGCCTCCACGGTGGCCTCGCGCTTTTTGTTCTCGGCGTTCTTGATGGACTCGTTCAGGATGCGGCGGCCCTCCTCCTCGGCGGAGCCGATCTCCCGCTCAGCCGTCGCCTTGCGGCGCTGATAGCCGATGAGCGCGCCGAAGATGAGGCCCAGCGCCAGCGCAACGATCATCAGGATCACAGCTAAGATAATTGACATCATGTTGGTTTCCACACCTCCTGTTTGTGGTTTTTCTCTTAAATTCAAAAATAAGACGCGATGCGCCGAAACGGCACACCGCGATAACTGAAAAACCGCCCCGCCACATGGGCGCGGTATCTGAGTGTCATATTGTCATATATTGCGAGATAAAAAATATATGAAAACGCGTCAAACGGCGCTTAGATCGCTCAAACAGGCGAAAATCCACCCGGTCCCTCAAAATTATCCGCTTCTATTGTAAAGGTCTGAATCTTTTCTGTCAAGCGAAAATCCGAAAGTTATTCACAAAGTGTCAAAAGCCCGGGGGAGCTTTCCCCCGGGCCTTTGGCATTTCCTATGAAATTGCGTCAGCGGACGATCTTATAATACGTCCGGGCGGTGAGCAGGTACATCAGGCCGTACACCGCCAGAAAGACCAGCAGCGTGCCGCCGGTGCAGGCGGCGATGAGGCCCACGCTGCGCACCGACAGCAGGGACAGGAGCTTCACCACCATGTTGAAGTCAAAGAGAATGTGGACGGCGGCTGCCGCAATGGGCAGGAAGAACACCAGCAGCACCTGACTGCGGATGGAGGCGCGGACCTCCCGCTGGCTCAGGCCCACCTTGCGCATGATCTCGAACCGGCCCCGGTCCTCGTAGCCCTCGGACACCTGCTTATAATAAAGGATAAGGGCCGTGGCCAGCAGGAAGATACCGCCCAGCAGGATGCCCAGGAACAGGAAGCCCCCGGCCATGGCGTAGCCCTCCACCTCCATCTCCGCCCGGCTGACGACGCTCCAGCGTTCCCAGCTTCCGGTGCCGGCGAAAAAGTTCTCGTCCATGGCGGCATCATACCATGCATCCTCCAGCGCCAGCTCCTCCCCGGCGGTGCAGTCCAGATCCAAAAAAATCAGGCAGCTGTAGTCCTGATACTGCTTGAACCGGTATATGTCGGACAGCGCCGCCTCATCCGCCACCACGAAGCAGACCACCTCAAACACATCGAAGGTGGCGGAAAAATACGCGATCTCCGGCAGGAAGGCGGCCACATCGAACCGTAAGGTTTTCCCCTCCACCGTCCGGAACTCCAACGGCCCGGGCGCCGGGGCGTCCGCCCCCTGTCCGCCGCACACCGCGATCTCCCCGGAGTTCAGCGCCGGGGCCGCCAGCCCGGTGAGGGCGGCATAGTCAGCGGCGGTCAGAAAATAGGCGCTGCGGTTGCTGGCCCGGTCGCTGCTGATGGCCAGCAGCCAGCCATCCTCATCCCCTTCCCTGCACATGGAAAAGCTCAGATACCGGACTGTGCGCACATCCTGAACGGGGATGTTCTGCTCCTCGACGAAGCGGACGGCCAGATCCGCCGCCATCTGGCTGTTGAAGGGTTCCTCCTCCCCCTGCGCGTACTGTACCTCCATCCGGAGGCTGGTGGGGTATTGGGTGGCGATGATCTTCCCGGTGCCCAGATAGAGGGCCAGCGTGCCCGAGATCATGACCATGACCATGGTGGACAGGATGCAGATGTTGGCAAGGCTCACGGCGTTGCGCTTCATCCGGTAGAGCATGCCGGACACGCCGATAAAGTGGCCGGTCTGGTAGTAAAAGCGCTTGTTTTTCCGCAGCAGCTTCAGCAGAGCGATGCTCCCGGCGGTGAACAGGCAGTATGTGCCGATGATGACCAGCAGCACCGCCAGAAAATAGAGCGCCACCGCCATCACGGGGTCGTCCACGAGGACGGCGATGGCGTAGCCGCCGCCCAGCGCCGCCGCGCCGATGACGGCCAGCAGCCAGCGGGTGCGGGGCTCCCGCTCGCCGGTCTGGCCGCCCCGGAGGAGCTCGATGGGGTCGGACAGGCGCACCCGGCCCAGATTCAACAGCAGGGCCAGCAGCAGAAGGCCGCCGAACAGCGCCGCCGTCATGGCCATGGCGGCGGGGGACACTCCCGGCCGGAAGGGGACGGCGAACCGGAGCAGCCGGACGAGGACCACGGTGGACAGCCAGTGGAGGGCAATGCCGCACAGGATGCCGCCCGCGATGCCGATGAGGGCGGTGTAAAAGCTCTCCCAGCACTGGAGCCGGGCAATGTTGCCCTTGCCCATGCCGAGGATGTTGTAAAGGCCCAGTTCCTTTTTCCGCTGCTTCATCAGGAAGCTGTTGATATACAGCACCAGCACGGCGGACAGGATGGCCGCCACCACAAGGCCAAGGCTCATCATGTAGGAGACGAACTCCGTGCCCCGCAGCTCCTGCACGCCCTGATCCATGGACAGGGCGGCCATGACGTAAAAGGCGGCGGCCAGCCCCACGAGGGCCAGCAGGTAGGGCAGGTAAAACCGGCGGTTCTGCCGGAGGTTCTGGGCGGCAAGCCGGGGATAGAGGGCGTTACGCAAGGGTCTCACCTCCGGCGGCAAGGCGGGTGAGGGTCTCGGAGATCAGGCGGTACATGTCGCCGCCGCTCCGGTTTTCCCGGCGGATCTCGTAGTACACCCGGCCGTCCCGGATGAACAGCACCCGGCCCGCCCGGCTGGCGGCGGCGGTGGAGTGGGTGACCATGAGCACCGTCTGCCCCGCCCGGTTGACGGCGGCGAAGAGGTCCATCAGGCTGTCCGCCGCACGGGAGTCCAGCGCCCCGGTGGGCTCGTCGGCCAGCACGATCTGGGGCCGGGTAATGAGGGCACGGGCCACGGCGCAGCGCTGCTTCTGGCCGCCGGACACCTCGTAGGGGTACTTGTCCAGCAGCTCCTGAATCCCCAGCGTCCGGGCCAGCGGCTCCAGCCGCTCCTCCATCTCCGGGTACTTCTTCCCCGCCAGCACAAGGGGCAGGAGAATGTTGTCCCGGAGGGAAAAGGTGTCCAGCAGGTTGAAATCCTGAAACACAAAGCCCAGGTTGTCCCGGCGGAAGGCGGCCATGTCCCGCTCCTTCACCCCGGCCAGATCCCGGCCCGCCAGACGCACCGCCCCGGCGGTGGGCCGGTCGAGGGCGGCCAGAATGTTCAGCAGGGTGGTCTTACCGGAGCCGGACTCGCCCATGATGGCGATGTACTCCCCTTCCTCCACGGTGAATGACACGTCGGCCAGCGCCTCCACCTTCTGCCCGCCGAAGCGGGTGGAATAGATCTTTTTTACATGTTCGACTTCAAGGATGGGCATAGGGTTCTCCTCTCGTTTTCCGCGTTAGCTGTATTAACCGTATTGGTACAGTCAGTATATACGCGGCCGAGGGGGAAAACAATAGAAATCTTCTGAAGATTTCATTAAGATTTTTCATTTCGGCGGGGAAAACGGGAAAATGCCGGAGCGGTTCCCCACTCCGGCGGCACATTATATAATATTCACCGGCTCACATACCGGCCAGTTCCTCCCGGGCCAGCCGGATGAACGCCCGGGCGGCGGTACTGACCGGGCGGTCCCGCCACACGCCCACCCCTACCTGAAAGGCGGCAATCTCCGGCACGATGGGGAAAATACAAACATCGCCGCTGCCCGCGAAGGCCATCCGGGCGTAGTGCTCCGGCAGCACGGCGGCCTCCAGCCCGGCGGAGCAGCGGTACAGCACCAGATCCATGTCCGCAAGGCCCGCGGCATTCACCCGCCCCGGGCCGCAGAACCGCCCCGCCGGGAGCTGGACGGGCCGGGTGCGCTCCAGAAGGGGCGTCTGGAAGTCCTGCTCCAGCCGCCGGATCTGCTCACTGACGGCCTGTTGGGTCACGAAGCCCTCCTTCGCCGCCCGGGAGATGGAGCCCGTCTCTACCACTGTCAGAAAGCACCGCAGATTATTCAAATTCAACGCCGTCATCCCCCGTCATTTTCTACATAATAGCACATTTTCTTTCGACAGCACAAGGTTTTTCCTGTGATATTCAAAAAACTTGTGTTTGTCCCCGCCCGCCGGATTTGGTAAGATGAAGCTATCAAAGCAAAAAGGAGTGGACCCTATGAAAATCGGACTCAAACGCATCGTCTCCTCGGTGCTGAGCGCCGCCCTGCTGTTCTCCGTCTGCGCACTGCCTTCCATGGCCGCCCCGGCGAAAGGCGAACTGAAGGGCACGTTCGAGCTGCTGGAGAACATCGCCGTCACCGACAGCGCCTACACCCCGAAAAGCGACTATTCCTTCTACCTGTACTCTCCCTCCGATCCCCACGACTTTGACCTGATGAGCGGCCAGCTCAACGCCGTCATCTACGTCTACCCTGACAAGCCCTACGCCAGCCGGGACGAGGCCCTCGCCGCGCTGGAGAGGATGGGCCTGATCGACATCGCCGAGGCCGCCCCGGCGTACATCGTCTGCCCCAACCCGCTGGACGGCAAGGGCTTCACTCAGGACGACCTGAACGTCTACTATGAGTCCCAGATCTATCTGGCCGGCGGCAAGATCATCTCCTTCACCCCGCCCACCGGCGAGTTCAAGCGATGCACCTACAACAACCTCCAGTACATCATGGCTGAGGGCACAGGTGCCACCTTCGTCAACAACGTGCTGAGCCAGAACGCCGGCCGCATCGCCGGCATCCTCACCTTCGGCGGCGAGATGGACAAGGGCCTTGCCAAGGGGCTGGCCCTGCCCGCCTATCTGGTCAACGCCGGACAGACCGCCGTTGATTACTACAAGGCCGTCAACGGCACCGACAGCGAGAAGGCCGCCGGTCACTTCGTCAACAGCGGCTACACCGAAAAGCAGGTCGTCGTCAAAACCGGCGGCAGCAGCTTCGACGCCAAGGTCATCGCCGAGGCGTGGGGCTCCATGCTCTCCCGCCTGACCCGCGCCCCCATGCTCAACAACGTGGTCATCAACACCGCCGACATGAGCGAGTGGGTGCTCATGACCTGGCCCAACTACGGCGAGCTGGGCCTCACCGTCAAGGAGCACACCTATAACTACGACGGCAAGGACTACAACGCCTACGACTACGTTCCCGACTCCTACACCGGCGGCAAGGCCGTGCCGCTGGTCGTGCTGCTCCACGGCTTCAGCGAGGACCCCCTGTGCCCCGCCGCCACCTGCGGCTGGGCCGACATGGCCGCTCAGGAGGGCTTCATCCTCGTGGCTCCCGACTACCTCAACGACATCGCCAGCAAGGGCGTGGCCGTTGACTGCGTCATGACCATCGTCAACGAGACGCTGGAGAACTACAACATCGACCGCTCCCGGGTGTACCTCACCGGCTTCTCCATGGGCGGCATGAACACCTTCTTCACCAGCTACATGAACGCCGGCGTCTTTGCCGCCGCGGCCCCCATGGCGGGCTTCCCCAAGCTGGGCGAGTTCAACATCGATACCGAGACCTACGACATGCCCACCTTCTTCCTCACCGGCCTTGCCGATGACAAGAACGTGACCGTGGACGATGCCGGGAACACCGCCGTCAACGCCATGGGCGGCAACGTGGCCTCCGCGGCCATGACCTTCAACGGCATCAAGGCCGGCGACCCCGACTACTCCATCAACCCCTGGGGCTACAAGGCCGACACCGACGACAGCCGCGTCTATCAGGGCATCCGCTACAACATCAGCGATTTCTACGCCGACGGCTACACCAATCCCATGGTCCGGCTGGTGGGCGCGGAGGGCGTGTCCCACGCCTGCTCCAACGTGTACGCCTCTCTGGCGTGGGAGTACATGTCCCGCTTCGCCCGCGGCGAGGACGGCTCCGTGGTGGAGCTGACCGAAGGCCCCGGCGCACCCGAGAAGCCCGAGCCTCAGCCCGAGCCCGCCCCCGCCTCCACCTATGTGGTGAAGAAGGGCGACAGCCTGTGGAAGATCGCCAAAAACCTGCTGGGCAGCGGCTTCCGCTGGACCGAGCTGTATGAGGCCAACCGCGCCGTTCTCCGCAATCCCAACATGATCCGTGTCGGCACAGTGCTCACCATCCCCGGCAAGTAAGCAGAAACGCGAAAAAGCGCGGAAGGCCGTCGGCCTTCCGCGCTTTTACCTTATAATTACGTTACATATTTTCCGGCAGCGAATCGTCCACCCCAGACGGCTCCGCCGCCCGGGGACCCCGATCCATTTTGCGCGGGCGAACTGAATTCGCCCTTGCGCCAAGGTTTGCCTGCGGCAAACGCTTGCACGGCACACCCGTGCCGTCCCGCCGAGGCGGGGCCCTGTTCAATGCACAGCATTTTCCGGCAACGAATCGTCCTCGTCGATCCACTCCCGCTGGACGTCCACCACCCGGTACTCCGTGGGGGTGTCCCGGATGACCACCTTCTCGATGCCCGCGTTGATGATGAGCCGCCGGCACATGGAGCAGGAGGTGGAGCCGGGCAGCAGCTCGCCGGTCTTGGGGTCCTTGCACACCATGTAGAGCGTGGCCCCCAGCACCTCCCGGCGGGAGGCGGAGATGATGGCGTTGGCCTCGGCGTGGACGGAGCGGCACAGCTCGTACCGCTGGCCGGAGGGGATGTTCATGGCCTCCCGGGTGCAGTAGCCCAGATCGGCGCAGTTCCGCCGCCCACGGGGCGCACCGTTGTAGCCGGTGGACACGATCTCGTCGTGGTTGACGATGATGGCGCCGTAGCACCGGCGCATGCAGGTGGACCGCTCCAGCACGGTGCCCGCGATGTCCAGATAATAATTTTCCTTGTCGATGCGATCCATAGGCGCAGCCTCCCCGCAGTGATTCCTTCTGATTTTGCAGTATAGCAACTTTTTGTCTGCCGCGCAATGTGCAAATTCACATATTGTTTACGGTTTTGCCATTGACTCAGTCATTTTTCGATATTATGATAAGGTTTAGACTTTAATAAGTGCGGTATTTTTTGAAAGGGGTGAGTCCTGATGATCCGGAACGCGCTGGCGCGCTTTATGTATGGCCGGAACGGCACAGATCAGCTGGGGCTCTTTACCCTCGGGCTGTACCTGTTGCTGTGGCTCGTCCAGATGATCGTCCAGCGCTTCGCCCCCAACGGCGTGATGCTGACGCTGGTCATTCTCGAATATATCGTGCTGTTCATCACCCTGTTCCGGATGCTGTCCCGTAATCTGGCCCGGCGGCGGGCGGAGAACACGAAGTTCCTCCAGATCGTCCGGCCCATGCGGAACCGCTGGAACTCCCACCGCGCCCGGATGCGCGACAAGGAGCACCGCTACTTCAAGTGCCCCAACTGCGGCCAGCAGATGCGGGTGCCCCGGGGCAAGGGGCGCATCACCGTCCACTGCCGCACCTGCGGCGCGACCTTCGAGGAAAAGAGCTGAACGTCTTTCGTGAGGCGGGCGGCTCTTTTTTTGCGTGGAAAAGGCCCGGATGAATTTTCCGCAAAAGTGCCCAAAAAGCAAAAAATGCCCTCATCCCAGCGGGATGAGGGCGTTTTTACTGCTTTTACTGCTTCTTGTTCAAAGCCACCTGCTCCGGGTCCATCTTGTGGCGCAGGAGCATGAAGTTGGGCATGCCGCCGGCGGCGCACAGCTGCTTGACCAGCAGCTCGGCATAGGGGAACACCTGCTGATAGGTGCGCACATGGATCTCCTTCTTGTCCTCGTCAGTGACGGGGCCGACGATGTCAAACACGCCCAGCATCTCCACCGACACGAAGAACTTGTGGTTCTCGTCGTCGCACTTGTCCTTCACGCACTGGTACAGCTTGGCGATGCAGCGGGTGTTTTCCTTATTGTAGTCCACGGAATAGGAGAAATTGTTCTCCAGCTGCACCTGACCGGGCTTGTCCAGCTTGTTGAAAAACTGCATGTCCTGCAGCTTGTAAGAGATCATGTTCAGCTCGATCATGGAAAAAACCTCCTGACATTGGATTTCCCTTAGTTTACCACACTCCCGTCCCCGGCGCAACAAAAACCGCCCCGCGTTGAAAAAAGAGCGGCGGCGTGGTAAACTGATGTCAAACAACCCCACGAGGTGAGCTTATGAACGATACCATTGCCGCCATCGCCACGGCGGCCATCCCCTCCGCCATCGGTATCCTCCGGCTGTCCGGGCCGGAGTCCATCGCCGTCATCGACCGGGTGTTCACCCCCGACCGCGGCGGCCCCATGTCGGAACGCCCCGACCGGCAGCTGGTGTACGGCACCCTCCGGGACGCGGGCGGGCAGGCCATCGACCGGTGCCTTGCCACTGTGTCCCACGGCCCTCACAGCTACACCGGCGAGGACACGGCGGAGCTTCAGTGCCACGGCTCCCCGGCCGCGCTGGCGCTGGGGCTGGAGGCCCTGTTCGCCGCCGGAGCCCGGCAGGCCCTCGCCGGGGAATTCACCCGCCGGGCCTTCCTCAATGGGCAGCTGGATCTGACACAGGTGGAGGCGGTGGCCGACCTCATCCATGCCGGGAGCGCCGGGGCCGTCCGGCAGGCGGCGGGGCAGCTGTCCGGGGCGCTGTCCGCCGTCATCGGCGAGGTGTACGACGGCCTGACCGACCTCATGGCCCACTTCCACGCGGTGCTGGACTACCCGGACGAGGACATTGACCCCTTTGAGGCCGAGGAGATCTCCGCCGCCCTCACTGCCGCCGGAGAAAAGCTCCAAAGGCTGGCCGCCACCTATCGCCGGGGCCGGGCACTGACCGAGGGCGTGCCCTGCGCCATCGTGGGTCGCCCCAACGCGGGCAAGTCCACCCTATTCAACGCACTGGTTGGCTACGACCGGGCCATCGTCACCCCCATCCCCGGCACCACCCGGGACACGGTGGAGGAGACGGTGACCCTCGGGGACACGCTGCTGCGGCTCATCGACACCGCCGGGCTCCGGGATTCGGAGGACGCGGTGGAGCAGCTGGGGGTGGAGCGCAGCCGGGCGGCCCTCCAGCGCGCGGAGCTGGCGCTGGTGCTGGTGGACGGCTCCCAGCCGTGGGTGGACGAGGATCTGGAGCTGCTGCGCACCGCTGCCGCCCACGGACCCACAGTGCTGGTCTGCACCAAGGCCGACCTGCCCTCCCCCCGGATGGCCCGGGTGCCCCGGCCGGAGGGCGTGCCGCTGGTGGTCCTGTCCGCCGCCAGCGGGCAGGGGCTGGATGAGCTGGAGCGGGCGGTGGCCGGGTTCTTCCCCGACGACCCCGGCCTGCGGCCCGGGACGCTGCTCACCAATGCCCGGCAGGCCGAGGCGGCCGGCCGCGCCCAGCAGGCCGTGGCCCGGGCGGCGGACGCCCTGCGGGCGGGCTTTCCCCCCGACGCGGTGCTCACCGACGTGGAGGAGGCCATGTCCGCACTGGGTGAGCTCACCGGACGCACCGTCCGGGAGGACATCACCAGCCGGATCTTCGAGCGGTTCTGCGTGGGAAAATAAGGGCGGCACTGTTGTCGCAGCCACAAAAAACCTTACTGAGTTTGCCGACCCATCGGTGAAAAAAATCATAACCACCGACCGGGCTGCTGGCTTTCTTTAACCAATAAAACCCGGGCTGTGACCTGCGTGGTCACGGCCCGGGTTCATTTTTGTGATAATCGGCGGAGAAATAATTCTTGACATCTTTTATGTCTACCAAAAAGCTTTCCGCAGTTTTGTGGAAAACTTTGTGGAAGCTGTGGAAAACTCTCTGCCCGCTGGCTTTGCGCCGTTTTTCCGCTGTGGAAGCAGGGGCGCAGCGGCGGCGGCTCACCGGGGTTTTGGGCGTCAAAAAATAATTATTTTGTGCAAGAACCGTTGCCGCCGCAAAGTCCGCTTCGCTCCGTTTCCGCCGTTCGGCAAAAACTTCGCCCGCTCCCCTGCTTCTCCTTTCCGGATCAAACCCGCTGTCGCTGGGCTTTGATCCGGGGGCCGCCTGCGGCGGCCTTTTTTATTCTTTGCGCCCAATTTTGCGGGCGGCGCGCGTCACTGCTCGTTCAGCCGCTCCGCCACCACTCTGGCCGCTTTCACACCGGAAGCCCCCGCCTGCGCGAGGCCGCGGGTGACCCCTGCGCCGTCGCCCACGGCGAAGAAGCCGGGCATGGCAGTCTCCAGCTGGTGGGACAACTGGATGCGGGCGGAGTAGAACTTGACCTCCGCGCCGTAGAGCAGGGTGTCATAGTTGGCGGTGCCGGGGGCCAGCTTGTCCAGCGCGTAGATCATCTCGATGATGTCGTCCAGCTGGCGCTTGGGAAGAGCCAGCGACAGATCGCCGGGGACAGCGGCGGTCAGGGTGGGCCGGGTGAAGGACTTGCCCAGCCGGTGGTCGTTGGTGCGGATGCCGGACACCAGGTCGCCGAAGCGCTGGACCAGCACGCCGCCGGCCAGCATGTTGGACAGGGACGCGATGTGCTTGCCGTAGCGGTACGGCTCGTTGAAGGGGGAGGTGAACCGGTTGGATACCAGCAGGGCGAAGTTGGTGTTCTCGCTCTGGAGCTTCGGGTCGGAGTAGGAGTGGCCGTTGACGGTATTGATGCCCTCCACATTCTCCGCCACTACATGGCCGTAGGGGTTCATGCAGAAGGTGCGCACCGGGTCGCCGTACTGCTTGGTGCGGTAGACCAGCTTGGACTCGTACACCACGTTGGTGATATGCTCAAACACGGTGGCGGGCAGCTCCACCCGGACGCCGATGTCCACCTGATTGTTGATGAGCTCCAGCCCCAGCTTCTTGCACTGGTTGGAGAACCACTCCGCGCCGCTCCGGCCCGGCCCGGCAATGAGGTAGGGGGCGGAATAGCGCTGGCCGTCCTCGGTGATGAGGACGTAGCCGCCGTCGGCGTCCGCCTCGATGTCCTGCACGGCGGTGTTGAACAGGAAGGTATGCTTGTCCCGGATGGCCTCGTAGATGTTGGTGAGGATCTTCAGGTTGTTCTCGGTGCCCAGATGCTTGCACCGGGCCTGAAGGAGATGGAGGTCGTGCTCCAGCGCCTGCTTCTCCAGCGCCTTGGCCTCGGGGGTGGAGGTGGAGTACACCTCGGTGGTGGCGCCGTGCTTGACGTTCAGGCTGTCCACGTAGTCGATGAGGTCCATGACCTCCCGCTCGTCCAGAAAGTCGGTGAGCCAGCCGCCGAAGGCGGTGGTGAAGTTATATTTTCCGTCGGAGAACGCGCCCGCGCCGCCGAAGCCGCACATGGTGCCGCACACCTTGCAGTGGATGCAGCTCTTCACCCGGCCCGCCACGATGGGGCAGCTCCGGTGATAAATGTCCGCTCCCTGATCCACCACCAGCACCTTGGCGCCGGGGCACTTGAGGCTCAGCTCATAGGCGGCGAAAATTCCGGCTTCACCGGTGCCGAGGATCATGACGTCATAACGGGTGTTCATTGCGCGCATCTCCCATTTCTTTATGTTTATTCTATATTTAATAGTACAGGCTGTTCAGACCCATGGTAGTATATCAGCAATGCCCGCCGATTTCAAGGGAAAATCCCCTTACCAGCCCGGCTCCAGCGTCACGCCGGTGTAGTAGTGGGCCAGAATGTCCCGCCAGCCGCTTCCCGCCTTTGCCATGGCGTTGGCCCCGTACTGGCTCAGCCCCACCCCGTGGCCGTAGCCGATGACGGAAAAGGTGAAGCACCCTTCGGCATAAGCCACGGTGAAGCAGGCGGAGCGCAGGGAAAACAAATTCCGGGCCGCGCCGCCGGATAATGTCACGCCGCCCACGCCCACCGACGCCACCCGGCCGGAAGCTGTGTAGGTCACGTTTTGGAACCACTCCGACGGCTCCCCGGACAGGTCCGCCCCGGGGTAGGCCGCCGTCACCAGCGACTTTACCTCGTCCCGGGTGAGGACCGTTTCCGAGCGGTAATTGGGCACCTCGTCCCCCTCCGGGCTGTCCACCGACACCAGATAGGGCAGGGCGTTCCCCCACACCGCCGCCGCGTCCTCGGTGGCCCCGGAGGCGGAGGAGAAAAACACTGCCTGAATGGGCTTGCCGTCGTAGGCGGCGATGACGCCGGAGGTGTCCGCCACGGCGGCGGCGATCTTCGCCGTGTACTCCGCCGCCGACGCGCCCCAGCGCTCCGCCGCGGCTTCCTTGGTGATGTACGCCTGACAGCAGGCGGAATCGGTACACACGTCCGCCCCCTGCTCCTTGTGCTTTGAGTTGTGGGTGGCCTTCCAGAGGGTGTACGTCCGGGCGCACACCGCCTGCGCCCGCAGGGCATCCGGCTCGAACCCGGCGGGCATTTCCGCCGCCGTCACCGACCAGAGGTAATCCGCCATGGTCTGCTCCTCCACCCCGCCCTCCGTCAGCACCCGGACGGTGTACGCTCCGTCGTCCGCTGCCGGGGCGGTCTGGGCAGAAGATGGGGACGGCTCCGCCGCCGTTTCTGCCGGAGCGTGGCTGACCTCCGGCGCTGCCGCCGCCCCCGGCTCCGGCCCATCCACCCACAGGAGGGGCATGAGCAGCACCAGCAGCCCGGCCAGCAGGCCCGCCGTCATGGGCAGGCGAATGCTTGTCCAATCTTTACAATTTTGCAACAATCAATTCACCTTCCTGCATTTTTCACGGAGCGCGCCACGGGATCACTGGATTTTTTGCATCTTTTTTCAAGCAATATGCATTGACGTTTTCTGTTTAATGCGTTAAAATATTGTTTACTCGATTAAACATCATTTGCAAGGAGGCAGGCGACATGACACCGACCACCTATATGTCCCCCAGCGACGAGCACGCCTTGTCCTATATCAAAGGGATATGCCAGCAGTACGCGAAATATGACCGCATCGACCCATCCCTTTACGAGCGCTACGGCGTCAAGCGCGGCCTGCGCAACTCCGACGGCACCGGCGTCATGGCCGGCATCACCCAGATCGGCAACGTCCGGGGCTACTACCTGCAGGACGGGGAGAAGATCCCCCGGGAGGGCCAGCTCATCTACCGGGGCATCGACGTCAAGGACCTCATCCACGGCTTTGTCAGCGAGGAGCGCTTCGGCTATGAGGAGACGGCCTACCTGCTGCTGTTCGGCTCCCTGCCCACCCGGGACCAGCTGGACGAGTTCCGGAGCATCCTGTCCCACTTCCGCAACCTGCCCCCCAACTTCACTGAGGATATGATCCTCAAGGCCCCCAGCCGGGACGTGATGAACAAGCTGGCCCGCGCCACGCTGGCCCTCTACTCCTACGACACCGACTCTGAGAACCGGGCACTGGAGTCCGAGATGCTCAAGGCTGTCCAGCTCATCGCCCGGTACCCCGTCATCGTGGCCCACGCCTTCGCCACCAAGCGGCACTACTTCGACAACGATTCCCTCTACCTCCACCGGCCTCAGGAGGGGCTGAGCGTGGCGGAGAACTTCCTCTACTCCGTCCGGCATGACAACCAGTTCACCGAGGACGAGGCCCATCTGCTGGACCTGTGTCTGGTGCTCCACATGGAGCACGGCGGCGGCAACAACTCCGCCTTTGCCTGCCGGGTGCTGTCCTCCTCGGGCACCGACATCTACTCCGCCATCGCGGCGGCGGTGGGCTCCCTGAAGGGTCCCCGCCACGGCGGCGCCAACATGAAGGTCATGGAGATGTTCAGCCACATCGAGAAGGACGTCACCGACTGGAAGGATGACGACGCCCTGTCCGCCTATCTGGAAAAGCTCCTCCGGGGCGAGGCGGGGGACGGCTCCGGCCTCATCTACGGCATGGGCCACGCCATCTACACCCTGTCCGATCCCCGGGCCGTGCTGCTTAAGCAGTTCGCCCGGAAGGTGGCGGAAAGGAAGGGGATGCTGGACGAGTTCGAGCTGTTCGAGTCGGTGGAGCGCCTGACCCCCGGCATCTTCCATCGGGTCACCGGAGACAACAAGACCATGTGCGCCAACGTGGATATGTACTCCGGACTTGTCTACAAGATGATGGACATCCCGCCGGAGCTGTATACCCCCCTGTTCGCCATCGCCCGCATCGTGGGCTGGTGCGCTCACCGGGTGGAGGAGGTCTACAACCCCTACGGCAAGATCATCCGCCCAGCCTACAAGGCCATCTGCCCCAAGCAGGACTTCGTCCCGCTGGATCAGCGGGGCTGACGCTGTCCTTGCCCATCAGAATACAACAAAAAAGCCGTGCCCGGCGCGAATGCGCCGGACACGGCTTTACATTTCCAGAATATCTGAATGGATTTTTCGGCGGTTTTTATGCTTCGGTCTTTTCCAGCCGGTAGCCCACCTTCCGCAGCGTGGCGATAGACGTCCGGGAGCCGAGATAGAGCAGCTTTTTCCGCAGGAAGGAGATATACGCCTCCGCGTTGTTGTCCTCCGCGTCGGACTCCATGCCCCAGACCTTGCCGATGAGCGTCTCCTTGGGCACCATGCCGCCCCGGCTCGCCATGAGCAGGCGGAGCACCTCAAACTCCTTGGGGGACAGGCGGACGGACTTCTCCCCGCACTTGAGGGTGTGGGTGGTAAGCTCCAGCCGGAGATCCTCAAAGGTCAGCTCCTCCAGCACCACCTCGCCCTGACGGCGGGTCAGCGCCCGCACCCGGGCCAGCAGCTCCTCCGGCGCGAAGGGCTTGGTCATGTAGTCGTCGGCGCCGCAGTCCAGCCCGGCTACCTTGTCGGACACGCCGCTCCGGGCGGTGAGCATGAGGATGGGAGTGGCGTACCGCTTGCGCCGCAGAGTCCGGGCCACCTGATAGCCGTCCATGCCGGGCAGCATCACGTCCAGCACGATGACGTCGTACTGCCCGCTCTCGGCGTAGGCAAGGCCGTCCTTCCCGTCGTGGACCACGTCCACCACATATTTCTGCTCCCGCAGCAGCTGGGCCAGCGTCTCCGCCAGCCGCGCCTCGTCCTCCACTACCAGCACCTGCATGAAACCGCCTCCTTCCGGGCCGTCAAGCGCCCGATCATATTCAGTATAGCACGCGGTTTTTCCCGCCGCAACCGCCCCTTTGTGAATTTTCTGCCCGGGGCGGGGAAATTTCTCCGGAACCCCAACGCCGCCCTGTCGGCCGGATGCTCCGATCCGGAAGAAAAATCGCTCTTTCCCCTTGAAATCTTGCAGAACGTGCGGTATGCTCTGGGTAAACCACGGGAGGAGGGACGCCATGTTTGACCGCACCGAGGTGGGCCGCCGGGGCTATCTGGACGAGGAATTCCGGCTGTTCCACCTGCGCGACCAGCGGCAGCTCCAGCTGGACTACCACTACCACACCTTTCACAAGATCGTCATCCCCCTGTCCGGGCAGGTGACCTATCTGGTGGAGGGCAACACCTACTATCTCAAGCCGTGGGACATTCTGCTGGTGGCAGGGGGCGAGATCCACCGTCCCGTCGTGGACCTGTCCGAGCCATACGAGCGCTTCGTGATCTGGCTGCGGCCGGAGCTGGACGGCCCGGGCCTGCCCCCGCTGCTGGACTGCTTCGACACCGCCCGGAGCCAGAGTCTCCGGCTCATCCGTCCCGCCGCCGGGGAGCGGCCCCGGTACATGGCCCTCCTGCGGGAGCTGGAGGACGCTCAGAAGGACCGGGCCTTCGGCCACGAGGTGCTGGCCCGGGCGGCGTTCCTGCGGCTGCTGGTCTATCTCAACCGCCAGCTCCCCGGCGGGCCGGGGCCGGACAGCGTCCGGCAGGACCCGAAAATCCAGGAGGTGCTGCGGTATATCAACGGCCATCTGGACGGCGACCTGTCCGCCGACGCACTGGCCGGGGCGGTGTACCTCAGCCGCTACCACCTCATGCGCCGGTTCAAGGCCGTCACCGGCCAGACTCTCCACCAGTACGTCACCCAGAAGCGGCTCATCCGGGCAAGTGAGCTCATCCGGAGCGGCGTGCCCGCCGTGCAGGCCGGGGCGCAGGCGGGCTTCGGCAGCTACGCCGCCTTTCTCCGGGCCTTCCGGCAGACCTACAATGCCCTCCCCAGCGAACTGAAGGAGCGCGGCGGATGATGAACTCCGCCAGTTTTCTGCCCCATTCAACAAAAAGGATCCCTTTTATAAGTACAACGGCGGGCCGCAAATGCGGCCCGCCGTTGTGCGTTTATTGGATTTCTTACTGCTTTGCCAGCTTGCTGTTCTTCTCGTAGGCCGCCACCACGGCCTGCGCCGCCGCGGACCGGAAGGCCCGGTTCTCCAGCTCGGCCACACCGGCGATGGTGGTGCCGCCGGGGGAGCACACGGCGTCCTTGAGCTGGCCGGGGTGCTTACCGCTCCGGAGGACCATTTCCGCCGAACCGGCCACCATTTTGGCCGCCCACGCCTGGGCCTTGTCCCGGGGCAGGCCAATCTGCACGCCGCCGTCGGCCAGCGCCTCGATGAACAGGTAAACAAAGGCCGGGCCGCAGCCGGAGATGGCAGAGCCCATGTCCAGCTGGGCCTCCGTCACCCGCTCCAGCAGGCCGCTGCACCGCAGGGCGTCCGTCAGCCCGCTGTAATCCTCGTCGGTGACGGCGGCGTCCGGAGCCATGAGCAGCACGCCCTCGCCGATGGAGGCGGGGGTGTTGGGCATGATGCGCACCGTGGGCAGCTCCACCCCGCCGGCGGCCAAAATGCCCGCCAGCGTGGCCAGCTGAACGCCGGCAGCGATGGACACCAGCACCCGGTGCTCCCCGGCGGCAATACCGTCCTTCAGCGCCGGGATCAGTCCGTTCAGCACCCCGGGCATCACCTGAGGCTTGACGCACAGCATGACGTACTTCGCCGCCCGGACGGCCTCCGCCCCGCTGGCGGCGGCAATGCAGCCCGTCTCCTCCGCCAGTGCCGCGGCCGCGGCGGCGTTGGGCTCGTAGATCACGACCTCCTTGGGATCAATGGCCCGGCAGGCTGCCCGGGCCAGAGCGCCGCCCATGTTTCCGGCGCCGATAAACGCGATGGTCTTCATATTATTGTACTTCCTTTCTCTGAATATCGCACACCGTAAGGCGCCCATCCGCCACGGTAAAACGCACTTCCAGCCCCGCGAAGGTGAAGCCGTACACCCGCTCCGGGTCCCGCTGGTAGGAGGGTCTCGGGTCCTGCGCCAGCACGCCCCGCAGGCCCGCCCGCTTGTCCTCCGGCACCCGCTCCAGCAGCTCCGGCGGGATGTCCACCTCCAGCAGATAGTCCTGCCCCGGGGCGGTGAAGCCCTCGCTGGCTTCGGGGTGGCAGTCGGCATAGGGGACGTAGGGCTTCACGTCGAAGATGGGCGTGCCGTCCATAAGGTCCGCCCCGGACACACGAAGCACCGTCCCCAGTCCCGGCAGCTGCTCCACCCCCTCCAGCTTCACGCAGGAAAGGCCGATGGAATTGGGCCGGAAGGGGGAGCGGGTGGCGAACACGCCCATCCGGGTATTGCCCCCCAGCCGGGGCGGGCGCACCGTAGGTGACCAGTCCCCCCGCCTGGCGGCGGAGAACTCCCAGATGAGCCACAGGTGGGAAAAGCCCTCGATGCCCCGCAGGGCCTCCGGGTCCCGGTACTTCGGCTCGAACACCACGGTGGCGGTCAGGTCCTTCACAAGGCCGCTCTGCCGGGGAATGCCGAACTTTGTGGGGAAATCTGACCTGATGCGGGCTACCGGCTCCATACCGACCACTCCTTCGACCATTTTTTCCCGGCGTTCCCTCCTCTGCGGGCAGAATCTTCCCGGAAAATTAAAAGCATTATAGCACGAAATGGAAAAGTTGTCTCTACTTTTTCGGCGATTTGCAAAAAATATGCCAACTTTTTCATTGTCCTCTGCGGCTAAACCCTGAAATTCATTTTATTTGTCCGGGACAAAGACACGAACTGCCGATTCTGCTATAATAACAGTCGTTCCGGGGTCCGGATCCGGCCAGCCGGTGAAGCGGGCGGCATGACCGTTCCGCGGCCCTGTTTCACGCAATGCGCTCCCCGGTCGAGTGCAAAAAGAGAAAAGAGATAAGAGAAAGGAAGCGTACACAATGACATCTGTCGCTCTTTCCGCAGTGCTGTTCGTTGTATCCTTCGTCGTCCTGATGATCCTCGTCATGAAGGGCGTCAACCTGATCCCCGCCGCCATCATCGGCGGCATCATCCTGTCCTTCGGCGTGGAGGGCGGCCCCATCAACGCCATCTTCACCCTGTTTTCCGGCGCGGCCGGCGGCTACTGCTCCAACCTGCTGATCGCCTTCATGTTCGGCGGCGCGTTCAGCGGCTGCATGATCGGCACCGGCTCCGACGTGGTGCTGGGCCGGGTGCTCATCAATAAGTTCGGCACCCGGTTCGCCATCTTCGCGCTGGCCATCTTCGTGGCCATCTGCGGCTTCGTGGGCATCCAGTCCTGGCCCTTCCTGGCAGCCGTGTTCGCCTTCTCCCTGATGAAGGCCGCCGACCTGCCCCTGAACGTGGCCTGCGTCACCATGGTTGGCATCAACTCCGCCTTCAGCTTCATGTTCCCCGGCTCCCCCACCATCGGCAACCTCATCGCCTCTCAGGCGCTGGGCACCACCATGTACGACGGCGCCCTCATCGGCGTTGTGATGTGCGTGGTGCAGGTGGTTCTGGTGCTGCTGTACGTCAATTATGCGCTGGTGCGCAAGTACCGCAAGGCCGGCATCGGCTACACCCCCTCCCCCGCGGAGGCCGGTATGCGCGCCGGGGCCACCAACCTGACCGAGGACCAGATGCCCTCCTTCATCGAGGCCGTTATTCCCCTGCTGGTAGTGGTCGTGGGCTGTCCCTTCCTCCAGTTCGCGCTGAAGTTTGCCTCCACCCCCGCCACCGTCATCGCTCAGACCGCCGCTATTCTGGTCTGCCTGCTGCTGAACATCAAGCGCGGCTTCCACAAGCGTCTGGCCGCCACCATCACCAACGGCTGCGTCCAGTGCTCCGTGCCCCTGCTGTCCGTGTGCGCCATCGTGGGCTACTCCACGCTGGTCTCCAACACCGCGTTCTTCAACAAGGCCATGGACGCCATCAGCGGCATGAACGCCAGCCCCTACATCATGGTCGTCGTGGGCACAGCCCTGTTCGCCGCCCTGAGCGCCGACTCCATGGGCGGTATCTCCGGCGCCGTTGGCACCGTCTGCACCAAGGCCATTGCCGCCGGCGCCAACCCCGGTCTGGTCCACCGTCTGACTCTGGCCGCCGCCACTACCTTCGACTCCATGCCCTTCTCCAGCATGCTGAACGTCACCATGGGCTTCCTCGGCCTGACCCACAAGGACGTTTACAAGCAGATCGCCATCGTCCAGATCGGCGCAACCTCCATCGCCACCATCGTGGGCCTGATCATTGCCATGATCATGGGCTGAGGTCCCGCCTGAACGCTCTTCCCCGGCTCCGGTCGTCCGGAGCACCCCGCTTCCCTATAATCAACGCGGCGCGCGGCCATCAGGCTGCGCGCCGTTCAGCCCGTCGAAAAAGGCAAAGCCTTTTCCGACGGAAGGATTGCGCCCCGCCGCAGCGCACAAAATACCCG
>CAKUPH010000001.1 GCA_934675115.1 uncultured Oscillospiraceae bacterium | reverse complement strand
GACGAGGGCGAGATCTATCTGGGCGACGAGGCCATCAACGCCCTGACCCCCAACAAGCGGGACACCGCCATGGTGTTCCAGAGCTACGCTCTGCTGCCCCACTATAACGTGTTTGACAACGTGGCCTACGGCCTGAAGCTCCGGAAGGTGCCCAAGGCGGAGATCCGCGAACGTGTCATGCACATCCTCGACCTTGTGGAGCTGACGGGCATGGAGGGCCGCATGACCAATCAGCTCTCCGGCGGCCAGCAGCAGCGCGTGGCGCTGGCCCGGGCGCTGGTCATCGAGCCAAGCGTCCTGCTCTTCGACGAGCCGCTGTCCAATCTGGATGCCAAGCTCCGTGTGTCCATGCGCACTGAGATCCGCCGCATCCAGCAGGAGGTGGGCATCACCGCCATCTACGTCACCCATGACCAGTCTGAGGCCATGGCCCTGTCCGACAACATCATTATTATGAACAAGGGTGTTGTGGAGCAGATGGGCACCCCGCAGGAGATCTACTACCACCCGAAGAACGAGTTCGTGGCCGATTTCATCGGCGAGGCCAACTTCCTCCGCGGCGTTATGACCGGCCGCAGCGGCGATCACGCCGTCATGGAGGTGGAGGGCCAGACCGTGGCTGTGGCCGCCCGGGACGCTCTGGAGCAGGGAAAGGAGTACACCATCGTCCTGCGGCCCGAGGCCGCCCATCTGGCCGACGAGGGCGGTATGCCCTGCAAGGTGGTGCTGTCCTGCTTTATGGGCTCCTACCAGAACTACCACGTCATGCTGGGCAACACGCTGGTCAAGCTGTCCGAGACCAACCCCCAGAACAAGCACATCTACGCCGTGGGCGACGAGTGCCGTCTGGTGTTCGCGCCGGACGCGGTCCACGTGCTGTAAAAAATCATTGAAAAACAGAGGAGACGCCGCCGTTTGGCGGCGTTTCCTGTTATGGAGGAGCTTATGCTGACACAATGGCTGGAGATGGCCCGCCGGGGAGAGCCGGTGTGGCTAAGCGACGTGCGGGAGGGCAGCCGGGCGCTGCCCGGCAGCGTGCCCGTGACCATGCAGATCACCCTGTGCGCCGGGGGCAAACGGGATTTTGAATTGTTCATCCCCCGCTGGGCGGACGGGGAACAGCGGCAGTTTGTGCTGGACTATGTGACCGCCTGCGTGTTCAACGCCCTGTCCGCGCTGGGCGGCCGGGAGACGGCGTTTTATTTGGATCTGCGGGAGACGGAGGCCGCCGCGCTGCTCGGAGAGCTGGACGGCGTGTTTCAGGTGCATGAGAGCCGCCGCGGCGGCTGCGGCAAGGTCATCAACATCGCCGACCGGCTGTGCCGGGCCTTCGGCGGCGGGCGGTTCGCCTTTGCTGTCCGGGATTCGGGAAAATTTGTCCCCGCCCTCAAAAAGGCGGAGCGGAAGAACGACCTGCTGCCCCGGCTGCGGTCGGCGGTGGGCCAGACGGCGCGGGGGGTGTGCTGCGGCATCGACATCGGCGGCACGGACATCAAGGCGGCGGTGGCCCGGGACGGGAAGCTCCTGTGCGTCAAGGAGTACGACTGGAACCCGGCGGCCAGCCCCACAGCGGAGGGCATCATCGGGCCTATCGAGCTGCTGGTGCGGCTCATGGCCTGCTGCGCGGCGGGGCCGGTGACGCCGGAGCTTGCCCGGGCGCTGGAAAAGGACGCCTCCGACGAGGAGATGGCCCGGGCGGTGGAGGGCCGGGAGACGGCTCCGCTGGACGTGCTGGGAGTCAGCTTCCCGGACATCGTCATCCGGGACCGCATCGTGGGCGGCGAGACGCCCAAGATGAAGGGCATGCGGGACAACCCGGACGTGGACTTTGAGGAGGGCTTTGCCAAGCTCCGGGAGCTGAAGCAGATCCTGCTGCCCTACTGCCGGGAGGGGGCCGCCGTCCACATGACCAACGACGGCCACATCGCGGCCTACACCGCCGCGGCGGAGCTTGCCTTCAGCGGGGCGGAGCCGGACTTTTCCGGCGGCGTCATCGCCCACGCGCTGGGGACGGATTTCGGCGTGGGCTACCTCAATTCCGATGGCACCATCCCGGAAATGCCGGTGGAGCTGTACGATTTTCTGCTGGATCTGGGCAGCAGGCCCCAGCGGCGGCTGCCGCCGGAGGATCTGCGCAGCACCCGGAACGAAAACTCCGGCATGCCCGGCGCCCGGCGGTATCTGGGGCAGGCGGCGGCCTTCCGGCTGGCTTACGGCGAGGACCCGGCGCTGCTGTCCGGCTTTACGGAGGAGGGCGTGCTGTCCATCCGCCAGCAGCCGGAGGATCTGCGCAAGCCCTGCCTTGCCTACCTCATGGAGCAGGCGCAGGCCGGAAATGAGCGGGCCCGCGCGGTGTTTGAGCAGATCGGCCGGAATCTGGGCCAGATCAGCCGGGAGATGCTGTGGCTCATGGCGCCGGAGACGCCGGTGCGCTACCTCTTCGGACGGTTCGTGAAGCACCCGGCCTGTTTTGCACTGCTGCGCTCCGGCTGCGCACAGGTGCTGCCGGAGATCCAGCTTGAGGCGGCGGACGAGGACCTTGCCTGCACGCCGCTGATGCGGGGGCTGGCGGATCACGGCGTCACCGTGGCCCAGTTCGGGCAGGCGGTGGGGGCCATGTACTACGCCGCTATGCCGGAGGAATAAGAACAAAAAAGGACAGGGCGAGAACGCCGCTTACGGCGTTCTCGCCCTGCCTTTTCATTCATTTTTGAAAAAATCACGCTTTCTGGAACAGCTCCCGGACCGTGCCGGCCATATAGAGGGAGCCGAAGGCCACGGTGGGGCCGGGGAGGGCGTTGGCGGCAGAGACGGCCTCCTCCACGCTGCCGCAGGCCCGGGCATCCATGCCGCGGCCGCGGAGATAGTCCGCCAGCGCTTCGGCGGGGAGGGCCCGGGGGCTGTCCGGCGTGACGCACAGGAACCGGGCGGCCCGGGGGAGCACCGTGTCCACCATGTCCTGCCAGTCCTTGTCCGCCAGCACCCCCATGAGAAAGGTCACCTTCTGCCCGGGAAGGTAGTCATCCATGGTCTCCGCGAGGGCCTGAATGCACTGGAGGTTGTGGCCGCCGTCCAGAATGAACAGCGGCTCCCGCCGCAGCACCTCGAACCGGGCGGGCCACGTCACTTGAGCCAGTCCGTCCCGGACGGCGTCTGCGCCGATATTCCAGCCCCGCCGGAGCAGGATCAGCACCGTTTCCAGCGCTACCGCCGCGTTGCGCAGCTGGTGACGGCCCAGCAGGGGGATGCGGAAGGATTGCCCCCGCCAGAGAAATTCCTGCCCGTCGAGGCCGCGGCTCACCGGCTCCAGCTGGCTGAAGTCGGCCAGCCGCAGAGGCACGCACTTTTTCCGGCACACCGCCTGCACCACCTGCGTGACCTTCGCCGAGCTGTCATAGCACACGGCGCTGCAGCCGGGCTTGATGATGCCCGCCTTGGCGGCAGCGATCTCTTCCAGCGTGTTTCCCAGATACTCCGTGTGCTCCAGCCCGATGTTGGTGATCACCGCCGCCTCCGGCGCTTCGATGACGTTGGTGGAGTCCAGCGCGCCGCCCATGCCTACCTCCAGCACCACGATGTCGCAGCCCTCATCCAGAAAGCACACCATGGCGATGGCGGTGGACAGCTCGAACTGGCTGGGGTGGTCGTCCATCTCCTTGGCGGCGGCCCGGACCCGCTCCGTCACGGCAGCGAACCGCTGGCCGGACACGGGGCGGCCGTTGATCTGGAACCGCTCCCGGAAGCTCTGGAGGTGGGGAGAGATATACAGTCCCGTACGGTATCCCGCCGCCCGGAGGATGGACTCCAGCATGGCGCAGGTGCTGCCCTTGCCGTTGCTCCCGGCCACGTGGACGAATTTTAGCCCCTTCTGGGGGTCGCCCAGCTTGGAAAGCAGTGTCCGCGTCCGGTCCAGCCCCAGCCGGGTGGCGCTCCACGTATAGTTTTCGATGTAGGAAACGGCTTCGGCTTCCGTCATCATGTCAGATCCCTCCTCAGGCCGTGTGGGCAAGCTTGTGATGCACCGCCAGCGTCCCCCGGCTGAGTACGAGGATGACGCCGAATTCCACGGCGGACAGAATGGCTGCCTGTACCAGCCGGATGCTCAGCAGGGCGGAGTAGGACGAGCCGTACAGCATGGAGATCCACAGGGTGGTGAGGAACAGGCTGATGCCGAACTGGTTGAGGCACACCGCCGCCGCGATGCGGGGCAGGCTCTGCTTTTTGTGGAGCAGCAGGCCAAACACCAGCCCGGTGAGGGCGCAGGACAGGGTGAAGCCGGGGAAATAGGGGCCGATGGGGAAGAGAATGGCCCCCAGAAAGTCCCCCAGTCCGCCCACCAGCATGGCGGGAACGGGGCCGTAGAGCCACGCGGCCACGAACACCGGCACGAAGGCGAAGCCGATCTTGATGTTCCACGCGTTGATGGACAGGAACCGGGACAGCACGATCTGGATGGCGGTGAGCAGGCCGATGGTGACGATGAGCTTTGTATTGATCTTTTTCATTTGAAAAACTCCCTTTCGCGGCTTGCCGCAGAAGGGAGTTTCCCTTGGGCGGCAGCGGAAGCGGGTACGGCAACGCGAAGCCCTTTTGGCTCCTTCGTCCGGCGGCGACTTCCCATCCGCCGGCACTTGACGCGCCGTCCCTACTCTGACGAGGCTGAATGTTGACTTATTCGGACAGAGACCGCTCGGCGGCCTCCACTACGTGGCCGATGAGGACGGAGGTGGTGACGCTGCCCACGCCGCCGGGGACGGGGGTGATGGCGTCCACGATGGGCTCCACGTCGTCAAAGACGGCGTCCCCCGCGATGGCGCCGGTGCCGCCCCGGGCGTTGGGCCTGTTCTCGTCCCAGTTGATGGACACGTCGATGACCACCTGCCCCGGGCGGACATAGTCCCGGGTGAGGCTGCCCAGCACCCCGGCGGAGGACACCAGAATGTCCGCGTTCCGGGCAATGGCGGCGGTGTCCACGGTCTTGGTGTGGCAGACGGTGACGGTGGCGTTGCGCTCCATGAGCATCATGGCGGCGGGCTTGCCCACCACCAGACTGCGGCCGATGACCACGGCGGTCTTTCCCTTGCAGTCAATGCCGTAGTGCGCCAGAATTTCCATGCAGGCCTGAGGGGTGCAGGGGGCGAAACCCAGCTTTTTCCCCTCGAACACCCCGGCGTTGGACAGGTCGGTCATGCAGTCCACGTCCTTTTCCGGGGCCAGCCGGTTG
This sequence comes from uncultured Oscillospiraceae bacterium, assembly GCA_934675115.1. Taxonomy (GTDB): domain Bacteria; phylum Bacillota; class Clostridia; order Oscillospirales; family Oscillospiraceae; genus Enterenecus. The sequence continues at coordinate 72,212 of CAKUPH010000001.1, read as the reverse complement.
CAGATCTCGTCCTGATCGGCCTTCAGATGCTTGGGCAGGGGCCGGAACATGAGACAGCCGTGGATGGAGCTGTCGGCGTTGACGGCGTCGATGACGTCCAGCAGCGCTTCCTTTGTGGTATCCCGGGGCAGGAGAAACTTTTTCACCGCAACGCCGATGAGGGCGGCCCGCTTCTCCGCGCCCTTTTCATAGGACAGGTCGGAGGGGTCCTCGCCGCAGCGGACGATGGCCAGCGTGGGCGTCACGCCCCGCTCCCGCAGGGCCGCGGCCCGGGTCTGGAGCCGCCCGTTCATGGCGGCGGTGACTTCTTTTCCCAGCAGTAATTTGGCCATAGGCTCACCTCACTGAAAGAATCCGGACTTCACGGTGTCGAAAATGCCGTCCGCCCGGGCGCAGTACCGGTCCAGCATGTCAAGGCAGCGGGCGTTGAGCTCCTCCGCCAGCGTCCGGTTTTTCAGGGTCTTCGTGTTGATGAACACGTTGAGGGACGCGGCCTGAAGGGCGGCCTTCACCGTGACGGCGGCGCAGCCCGCGTCGGACACCGCCAGCCGGGAGCCCTTTTCCGCCATGACGGCGATGACGTCAAGGCTCTCGCAGCACAGCTCCATGATGCGCACGGGCACGGCGCAGGCGTTGATGGTGGCTTTCTCCAGCGTCTCGTTCCGGCCGGGGTCGTCCTTGGGGATGCCATAGGCCCGGGCCAGCGGGAGAAAGACCTCCGCGTCGGCGGGCACCTGATCGAGGAGCTGGCCCTGAAGCGTACCGCAGCGGGCCATGAGGGCGCGGATCTCGTCCTCCACATCGGCGTATTTCTTCTTGCCCACAGTGAGGGCACCCACCATATTGCCCAGCGCGGTGCCCAGCGCCCCGATGAGCGCGGCCGCCCCGCCCCCGCCGGGGGCGGGGGCATCGGAGGCAAGGGCATCGACAAATTCGCGGCAGGATTTTGTGGTGTAGTCCATGGTTTCGTCCTCAGAACAGGCCAGAGATGACGCCGTTCTCGTCCACGTCGATCTTCTCGGCGGCGGGGACCTTGGGCAGGCCGGGCATGGTCATGATGTCGCCGGTGAGGGCCACGATGAAGCCCGCGCCCGCGGACACCTTCAGGTTGCGGACGCTGATGGTGAAGCCTCGGGGCGCGCCCAGCAGGGCGGCGTCGTCGGAGAAGGAATACTGGGTCTTGGCCATGCAGATGGGCAGATCGCCGAAGCCCAGCTCGGTGAGCTGCTTGGCCTGCTTGACGGCATTGCCCACCAGCTGCACGCCGTCGGCGTGGTAGACCTTGGTGCAGATGGCGTTGAGCTTCTCCTGAATGGTGGTGTCCAGCTCGTAGGCGTGGCGGAAGTCGTTGGGCTGCTCGCACAGGCGGACGACCTCCTCGGCCAGGGCCTTGCCGCCCTCGCCGCCCTTGGCCCACACTTCGGACAGGGCCACGTTGACGCCCAGCTCATTGCACTTGCGCTCCACCAGATCCAGCTCGGCCTTCGTGTCGGTGGGGAAGGCGTTGATGGCCACCACGCAGGGCAGGCCGAAGACGTTCTTGATGTTGTCCACGTGCTGCAGGAGGTTGGGCAGGCCCTTTTCCAGCGCCTCGAGATTTTCGTGGTTCAGCTCGGGCTTGGGCACGCCGCCGTGGTACTTCAGCGCCCGGACGGTGGCCACGATGACCACGGCGGAGGGCTTGAGCCCGGCCATGCGGCACTTGATGTCGAGGAACTTCTCCGCGCCCAGGTCGGCGGCGAAGCCGGCCTCGGTCACGGCGTAGTCGCCCAGCTTGAGGGCCATGCGGGTGGCGGTGACGGAGTTGCAGCCGTGGGCGATGTTGGCGAAGGGGCCGCCGTGGATGAAGGCGGGGGTGCCCTCCAGCGTCTGGACCAGATTGGGCTTGAGGGCATCCTTGAGCAGGGCGGCCATGGCGCCCTCGGCCTTGAGATCGTGGGCGGTGACGGGCTTGCCGTCGTAAGTATAGGCCACGATGATGCGGCCGAGGCGGGCCTTGAGGTCGTTGATGTCGGAGGCGAGGCAGAGCACGGCCATGACCTCGCTGGCCACGGTGATCTCGAAGCCGTCCTCACGGGGGACGCCCTGCATCCGGCCGCCGAGACCGTCCACGATGTTGCGGAGCTGGCGGTCGTTCATGTCCACGGCCCGCTTCCAGGTGATCTGCTTGACGTCGATGCCGAGGGCGTTGCCCTGCTGGATGTGGTTGTCCAGCATGGCGGCCAGCAGGTTGTTGGCGGCGCCGATGGCGTGGAAGTCGCCGGTGAAGTGGAGGTTGATGTCCTCCATGGGAACGACCTGTGCATAGCCGCCGCCGGCGGCGCCGCCCTTGACGCCGAACACGGGGCCGAGGGACGGCTCACGCAGGGCGACGACGGCGTTCTTGCCGATCTTCCGCAGGCCGTCGGTCAGGCCCACGCTGGTGGTGGTCTTGCCCTCGCCGGCGGGGGTGGGGGTGATGGCGGTGACGAGGATGAGCTTGCCGTCCGGCTTGTCGGCCAGATCCTTCAGCAGGCGGTAGTCCACCTTGGCCTTGTAATTGCCGTACTGCTCCAGATATTTCTCGTCGATGCCTGCCGCCGCGGCGATCTCGGTGATCTTCTTCTTTTCACATGCCTGCGCGATCTCGATGTCTGTTTTGATTTCCATACGATAACCTCCCGATCGAATGTGTGAATGGGTTCGTGTGCTGTCTGCGTTCTGAGCTGGGATGGTTCAGTATCCTTGAGCATACATCCAATGTAGCAAAAAAAGCCTGGAGTGGTAAGGGCGCAAAGCGTCCATTAAATCCTTGTAAAAATACTCCGAAATGAGTATATGTTTGGAGCGAGTTACATGTTAAAATTGTATGAATATTATAGATGGGGAGGAGATTCAAAAAACCGACTGCAATTTTTGCTGGTAGTTGTTATAATTAGTGTACAACTTGAGTCGGAGGTGAACCACAGATGCTGGACATGGTCCCCTGGGAAAAGATCAACGATTTTCTGCTGAAGATCGAGACCTGCGAAGATGTGGGCGTATTCGCGGACACGGCGCTGAAGAGCATGGGCGAGCTGGTGTACTTTGACAAGGGACTGGCGTACATTCTCAACGGCGCCGGTGCTGTCGTGGGGGAAAAGTACTGTAATTTCCAGCAGCAGGTGAGCGAAGCGTACCTCGAATATTACTCCAAGCTGGACATTCCGCGCAGCCCGGGCCGGGACTGGAAAAAGGAGCCGCCCGGGGTGGAGCCGCTGCTGCGGTTCGTGGACTGGTCCCAGATGGAGCAGGGTGAATACTACACAGATTATATTGAGCCGCAGAAGCTGAAATACTCCTGCCACATGAGCCTGCGGGACCGGGACGGCATCTCCCGGGTGACCTTTGTGTGGGATCGGAGCCATGACGTGCCCTTCGGTGAGATGGAGCAGAAGGTGATCGCTGGTTTGCTGCCCCACATGAACAACCGCGTCTGCTCCCTGTACCGGAACGCGCTGTCCGACTCCCGGAACACACGGGGGCGGATCCTGCTGGAGACGGCGGGGCTGACGAAGCGGGAGATGGAGATCGTCCGGCTTTTGTGTCAGGGTGTGTCTCAGGCCAAGATCAGCAAGATGCTCTACATCTCGGCCACCACCACCCGGAAGCATATCACGCATATTTACGAAAAGCTGAAGGTCTCCAGCATGCAGGAGCTGCTGGTCCGGCTGTTCAATTCTCACACGAATTCCTGACTTGTACATAAATCTGAATAACTTTTGAAAAAAGAGGGCGGTCCCGTCGAAAGGGCCGCCCTCTTTTGCCATCCCTATGAATCTATCATAACACAAGGCAGAAAGAAATACTACTTTTTGATTATTTTTACTTCCATGATATCACTGTTTTGGGTCATTTTAATTTGGACAGCCCTATTATAGAATAAATTCAACAAAAGGCGCATGAGCCGCAGCGCGTTTTTTGTGCGTTCCGGGAAATGGTTCAAATCGATCAATGACAAGGAGGAAAACAACAATGGCAGAACGTTTGTTAGGAAAAGTCGCGGTAGTCACCGGCGCAGCCTCCGGCATGGGCAAAGCAATTGCCATCAATTTCGTGAAGGAGGGCGCGAAGATCGTCGCCACCGACATGAATGAGGACGGCCTGAAGGAGCTGGAAAAGGAAGTGGCCGAGCTGGGCCTGTCCGACCAGCTGCGCATCCAGAAGTGCAACGTCACCAGCACCGAGGACTGCGAGGCCGCCGTCAAGACCTGCGTCGAGGCCTTTGGCACCATGAATGTCCTGTCCCACAACGCGGGCATCGCCGACAACTTCGCGCCCACCGCGCGGGTGACCGACGAGCTGTGGGACCGTCAGATCTCCGTCAACCTCACCGGCTCCATGAAGATCGCCCGGGCCGCCCTTCAGTATTTCGTTCCCAACGAGATCAAGGCGTCCATGGTCATGATCACCTCCAACGCCGCCATCGAGAGCGCCACCGGCGGCGCGGCCTATACCGCCTCCAAGGCCGGCGCTAATGCGCTGATGAAGTCCATCGCCTATGAGTATGGCCGCAAGGGCATCCGCTGCAACGCCATCCTGCCCGGCCCCATCATGACGAACATTGCCAAGTCCATGGGTCAGCGGGACGACGAGGGCGTCGAGCTCCACCACAAGACCGGCTACAACGCCCACTGCGGCGAGTGGATGATGCCCATGCGGATCGGCAAGCCCGAGGACATTTCCCCTCTGGCCGTGTATCTGGCCAGCGACGAGTCCAGGTTTGTCCAGTCCGCGTCCATCGTCATCGACGGCGGCGTGTGCCTGGGCTGATCCGGGTGCTGACCGGCTACCACGGTCAGCCGGAGCCTTACGACCCGTCCGTGAACCCGTATCAACCGGATTGACCGGCGGGGGAAAGGGAGGACCCCCTCCCGCCTGAGAGAGGAGTAGTTTTATGGAAAATCAGATGCCCGCAAAGAAAAACTGGGGCTTCATCATCGGTATCCTGATCCTCTGCGTGGGTATGCAGTTCGCAAACTACGGCACCGCCGTCTGCATGTCCGGCGAGGTGGCCAAGATGGACGCCATGCAGTACTACGTGCTCATCGCTGCCCTCGGCACGCTGGGCATGGTGCTGGTGCTGCCCATCGTCGGCAAGCTGACGGCCATTCTGGGCCAGCGGAACATGATCGTCATCGGCATCATCATCCAGCTGGCGGGCCGCATCCTGATGATGTTCACCACCACCTGGATCCCCTATGGCCTTGCCTACCTGCTCCAGTCCATCGGCGGCGGCTTCTATGTCTCCTGCGCCTACGTGCTGATGCCCGCGGCGGTGGAGGCCCATGAGCGCGCCAAGTTCTTCGGCTACATCGCCGTGGCCAACGCCATCGGCGCCATCTGTGGCCCCATGATCGTCAGCTCCATGTATGCTGCCGGCGGCATCATGGCCAAGCTGGCCTATGTGTCCAACCTGCCGCTGGCCGTTATCGGCTTCCTAATGGTCATGAGCAAGTGCCCCAACAGCAAGGTGCCCGGCGCGGCCAAGGGCTTTGACTTCCTCGGCCTGATCCTGACGGTCATCGGCCTTGCCTGCATGGTGCTGTGGATGAATCTGGGCGGCAAGATGTTCCAGTGGCTCAGTGCCGCGTCCATCATCATGCTGGCGCTGACCCTCGTGTGCCTGATCTGGATGATCCGCCGGGAGCTCACCATCGACAACCCCGCGGTGCCCATCCGGATGTTCCGCAACAAGCGCCTGACCTACGCCTTCATCGGCTCGCTGGTGGCGGCGGCGTACTCCACCTGCTCCGGCTCCTACTGCGTCATGTGGATCCGCATGAACTTCGGCGGCTTCCCCGGCACCACCTTCTTCAACGGCACCGCCACCATGGCCCAGCAGATCGTCATCCTCATTCTGGGCTTCTTTGTGGGCGCCTATGTGGGCCGTAAGTTCGTCAAGCGCTTCCGTATCTTCGGCATCCTGTCCATGGCGGCGGCCATGGTGGCCACCGGCCTGCTGTACTGCCTGAAGTTCACAGGCACCGCCGCGGGCGGCGATCTGGTGGTGCTGGGCGGCAGCGTTCCCGCCGGTATGATCATCATCTACATCGCCACCGCCATCGGCGGCTTCACCTCCGTGGTATCCCAGTCCACCTTCTCCGCCTTCTGGCAGAGCAACACCCCCCGGGAGGACATTCCCTCCGGCGCGTCCCTCTACAGCTTCGGCGCCACCGGCGGCTCCGTCATCTTCGGCGCCGTGGTGGGCGTGGTGCTGGGCTCCAGCGGCGACTACACCCGGGCCTTTGCCACCGGCTTCGTCTTTGCCGTCATCGGCCTGATCTGCGCTATCGTGGGCTTCCGCTTCAGCAAGGAAGAGATCGCCGCCGCGCAGTAACCCGTCCCTTTTGGCCGCTTTGCGGCCGGGTCAATACAGCTGTAACACATGTGATGTGAAATTTGAAAGGAGAAAATTATCATGGCAGAAAACAAGACCAACACCGTTGAGATCAACGCGGAAGACAAAAAGGTTAAGTCCTCCCTGATGAAGAAGGGCCGCAAGACCATTCAGGTCCTGCAGAAGATGAAGGATAAGGGCGAGCCCATCGTCCAGATGTGCCCCGCCGACCGCGACAAGTACTTCGCCATGGCCGCCGATATGGCCGGCTGCGACGTCCTGCGTCTGACCGCCCCCGGCGAGAACGCCGAGATGCGCGCCGCCAACGCCCCCTGGTGGATCCGCAATGTCCGCAGTGCCGCCCAGTACATCCACATCAACTTCGTGCCCCAGACCTGCGCCGTCGCCGGTAAGGAAGAGGCCCTGAAGAACTGCTCCATCTACATGACCGAGGGCGCCGACTCCATCAACTACATGGGCATCACCAACGACATGGTCAAGTACCTGTCCGACAACTGGGTTGTCCTGTTCGGCCATGTGGGCGCTCTGTCCGGCTGGCAGACTGCCGGCTTCGGCGGCTACCGCAAGCTGGGCAAGACCTGCGAGGACGCCATGAAGGTCTTCCGTCAGGCCTATGAGTATCAGGAGAACGGCATGAAGGCCATGACCGTCGAGCTCACCCCGGGCGAGGTCAGCGCCGCCATCGCCAAGAAGCTGCGCATCCCCGTCATCGGCGTGGCCTCCGGCTGCACCGGCGGCGACATCGACTGCGACGGCTATGAGCTGGTGGACTTCGACACCTTCAACATGATGCCCTCTCTGGCCTCCCACGCCAAGGTCTACGGCGACTTCTTCAAGTTCGCCGTGGGCGGCTACAAGGCTTGGGCCGACGACGTCCGCAACCACGTCTATCCCGAGGAGAAGCACGGCTGGCACATGGATCCCGCCGAGCTTGAGAAGTTCATGAAGGAGATCGAGAAGTTCTGATCTTGAATCGGAAGGAGGGCGGAGCTGTTTCGGCAACTCCGCCCTCCACTTTTGCCAAAAAGGAAAAAGAAAGGAAGGGAATTCTCTTGATGAAGAAGGATTCGCGGGTGGCGAAGCTGCTGGGGATCGAGTACCCCGTGCTTCAGGCCCCCATGAACTGGCTGACCGACGCGAAGCTGGTGGCCGCGGTGTCCAACGCAGGCGGCTTCGGAATCCTCGGCCCCAACGCGGGCCAGACTACCATTACCCGGGACATGAAGGAGACCGCCCAGCGGATGCGGGACGAGATCCGCAAGACCCGGAGCCTCACCGACAAGCCCTTCGGCGCGGAGCTCATCGTCTCCTTCCGCACTGACGAGCTGTCTGACATGCTGCTGGACGTCTACTGCGAGGAGCCGGTGAACGCCGTGCTATTCCTGAACAACGAGGTGCCCAAGGAGTACGTGGACCGGGTCCACGCCGCGGGCAAGATCGCCATCCACAAGTCCATTTTCTCCGACCGGAAGACCCTCCGGGCGGCGCAGGATAAAGGCTTTGACGCCATCGTCTTCGGCAGCTCCGACGCGGGCGGCCACATGAACCCCGTGAACTTCGGCACACTGTCCGCTATCCGCTCCGCCCGGGAAGTGGTGGACGTGCCCCTCATCGCCGCGGGCGGCATCGTGGACGGCCTGTCCGTTCAGATCGCCGGTCTGCTGGGGGCGGAGGGCGTCTACTGCGGCTCCCGCTTCGTGGCCTGCACCGAGGCTCCCACCCACGAGAGCATCAAGCAGCTGTACGTGGACACCACGTCCGATCAGCTGGTGCAGGTGGCCGGTATTTTCGGCCCGGTGCGCAGCATCCATACCGCGGTCATCGACAAGTGCCTTGAGCTCATGGCCAACCCGAAGGAAAACGCGGGCGTCATCACCGGCACCTACGCCGCCGGCTACAAGACCGCCATGCTGGACGGCGATCTGGAGCACGGCCTGCTGGACTGCGGCGGCGCCATCGACAACATCAAGGATATCCTCTCCGCCGAAGAGATCATCCGCGAGATGGCGAAGGGCATGGAGTAAGGAGGGCGGCGCGATATGATGACTTCCGTGACCACCGTCCACCTCAACCCGGTGAGCGCCGAGCGGGAGGAGGAGTTCAACCTCTGGTACAGCTATGTGCACCTCCGGGACGTGATGGGCATGCCCGGCCATATCTCCGCCCAGCGGTTCTGCCGCTGCGCGTATCAGCCCGCAGTCAGCGACGATACCTATAAGTATTACACCTTCTATGAGCTGAAGAGCAAGGCGGAGTCCACCAAGAGCCATCAGGATCGGGTCATGACCTGGGAGCTGCTCATCTCGTCGGCCTTCGACTTCAGCAACTACAAGGAGTCCTACTGGGATCTGTGCGCTGGCACCGCGCCCTACCCCGCCTTCGCGGAGCACGGCCGGACCAGCTGGAATCTGGTGGCGCTGATCCAGGGGAAGGAGGGCACGGACGTGGAAGCCATGCTCTCCGAGGAGCGGCTGAATCATCTCGCCGCCATGGACGGCGTGTACGCGGCCAACCTCTACCGCTTCGGCACGGAGCAGATGCCCAAGAAGACCGCGGCCCCGGAGCCCTGTACCCACCAGCTGGTGGTGCAGCTGGAGGACGCCCGGCTGGGCTGCGCCGCATGGGACGCGTTCCTGGCGGAATATCCCGAGCTGAACGGCCTTGAAATGGCCGTGACCAATTACGAATCCATGATGCCCCGGCTGACGGAGCAGTGGCCCACGCCTCAGGACCGGGCCATTTCGGCCATCGCACACATTCTGGCCGGCTTGCCCGGCTTCTGCGCCGGAGAGGCCTATGTGAAAAAGACGGACGTCCTGTCCCCGGCCCTTCGGGAAAACCTGAAACGGCTGGCCGCGGAAGACGCGGCGGGCGGGAACTGAAGTCTGGACAGACCGCATTTGCGGAAAGGAGAACAATATGAAAAATATCGTAGTCATTACCGGCGGCGGCAGCGGCATGGGCCTTGAGGCCGCCAAGCTGATGGACAAAGACAGCCATATCATTCTGGTGGGCCGCACGCCCGCCAAGCTGCAGAACGCGCTGGACGCGCTGGCGGCGCTGGGGCTGGATGCGGAGGCGTTCCCCGCGGACGCGGGGGACGCGGCCTCCGTGGAGAAGTTGGCCGCCTACGCGGCTTCACTGGGCAATGTGAAGACCGTTATCCACGCGGCGGGCATCTCTCCCCACATGGCCAGCGGCGAGGAGATCTTCCGCGTCAACGCCATCGGCACCATCAACATCGACACGGCCTTCCTGAAGGTTATGGGCCCGGGGAGCTGCATCCTGAACGTGGCGTCCATGTCGGCGTACATGCTGCCCGCCGCCCAGACCCCCACGGCGCTGTATCAGGCTGCCATGAAGGACGCGAATGCCTTTATGGCGGGCGCGGCCCAGATGCTGGGCAATATCCCCGAGGAGAAGCGCCCCGGCGCGGGGTACACCATCTCCAAGAACTTCATGAAGTGGTACACCGAGCATATGGCCGTCGAGGCCGGTAAGAAGGGCATCCGCATCGTGTGCATCTCTCCGGGCACCTTCGACACCCCGCTGGGCGAGGTGGAAGGCGAGGGCGCGGCCAAGTACGCCCGGATGGGCGCCATGGGCCGCGTGGGCAAGCCGGAGGAGATCGCCAAGATGATGGCCTTTATGGTCAGCGACGACGCCAGTTACCTCACCGGTGTGGACATTCTGTACGACGGCGGCACCATCGCCGCTCTGAACGCCATGATGGAGGCTCAGGCCCAGAAGGGCTGACAGCCAAATTTATGAAAAAACTCCCTGCCGGATGTCCGGCAGGGAGTTTTTTCGATTACAGCGCCATCCCGGCCACCGAGCCGGACAGCTCCTTTTCGGGCGCGCTGCTGCGCAGCACCTTGCCCTCCAGCACCTTTGCGCCGGGGCAGCTCTTCTGAAGGATGGAGGCAGTCTTGCCCATGCCACGCCGGTCAGATGAAACAAGCGGTTGAACAGCACCATCAGCGGCACGTCGACGCTGCCCTTCCGCAGCAGGGAGAGCACAAGGGGCCGCCACCGCTTTCCCGTGGCCTGAAAGATGGTCATGCCGAAAAAGATGAGCATGGAGGTGAGCCCGGCAAGGCAGATGATGCGCAGAAACTGCCGGCCGCAGGCCGCCGTTTCACTGTTGTCGATGAAGAAGCGGGTGATGGGTGTGGCGCCGAAAACAGCAGCGCGGCGCTGGCCAGTGCGAATCCCGCGCAGATGACGGCCAGCGTGCGGATGACGCGGGCCATCCGGTTCCGGTCGCTGGAGGTGAAGCAGTAGCCGATGAGGGGCAGCGTTCCTTGCGTGATGCCCTGAGCCACGGCAAAGGCCAGCAGGTTGAGCTTTTTCGCGATGACCATTCCGGCCACGGCCTCGTTGGAGTAGGTGGAGATGATGTGGTTCAGGGCAGTGTTGGATACAGTGCCCATCAGCGAGATGCAGAACGCCGCGCAGCGCCGGGCCTTTTCCCGCTCTCCGGCACCGAGACAGCGGGAGATCAGACTGGCGCCGCCCACGCCGAAGAGGTTGGAAAAGGCGGTGAACAGTATGAACAGCGGCATGGCGATGTAGCCGCGTCCATCTGAAGGTGCATGGCGTACCGGCACACCTCGGATAGCAGCGCGTCCATGCTGTCCAAGTGGGTGTAAAGGGAAGCGGCTTTGACACCGAGCACAGCGGCGAGCTGCCGCATGGAAAATCCGGAGCGTCCGCTGTGTTCGATTAGCTCCGCCGCCGTTTTGACGACCTGATCTGTGGTCAGACCCTTGTGTGACCTCCGAAGGCATCCAAAAACTGACGACGTTAGCTTTAATATATACTAACGGTGTTAGTTTGCCAAGAGACATTCCTTCGACATTTGCGCCAGGTTTGTTTGGCGTTTTGGTTGAAAACGCTTGCCTTTTCCCCGCGCCGCCGTTATACTTGGTCGGAAAGGACTTTGCGGCGGGAGCCGGGCCGGGCCCGGTGGCCGCGCGGTTGGAATATCAAAATAAGGAAGTGCATCAGAGCATGGGCAGGATCATTCCGCCTTACGGCGACGTGGACGCATACGTCGAAAGCAACCCCTTTATGGCACATAACCACATCCGTGTGGTGGACATCGTGCCGGACGGCTCCGGAGATTACCGGGCGGAGGTTGCGGTGGATCTGGTGCACGAGTCCATGAATCTGAACGGAGCGGTTCATGGCGGACTGATTTACGGCCTTGCTGACTGCGTGGCAGGGCTCACCGCCCGATGCGACGGCGAAAAATACGTGACCCAGAGCTCCCACGTCAACTTTATCCGGAACGTCCGGAGCGGCACCGTAAAGGCGGTGGGAGAGGTCGTCCGCCGGGGGCGGCGCATCGTCATCGTCCATGTGACAGTGCTGGACAGCGAAGGGCGGCTGCTGGCCGACTGCGCCATGGATATGATGCGCACACAGCCGTGAGTTGAAAGTATACGTTTTGTCAACGGTTTTTGCCAAGAATAAGGCTGAGGCGTATTTTGGAGATGGCCGCGTGAAGGAGCGCCTCGGCGGCCTGCTGGCAGATTGCGGCGGTGATCCGCCCTGTTCTGCGAGCCGGACGAGGTGATGATCGCCCTCCAGCACGGCGTACTGCACCAAGCGCAGACACTGGCACACGCCGGCGCGTACCGCGACTACTGCATCACGGGGAACAAAGAGTGAGTTTACGCGAAAACAGCCCGTACCGGCGATCTCCGGTACGGGCTGTTTTGCGGTTTGGGCGCAGGTAAGGCGGCAGAGAATATCCGCCGTCAGCGGTCCAGAATTTTTCCATCGATGGAGATGGTGACCACCTGCCACGGGATGAATTTCCCGCTCTGCTGGAGGGCTTTTTTCGCCGCCAGCTCCAGCCCGCCGCAGCAGGGCACCTCCATGCGCACCACGGTGACGCTCCGGATGTCGTTGCTTCTGATGATCTCGGTGAGCTTTTCGCTGTAATCCCCCTCATCCAGCTTGGGGCAGCCGATGAGGGTGATTTTGCCCGCCATGAACTCGCTGTGCAGGCTGGCGTAGGCGTAGGCGGTGCAGTCGGCGGCGATGAGCAGCTTTGCGCCGTTGAAATAGGGGGCGTTCACCGGCACCAGCTTGATCTGGCAGGGCCACTGGCCCAGCTGGGAGGTCTGGGGCGCGGCGGGGGCGGAAGCGGGCGCGGAGCGGTCCATCTGCCGCATCCGGGAGCCGGGGCAGCCGGAGAATACCGGCTTGTCCGCCGGGGCGGCCTTATTTTTGTTTGCCAGTACCGCCTGCTCGTCGTAGGCCGCGGCCTCCCGTTCAACAAAGGTGATGGCCCCGGTGGGGCAGGCGGGCAGGCAGTCGCCCAGCCCGTCGCAGTAGTCGTCACGCAGGAGCTTGGCCTTGCCGTTCACCATGCCGATGGCCCCCTCGTGGCAGGCCGCCGCGCAGGCACCGCAGCCGTTGCACTTTTCCTCGTCGATGTGGATGATCTTGCGGATCATAATTTCTTCCTCCAATGTCAAAAATGTATCAGCGGCGCGGCGTCCGGGAACCGCCGGACGGAGTGCGCCTTGATTTTTCCCCCGCATTGTACTATGCTGAATATGATAAGTCTGTTGTTAAAACAACATTTCGGAGGAAACATGGAGGAAAATTTACGAAAAAGCCCGCTGTTCCGGGGCATCGGGGACGAGGAACTGGCGCTGCTGTTCCAATGCCTTGCCGCCCGGGAGCGGAGCTATGAAAAGGGCGAGGTCATTTTAGCGGAGGGCGCGCCCACGGAGCAGCTTGGGGTGATGCTGTCCGGGCGGGCGCTCATCGGCTTCGGCGACGCATGGGGCAATGAGAGTGTATTGAGCGCGGCGGAGCCGGGGGACATCTTCGCGGAGGCCTACGCCTGCCTGCCCGGGGAGCCGCTGCGGGTGAGCGTCACGGCGGCGGGGCGCGCCCGGGTGCTGTTCCTGAACGTGGGGCGAATTCTGACGCCCTGCGAGAACGCCTGCGCCTTTCACGGGCAGCTGGTGCGGAACCTGCTGGCCATCAGCGCCCGGAAAAACCTCCGGCTGTCGGGCCGGATGCTCCACACCGGGCCGAAGACCATCCGGGGGCGGCTCATGTCCTATTTTTCCCAGTGTGTTAAGGAGGCGGGGGGCGCCGCCTTCGACATCCCCTACGACCGGCAGCAGCTGGCGGACTATCTGGGGGTGGACCGCAGCGCGCTGTGCGCGGAGCTGTCCAAAATGCGGCGGGACGGGCTGCTGAGCTGCAAAAAGAACCACTTTGAGATCCTCACGCCGCCGGAGGCTTGAACCTCACCCCAGCATGAGCCGGGTGAGCAGATAGGCCAGCAGGCCGCAGGCCGGGAAGGTGAGGGCCCAGGCGGAGACGATTTCCAGCACGGGCCGTAGGCTGACGCTGTCCCGGCCGTGGGTGAGCCCCACGCCGCAGACGGCGGCCACCTTGGCGTGGGTGGTGGACACCGGCAGGCCCAGCAGGGAGCAGCCCAGCAGGCACACCCCCGCCCCAAGATCGGCGGCCAGCCCGTCCGATGGGGTGAGGGCGGTGAGCTCCGTGCCCACCTTTTCCACGATGGGCTTTCCGCCCAGCGCCGTCCCCAGCGCCATCACCGAGGCGCACAGCACCGCCAGCGTCAGAGGGGAGAAGGGCTCCGCGTCCCCAAGGCTGTCCGCCAGCAGCAGGAGGGCCATGAACTTCTGCCCGTCCTGCGCCCCGTGGAGGGCGGCCATGAGTCCGGCGGCCCGCCGCTGCCACCGGGCCGCGCTGCACCGGCGCTTCCGCAGCCAGAGACAGGCCCACCGGCCCGCCAGCGCCCCGGCAACGACGGACAGGAACAGCCCGGCGATGACCCGCGCCCACGCGCCGGAGTTGAACCGGGCGGCCTGTCCGCCCAGCGCCAGGGCCGCGCCGCACAGACCGGCCATGAGGGCGTGGCTCTCGCTGGTGGGCAGGCCGAAGCGCCACGCCAGCACCGCCCACAGCAGAATGGACAGCATGGCGGCGCACAGGGCGGTGAGGGCGGCCCATGCGCCGCCGGGGAAAACGATGAGGTCGCTCATGGTGGCGGCCACGGCGGGGAAAAAGACAGCGGAGAGGAAGGTCCCCAGAAAGTTGCACGCCGCCGCCAGCCACACTCCCCGCCGGAAGGTCAGCGCCCCGGAGCCGACGGCGGTGGCGATGGCGTTGGGCGCGTCGGTCCAGCCGTTGATGAAGATAACGGCCAGCACCAGCAGCCGGACGAGAAAAATGGTGACGTTCATAGGTCGCGCCTCCTGTTTTGAAATGGGTTCTGTCCATATATATGGGAGACTTGTCCAAAATAGAAGGGGAGGAGCGGCGGGAAAATGTGACGCTTTAACGTATTGAAAGTTTTTGCGAAAAAGGGGTTGACAAACGGGGAAGGGGGTGCGTATAATGCGTTACAACAACAGAACAAAGCAAACCTGTGACGGAGAGAAGTACCCAGTGCGGCAAACCTTCAGAGAGTCCCGGATGGTGAGATCGGGGCGGGGCGCGGCTGGCGAATGGACTTCGGAGGGCGGATCGAAAGGCACAGCCGAGTAGAGACCGACGGGTATCCCACCCGTTATCCATCGGGACGCGTATGATGGTACGCGTAAGCGAGTGGACGTTTTTTGACGTCAATTTGGGTGGTATCGCAGAAGCAATGGCTTTTGTCCCATGGTGGGGCAAAGGCTTTTTTTGTTGCCTGAACCTCCCCCGCGGCTTTGGCAGGGCCGCGGGTCATCTGCCGCTCAAAATTACATAATTTGGAGGCAACCAAAATGAAAAAGCACAACATCATCCGTAAGTTCTTCGCCGTGACCGCCGCCTGCGCCATGGCCCTGTCCCTCACCGCCTGCTCCAACGGCGGCAATGCCGCCGACAACTCCGCCGCTCCCAGCGACGCGGCAAGCAACGCCCCCCAGATCAGCGAGCCCGCCGAGGGTGTCAGCTATAAAGTGGCCATCATCAAGCAGCTGGACCACGCCTCTCTGGACGAGATCGCCAACGCCATCGCCGCCCAGCTGGACCAGATCGCCGCGGACAACGGCGTGACCATCGACTATGAGATCACCTCCGGCCAGAACGACCAGACCACCCTCAAGCAGCTGGCCGATCAGGCCATCGCCGACGGCGTGGACGCCATCATCCCCATCGCCACCACCGCCGCCCAGATCGCCGCGCTGGCCGCTGAGGACACCAAGACCCCCGTGGTGTACGCCGCCATCTCCGACCCCGAGACCGCCAAGGTCACCGGCATTGACTATGTCACCGGCACCAGCGACGCCCTGAACACCGACTTCATCATGGACATGATCTTCGCCCAGAACCCCGACGCCGCCAACATCGGCCTGCTGTACTCCCTGTCCGAGCCCAACTCCACCAAGCCCATCGCCGACGCCAAGGCCTATCTGGACGCCAAGGGCATCGCCTACACCGAGCAGACCGCCAATACCAATGACGAGGTCATCGCTGCGGCCGCCGCCCTCATCGCCGACGGCGTGGACGCCATCTTCACCCCCACCGACAACGTCATCATGGCCGCTGAACTGGCCATCTACGAGGATCTGGCCGCCGCCGGCATCCCCCACTACACCGGCGCTGACTCCTTCGTCCGCAACGGCGCCTTCACCACCTGCGGCGTGAACTACACCCAACTGGGCGCCAAGACCGCCGACCTGGCCTATCAGGCCATCACCGAGGGCATGGACGGTCTGGAGGACTACTACCTGATGGACGGCGGCATCATCACCGTCAACACCGAGACCGCCGCCGCGCTGGGCATCGACTACTCCGTGTTCGCCGGCATGGGCGAGGTCGTGGAGGTCACCACCACCAAGGACTGAGCCGAAACCTTCCAAACGAAAATACGCTCCGATCCCCCCCCGGCCTGACGCCGGGGGTATCGGCATGAAGGGAGAAAACCGCCCATGCTGATTATTACGCAGACCGCCCTTGAGCTGGGCTTCATGTACGCGCTGGTAGCCATGGCCCTGTTCCTGAGCTACCGCGTCCTCGACATTGCCGACCTGACCACCGATGGCTGCTTCGTGCTGGGGGCTGCTGTGTCCGTCACGCTGGCCGCCGCCGGGCACCCCATCCTCGCCGTCCTCGCCGCCATGGCCGCAGGGGCCTGCGCGGGCTTTGTCACCGCGTTTTTGCAGACCCGGCTGGGCGTGCCCTCCATTCTGGCGGGCATCGTCACCAACACCGGCCTTTACACCATCAACCTCATGGCCATGGGCTGGAAGTCCAACGCCAGCCTGCTGGGCGTGGACACCATTTTCTCCATGCTCAAGGCCACCGGCATCGGCGGCAGCTGGTATGAGCTGCTGCTGGCCGCCTTCGTCACCGTTCTGGCGGGCGTGCTGCTGCGGCTGTTTCTGGCCACCCGGCTGGGCCTGTCCATCCGGGCCACCGGCGACAACCGGAATATGGTGCGGGCCTCCTCCGTGAACCCCACCTTCACCATCACAGTGGGCCTGTGCATCGCCAACGCCCTCACCGCCCTGTCCGGGGCCATCGTGGGCCAGTACCAGAAGACCGTGGACATCAACTCCGGCACCGGCATCGTGGTCATCGGCCTTGCCTGTCTCATCATCGGCGAGACGGTGCTGGGCCGCCGGACGGTGACCAAGGGCATCATCGCCGTGGTCATCGGCTCCATCATCTACCGCTTTATCTACGCCATCGTGTTCTATACCAAGGTGGTGCCGGTGGACTGCCTGAAGCTGCTCACCGCCGTCATCGTGGCGCTGGCCATCGCCGCGCCCAGCATCAAAAAGTGGGCCGCTTTCCAGAAGCGGAAGATGGCCGCGGGCCGGAAGGGGGGCAATTGACATGCTGGACATCAGAAATATTTCCAAGACCTTTAACCCCGGCACCGTCAACGAGAAAAAGGCCCTCACCGGTCTGTCCCTCCATCTGGACCCGGGTGACTTCGTCACCATCATCGGCTCCAACGGCGCGGGGAAATCCACCCTGTTCAACGCCATCGCGGGCAGCTTTTACGTGGATGAGGGCTCCATCGTGGTGGACGGCCGGGACATTACCTTCATGCCCGAGTACCGGCGGGCCAAGCACATCGGCCGGCTGTTTCAGGACCCCCTGAAGGGCACCGCCCCCAACATGACCATCGAGGAAAATCTGGCGCTGGCGGCGGGCAGCGGCGGCTGGTTCTCCGCTCTGACTCAGAAGGACCGGAGCCGGTTCCGCGACCGGCTGGCCCTGCTGGGTATGGGCCTTGAGGACCGGATGCGCCAGCCCGTGGGCCTGCTCTCCGGCGGCCAGCGGCAGGCGCTGACCCTGCTGATGGCGACCATGAATCCGCCGTGGCTCCTGCTGCTGGACGAGCACACCGCCGCGCTGGACCCCGGCACGGCGGAAAAGGTGCTGGACCTGACCCGCCGGGTGGTGGCGGAGAGCCATATCACCTGCCTGATGGTCACCCACAACATGAATCAGGCCCTCGCGCTGGGCAACCGGACGCTGATGATGGCGGACGGAAAGATCGTGCTGGACGTGTCCGGAGAGGAGCGGGCGGGCATGACGGTGGACGACCTGCTGGCCCGGTTCAAGGCGGGGGCCGGTCACGCACTGGACAACGACCGCATTCTGCTGTCGGAGTAAACGTAGTTTATCAAGGAAGGCCGTCCCGGAAGGGACGGCCTTTTTGCGGAAAATATTCTGCCGTAAAAATGCACTGAAATTCAGTTGAAAATAAGGGCTGTCAGCTATGGTATTACCAAAGAAACGGAGGGCGAAGCCTGTGAACGACAAGACCCATCTGAGTATCCGCATGAACAGCGAGCTTCACGACAAGTTCCAGTACGTGGCGGCCTACGAGGGCCGTTCCATGAGCGGGCAGATCATCTACCTGCTCAATAAGTGCGTCAAGGACTTCGAGCGGGCCAACGGCCCCATCGAGTTGCCGGAGGACCGGGAATGAGCCTGCGGGAGCGGCTGCTGGACCTGCTGTATCCGCCCAAGTGCCCCTTCTGCGGAAAAGTGCTGGACAGCGGGGAGCCGGGGCTGTGCGCGTCCTGCCAGAAGGACCTCCCGTGGACGGCGGAAGGGGAGGGGCAGGCACCGGAATTCTGCGACGAGTGCCTGTCGCCGCTGTGGTACCGGGAGAACGTGCCCGATGGGGTGCGGCGGTACAAGTTCGGCGGCGGGCAGAACCACGCCCGGCTGTTCGGCACCCTCATGGCCCAGTGCCTGAGCGACCGCCTGCACGAGCCGGCAGACGTTATCACCTACGCGCCGCTGTCCGCCGAGCGCCTGCGGGAGCGTGGCTACGATCAGGCCCGCCTGCTGGCAGAGCGGGTGGGAGCGCTGACCGGCATCCCGGTGGAGCCGCTGCTGGAAAAGACCCGGAACACCGGGGCGCAGTCCCATCTGGAGGAGGCCTCCGCCCGGCGGGCCAACGTGCAGGGCGCGTACCGCGCAAAGCCCGGCGCGGAGGTGAAGGGTCGGCGGATCGTGCTGGTGGACGACGTGGTGACCACCGGCTCGACGCTGTCCGAGTGCGCGGTGTGCCTGAAGGCCGCGGGGGCGGCGTCGGTGACGGCGCTGACGCTGGCCCGGGCGAGAAAATAGGCGCGGCGGGGAAAAATGCCGTTGCAATCTGGCATACGGTCGGGTATAATAGCAGGGTAAACTCCAAAATGGGGTCATTGCAGGTCTTACAGGGTACTAAAGTGGATAAGATTCCAGACGGAATATTTGATTGAGGTGTAGAGACTATGTCTATGTTTGCGAAAGATATCGGCATCGACCTGGGCACGGCCAGCGTTCTGGTCTATGTGAAGGATAAGGGCATCGTGCTGCGCGAGCCGTCGGTGGTGTCCATCGACAAGAACACCGGCAAGCTGCTGAAGGTCGGCACCGAGGCCCAGCAGATGCTGGGCCGCACCCCCGGCAACATCATCGCCATCCGCCCGCTGCGGGACGGCGTTATCTCCGACTACGACATGACGGAGCGGATGCTCCGGGAGTTCATCCGCAAGGTGGCCCCCATCCGCCTGTTCAAGCCGAGGATCATGATCTGCGTGCCCTCCGGCATCACCGAGGTCGAGGAGCGCGCCGTCATCGACGCGGGCATTCAGGCCGGCGCCCGCCGGGTCTACCTCATTGAGGAGCCGCTGGCCGCCGCCATCGGCGCGGGCATCGACATCTCCAAGCCCGACGGACACATGGTGGTGGACATCGGCGGCGGCACCGCCGACATCGCCGTCATCTCCCTGTCCGGCATCGTGGAGTCCGCCTCCATCAAGGTGGCCGGCGACGCCTTCAGCGAGGCCGTGGTGAAATACATCCGCAAGAAGCACAACGTGCTCATCGGCGACCGCACCGCCGAGGAGCTGAAGATGAACATCGGCTGCGTGTTCCCCCGCCCCGAGGAGATCACCATGGAGATCAAGGGCCGCTGCCTGATGACCGGTCTGCCCCGGGTGTTCTCCGTCAGCTCATCCGAGATGATCGAGGCATTTGAGGAGCCTTGCGCCCGGGTGCTGGAGGCCATCCACGCCGTGCTGGAGCGCACGCCCCCCGAGTTGGTGGCTGACATCGCCACCAACGGCATCGTCATGACCGGCGGCGGCTCGCTGGTCTGGGGTTTTGACAAGCTGGTGGAGTCCCACACCGGCATCGAGACCTACGTGGCGGACGATGCCATTTCCTGCGTGGCCCACGGCACCGGCAAGAGCCTTGAGTGGATCGGCGACATGCAGGACGGCACTCTGAACATCTCCCGCAGCAAGCAGATGCTGTAAGAAAATCAACTATAAAAGCCCTGCGCCGATTCCGGCGCAGGGCTTTTGCAGTTGTTGAAAACCCGCGTAAAATTTCGCCATTCCCCGCAAGCGTATTCCCTCAAGGAATCCCCGCAGGGCTGTCGCCCTGTGGGGGAGGTACAGGACTTTTTGTTTTTGCTTGAAACTTCTCAGAACGCCACGTGCATGAACAGCGCCACGCAGCACAGAATCACGGCCAGCGGTACATAGACGTACCGGCCCACGCTGTACCACAGCGCGCCGCGCTTTTTTTCGCTGCCGGTGTTGACGGCGGAGAGCAGCGCGTCCTTTTTCATCACATAGAACCAAGACACCGCCCCCAGCGTCGCGCCGATGGGGATGATGTAGATGGACACCAGATCCATCCACGGGCCCCACTTGTCGATGGGCTCCATGAATATGCCGAAGCCCAGACAGAGCACGCACAGAATGCCCAGCACCGCCGTGCGGCTGAGTTTTGGGAACTTGTGGAGCAGGGACTCGGCCACGGCCTCGAACATATTCTGCAAAGAGCTGACCCCGGCGAAGATCATGGCCAGATACAGGATGACCGCGAACAGGCGGCCCAGCGGGATGTCCTGCAGAATGGTGGGCAGGGTGACGAACAGCAGGCTGGGGCCCGCGCCCACGTCCTGCCCGTAGGAGAAGCAGGCGGGGATGATGACCAGCGCGGCCACCACGGCGGCGACGGTGTCGAACAGGGCGGTGTGTTGGGCCACGCCCACCACGTCCTCGTCTCTGGACAGGTACGCGCCGTAGACGATCATGCCGCTGCCGGTGACGGACAGGGAGAAGAACGCCTGCCCCATGGCCCAGATCCAGATCATGGGGTCCTTCAGCGCCTCCCACCGGGGGGTGAACATGAAGCGATAGCCCTCCGCCACGCCGGGCAGGAAGGCCACCCGCACCGCCAGCACCACAAAGATGATGAAAAACAGGGGCATCATGATCTTGTTGGTGCGCTCGATGCTGTGGGCGCCCAGATAAAGGGTGAGCAGCGTGCCCACCACCACGATGATGTGGTAGGGGATGACGGAATAGGGCTGGGCGGAGAAGGAGGCGAACCATGCCGCCGTGTCCGCGGTGAGCAGGGTGCCCAGCAGGGAGTCCACCAGCGCCTTGAGGATATAGGTCACGATGACGGCATAGCCCAGCGCGATGCACAGGGAGCCCGCCAGCGGAAGCCAGCCCAGCAGGCCGCCGATCCTGCCCGGCGTTCTGCCCCGGGTGGCCCATGCGTTTTCGTAGGCCCCCAGCGTGCCGGTGGCGGCCCGGCGGCCCATGGCGAACTCCGCCGGAAGGCCCACGTAGCTGAAAATGAAGATGAACAGCAGGTAGATCAGCAGAAAGGCTCCGCCGCCGTTGCTGCCCAGCTTGTTGGGAAAGCCCCAGACGTTGGCCATGCCCACGGCGGAGCCGACGGACGCCAGAATAAAGCCCCAGCGGCTGGCAAAGCTCTTGGTGTTTTTCTTGTGCTTCATGGTTTCCCCCGTTCAGTCAAAAAGACCCGCGGGAGGAAAAGACCTGCGCGGATCATTGGCTCGTGTTCTGGATTTTGCGGCAAAATGCACACATAAAAAAGAGACATCTTTGCCATTTTAAAGCGTTTAACCATGAAAGTCAAGAGGGATTTGGAAGATGCTGCCGTAAAAGGCCGCGCCCCGGCGGGTTTACCGGGGCGCGGCTGTGATTTTGTTATTCCCGCTCGGACAGAAGGCTCATCAGGTGCGTCTTTCCGACGGCCAGCACCGACAGGGCGCAGCCGGCCAGATAGCAGCACAGGAACCCGCCCACCGCCAGCCATCCGGCGGCGGCCTGACCGGCGCAGGTCAGGATGATCCCCGCGGCAAGGCAGCCCGCCAGACACAGCCCGCCCTGTTCGAGGAAGAAGGACAGGAACACCCGGCTCCGGGACGCGCCCAGCCCCCGCATGACGGCAAATTCCATCCGCCGCCCGTTGACCATGAGCCACGAGATGATGAAGCCCAGCAGCCCCACCATGACGAACAGCGCCGGGAACAGGATGCGGCTGAAGGTGATGTACCGGCCCAGACTGCCCACCGTCTCTGTGAAGCTCTGGTCCCGGAGGAGGAGCGTCGTGCGGTTGCTGGTCATGGCTCCCACCCGGCTGAAGTTCTTGTCCGCCAGATAGTTCCGGAAGGGCTCCAGCTCGTAGGCGGACTTGAGGGTAAAGGTGCAGGTGGAGAAGTTGGTGAGGGAGTAGAAATACTTCTCCATCTCATCCCGGGTGGTGAAGCGCAGATCGGGCCGCTCGCCGGGGGCCATCACATCCGTCTCGCCGGTGATCCACGCCGGGTCGCCCCAAAAGGACAGAGGCACATACAGGTCCGCCTCGCCGCCGGTCTGGTTCACCGAGCCGACAATCAGCAGGATGATAGACGATTCCTGCGTTTCCGTCATGAGAGTCCAGGAGATATTTACCGTAAAGGCGTCCCCCAGCGACAGGCCGTGGGCATCCATGAACTCCCGCCCGGCGATGCAGGGGGTGGTCTGAGGGGCATCGCCGTACAGGCCGCCGGAGCCGGGGTACAGGGAGTGGTAGAAGGGGCCGAAGTCCGGATCGGACAGAATGCTTTCATCCCAGCCGTCCAGCCACTCGACCTCCGGGGTCTGGCTGTTCATATAGGCCGGGGCGGCGTTCAGTGTGTTGAGGGCCACCACCTTGGGCTGGCTGGCGATCCACGCCTTCCGGCGCTCCTGCCCGAAGCTGGTGTTGGCAAAGGCGGGGATCTCGTCCGACAGCCAGTAGTTCCAGCCGAGGCTCACCGAGATGTCGGACAGCATCCCGGACTTCCACAGCGTCCGGGCGGTTTCGGCAGACACCAGAAGGCCGGTGTTCCGGCGGCCGTTAGTGCTCACCGCCTGACCGGTGATGTCGGTGTTCTCATACAGCGCGGCGGTCTGGCGGCTCCAGCCCTGGGCCGTGCCCGCCAGAATGCCCAGAAACAGGGCCAGCACCAGCGCCGCGGCCGGCACCACGGCGGAGCGCCATCCGCCCCGGCGGGCGGAGAGGAACGCGAAGCGCAGGGGGCCGCCCAGCGCCGTGGACGTGCCGCTCTTCGGCACCCGGACGGAGATCTTGCCCCGCTTGGGAGCGGTCTGCTTCCGGGCCTGCCCGAGGAAGAAGAGGGACAGGAGCAGGGCCACCGCCAGCACCGCCGCTCCGGCGGCCACGGCGGGCCACAGGGGGGCGGAGATGTCCTCCGCCTGCTCCAGCACCACGCCAACCGCCGCTTCGCTGTACCGTTGGTCGGCGGCGTACAGGTTTCGGGCGGCGGAGAGGGCCATGGCGATCATCCGCCGGAGGGTCAGTCCGCCGAGGAGCGCACCAAGCACTGCCGCCGTGCCGGACACCACGGCCCCGCCGGACAGCAGCCACAGCCGGATCTTGCCCGCCGGAGTGCCCAGCGACACCAGCACGGATACCGTTTCCCGCTGGCGGCCGATGAACAGGTAGGCGAACAGGAACAGCACCGCCAGCGCGCCGCAGGCGCTGGCCAGCGTCACCGCCAGCGCGGTGGTCTTCATGGCCTCAAGGGGCTGGGCCGCGGCGGAGTAGCCCTGATCATACAGCGTGACCCGCACGCCGTCGGGGGCCATGGCCT
Organism: uncultured Oscillospiraceae bacterium; assembly: GCA_934675115.1. Lineage (GTDB taxonomy): Bacteria > Bacillota > Clostridia > Oscillospirales > Oscillospiraceae > Enterenecus. The sequence goes on along the minus strand of CAKUPH010000001.1, from coordinate 48,423 downwards.
GTAAGGCGTCCGCCGCCTGCCGGGCCTTGCCGTTGTCCAGCACTGCCCGGCCCAGCTGATAGCCGAAGAAGGGGCCGCCGAAGTTCCCCTCCGCCGACGACACCCACACCGAGCCCTGATATTCCTTGAGGGGGTTGGTGACGCCCACGACGGTGAGGGTCCGGACGTCGCCGGTGACGGTAAGGCCGTAGCGGTCGTCCTCCGCCGAGGTCATGAGGGTCAGCTCGATGCTGTCCCCGAGGGCCAGCCCCTGGGCGTCGGCCAGCGCGCCGTCGATGACGCACACGCCCGCCTCCCCGGCACCGGGGAAGCGGCCCTCCCGCAGGGTGAGATAGCCCTGCTGGAACACCTCAAGGGCGGCGATGTCGTCGCTGGCCTCCAGCGCCACATAGTTGTTGGCCGTCCGGTAGTAGTCGGCGTATTGGGTGAACAGGCTGTCCGTCAGCAGGGGATCATCGTAGCCGGACAGCTCGGCGTAGGGCTTCGTCTCGCAGCCCTCGTAGAAATCCGTGAGGGCGATGGTGCGGTTGGACGCGCCCGTCTCCACAAATTTGCCGTGAATGAGGTAGCTTTTGCCCTTTTCGCCCACAAAGCCGCTGTCGCCGGTCTCGATGGTGACGGCGATGCCGTCCCGGCCCTCCAGAGAGTACAGGCAGTTGGACACGATGGCGTCGTAGCCCACGATGATCTTTTCCGTCCCCATATAGGTGTCCCGGTCGGGGTAATAAAAGTAGTAGGGAATGTCGGCGCCGACGCGGTCGGTGAGGTCGATGTTCCCCTCCGGCGTCACCAGCCCACATTCGCCCTGATGCGTGATGTAGAAGTAGGTATCCTGATCCGGCTCAGTGGGGATCCAGAGAAGTTCTCCGGTGACCTGCTCGATCTGGGAGAACAGGGGGAGCTCATCGTCCCCGGTGAGCAGGCCGTCCGCATGGAGGCGGCAGGTCATGTGGAACTGGTCCAGCGCCAGATAGCGCTCCGGCAGAGCGTCCGCGCCGACCTCACCGTAGTCGTACCGGGCCATGAGGTTGAATACCGTGAGCACAGCCCGGTCGCCGTAAGGGATGTTCCCCTCGGTGCGGGTGTAGCCCTCCATGGAGGCAAGGGCGCGGTCGTTGGATTCCCAGAGCTTTACGCCGGAAACGGCGGACGCCGCGCCGCCGTCCAGCGCGTCAAAGGCCTGACGGGCGTATTCGTCGGCGGCATCCCCGTCGGGATAGTCCCCGCCCAGATATTCCAGCAGAGCCACGGAGGTGTACCGCTGGTCCATCTCCGTCAGTGTCCGGCCGCAGTAGGCCCACATGCCCAGTCCCAGCGACAGCGACAGGGTCAGCACCAGGATGAGGGCGGTGAACAGAGCCGTCCGCCCCCGGGCCCGGAGGGTGGAGCGGATGCCGTTGCGGATGATCATTGCGCGCCCTCCCCGTGGGGAACCACCGCGCCGTCCCGCAGCTCCAGCACCCGGTCGGCCCGGGCGGCGATGCCCATGTCGTGGGTGACGATGATGACGCAGTAGCCCTCCTCGTGGGCCAGCTGCTGGAGAATACCGAAGATGTTGTCGGTGTTGGCGGTGTCCAGATTGCCGGTGGGCTCGTCGGCCAGCATGATCTTCGTGTCCATGCCCAGCGCCCGGGCGATGGCCACCCGCTGCTGCTCGCCGCCGGAGAGCATGGTGGGGTAGCGGTCCAGCGCCGTCTCCGGAAGGCCCACCCGGGCCACCAGCTCCGCCGCCTTCGCCCTGGCGTCCTTCGCCTTCATGCCCCGCAGCTCCATGGGATACATGACGTTTTCCGCCACAGTGAGCAGTGGGAACAGCCGGAAGCTCTGGTAAATGACCGCCACCTTTTCCCGGCGGTATTCCTCCAGCTTCATCTGCGCCGTGGACACGCCGCCGCACAGCACCTCGCCCTCGGTGGGCAGGTCGAGACCCGCCATGAGGGACAGCAGCGTGGTCTTGCCGCTGCCGGATTTGCCCACTACCGCGTGGACCAGCCCCGCGTCAAAGCTGTGGCTGATGCCCTTCAGGGCCGCCACCTTCTGATATTGCGTCTGATAGACGTATTTCACGTCACGCAGCTCCAAAACACCCATTGTATCCTCCGTTTCCGGGCCGTCCGGCCCGCTTCTGTGAGCGAAACGCGCCCCGCGGGGCGGTTTTCTTATTTTCCATCATACCCGCCTTTTTCGCTTCCGTCAATGAAAAACAGATTAAAAATGCACGAATGTCCGCGAGGGGGGGACAGAGGAGGAGAAATATGAGGTTTGACCGCTGAAACCGGAGGGACATTCCGGCTCCGGCGGACAGCAGGCGGGAGCGTCCGGCGGGAAAGGGGGGCGCCCTCCGGGCAAAAAACTTGCAATTATGGCGGGTTTTTGGTATTCTGAACTGACCGGGAAAAACGCCGGAAAGACGGCCCGACGGGCCGCCGCCAACAGATTGGAGATCGTTTTTATGGATTATTTTCACCTGTCCGCCGGACAGGATACACTGGACCAGATCAGCAGCCTTGGCCTTGCCCATCTGGGCGACGCTGTGTATGAGCTGATGGTCCGCTCGTGGCTGTGCCTTCACGGCAAGGCCACCAATAAGGGCCTGCACAAGGCCGCCGTCACCTACGTGGCCGCCCCGGCGCAGGCCCGGATGGTGCAGAAGATCCTGCCCATGCTTACGGAGAAGGAGCAGGAGGTGTTCCGCCGGGGCCGCAACAGCCACACCGCCGCCGTCCCCAAGGGGGCCAGCGTGGGGGAGTACCACACCGCCACCGCTCAGGAGGCGCTGTTCGGCTGGCTGTACCTCAGGGGCGAGACGGAGCGGCTCAACGAGCTGTTTGAACGGATGATGGAGGAATAAGGCCATGCCATTGGACGCTGTATGTATGACCGCGCTGGCGGAGGAGCTCCGCCGGGCGCTGGAGGGGGGCAAGGTGGACAAGATCTACCAGCCCACCCGGGACGAGGTGGTGCTCCACATGCGTACGGGCCGGGGGAACCGGAAGCTGCTGCTGTCCGCCAACCCCCAGCACCCCCGGGCCCAGCTCACCGGACTGACCCGGGAAAACCCGGAGACGCCCCCCATGTTCTGCATGCTTCTGCGGAAGTATTTTCTGGGCGGGCGCATCCTTGACATCAGCCAGCCCTCCATGGAGCGGCTGCTGGATTTCAGGTTCGAGACCCTCAGCGAGCTGGGCGACCGGGTGGAGCGGCGGCTGGTGCTGGAGTGCATCGGCCGGAAGTCCAACCTCATCATGCTGGACGATTCGGGCCGCATCACCGACTGCCTGCGCCGGGCGGACGCTGACCTGTCCGCCCAGCGGCCGGTAATGCCGGGGCTGTTCTACCAGCTTCCCGCCTCCACCGGCAAGCTGGACCCCACCGTCATGCCGGAGGAGGAGCGCACCGCGCTGATCCTGTCTCAGGCCCCGGAGGGGGAGGGGCAGGACAAGTGGCTCCTTGACACCTTCAGCGGCATCTCGCCGCTGGTGGCCCGGGAGCTGGAGTTCCAGTCCGGCGGCAGCCGGGAGGAGCTGGCCGCCCGGATGACCAGACTCGCCGGCATCATCGAGCGCCGTGACTTCACCCCCGTGACACTGGTGCGGGAGGGGAAGAGCTTCGAATTTTCCTTCATGCCCATTTTGCAGTACGGCCCGTCGGTGGAGCTGAAGCGGTACGAGAGCTTCTCCCAGATGCTGGACGACTACTATGAGCAGAAGGAGGCGCAGGAGCGGGTCAAGCAGCGGGGACAGGACTTCATCCGCTCCGTCACGCAGGCCCGGAACCGCACCGTCCGGAAGATCGCAAATCAGGAGCAGGATCTGCGGAACGCCGCCGACCGGGAGAAAATGCGCCGGTACGGCGACATCATCACCACGAACTTTTACCAGATGCGCAAGGGCCAGACAGTGCTCCGCGCGCAGGATTACTATGACCCGGACTGCGCCGAGGTGGAGATCCCGCTGGATCCGCTGCTCACCCCACAGCAGAACGCCGCGAAGTATTATAAGGACTACAAAAAGGCCCAGAAGGCGGAGGAGATGCTGGCCATCCAGCTGGACAAGAACCGCCGGGAGCTGGACTATCTGGACAGCGTTCTGCAGACCATCTCCATGTCCGAGGGCGACCGGGACCTTCAGGAGATCCGGCAGGAGCTGATGGAAAACGGCTACCTCCGGCAGCACAAGCGGAAGATGACCGCCAAGGGCAAGCAGAAGATCATCCACGCCAAGCCCATGGAGTTCCGCTCCTCCGCCGGGCTGACCATTCTGGTGGGCAAGAACAACAGCCAGAACGACCGGCTCACCCTCAAGGACGCGGACAAGCGGGACATCTGGCTCCACGTCCAGAAGCTCCACGGCTCCCACGTCATTCTGAAGACCGGCGGGGCGGAGCCGGACGAGACGTCCCTCACCGAGGCAGCCATGCTGGCGGCGTGGTTCTCGCAGGGCAAGGACTCCGGGCAGGTGCCGGTGGACTACACGCCGGTACGGGTGGTGAAAAAGCCCGCCGGGGCAAAGCCCGGCTTCGTCGTCTATAACACGTACAGCACCATGTATGTCACCCCGGCGGAAGAGCTGGTGAAAAAGCTGCGGGTAAAGTAAGGAGGAGAGCGCCGTGAGGCTTCTGTTCAAGCAGCGTATGTTTTCGTGGTTCGACAGCTATGATATCTACGACGAGGACGGGAACACCGTCTACACCGTGGAGGGCAAGCTCAGCTGGGGCCACTGTCTCCACATCCTCAACGCCTATGGCGAGCACATCGGCACCGTCCAGCAGAGGGTGCTGACCTTCATGCCCAAATTTGAGCTGTATGAGCACGACGTGCTGGTGGGTACCCTGCGGAAGGAGTTTACCTTCCTGCGGCCTCACTACTTCATCGACTGCAATGGTTGGGAAATTCAGGGCGAGTTCATGGAGTGGGACTATACCATCACCGACCACGGCGGCCGGGAGGTGGCGGTCATCACCAAGGAGCTGTTCCGCTGGACGGATACCTATGTCATCGACGTGGCCGACCCGGCGGACGCTCTGCAGGCGCTGATGGTGGTGCTGTCCATCGACGCGGAGAAGTGCTCCCGGAACTGATGCCGCCCGAAATTGAACATAAGGAAACCCCCTTCGGATCTATCCGAAGGGGGTTTTTCAATGTCGAAACCTTATAACTTTTTCGACGATTATTTCAATTTTTCCATGCCGATCTGCATCCGGCGGAGGGTCTCGTCCCGCCCCAGAATGCGGCAGATCTCCACCGCGCCGCCGGGGGTGACGGCCTTGCCCGCCGCGGCGATGCGCAAGGGCCACATGAGGGTGGCGTTCTTCACGCCCAGCTGCTCGGCCAGCCCGATGAGGGCGTCGTGGATGGAGTCCTGCGTCCAGTCGGCCAGATTTGCCAGCACCGGCGCGGTCTTTTCCAGCATGTCCAGCGACACCTCGCTGTTGGTCTTGGATTTCTTGTTGGTGAACAGCTCCGCGTCGTACTCGGGAAGCTGGTCGAAGAAGTCCACCTTCTCCGGAATATCGGTGAGCTTTTCGCACCGGGCCTGAAGCAGGACGGCGATGGCGGCGGCGTCCAGCGCCGGGTTCTTCACCGTCTGGCGGATATAGGGCTCGGCGGCCCTAGCGAAGTCCTCGGGGGCCATGGCCCGGAGATAGCTGGCGTTGAAGTAGTTGAGCTTGCCCATGTCGAAGGCGGAGGGGGACTTGGAGATGCCCGCGATGTCAAAGGCGTCGATGAGCTGCTCCATGGTGAAGAACTCCTGCTCGGCGATGTCGCCGTGGGGGGCCCAGCCCAGCAGGGCCACATAGTTCACCACCGCCTCGGACAGATAGCCCTGCTCCATGAGGTCCTCGTAGGAGGGATCGCCCTTGCGCTTGCTCATCTTGCGCACCGTGCCCGTCTCCGGGTCGGTGATCATGACGGAGGCGCAGTGGACATAGGTGGGGATGTCCCAGCCGAAGGCCTCATACAGCAGGTTGTACTTGGGGGCGGAGGACAGGTACTCCGCGCCGCGGACCACGTGGGTGATGCCCATGAGGTGGTCGTCCACCACGTTGGCGAAGTTGTAGGTGGGCAGGCCGTCCCGCTTGATGAGCACCTGATCGTCCAGATCGCTGTTGTCCACGGTGATGTCGCCGTACACGGCATCGTGGAAGGTGGTCTGGCCCTCGGGAATGCGCTGGCGGATGACGTAGGGCTCGCCGGCGGCGGCGCGGGCGGCGGCCTCCTCCGGGGACAGGGAACGGCAGGGGTCCGCCGCCCGGTCGAACTCGCCGGAGTCCTCCTCGGACTCGGCCTTTTCACAGAAGCAGTAGTAGGCCGCGCCCTTTTCCACCAGCAGCCGGGCGTATTTGCCGTACAGATCCCGGCGCTCGGTCTGGATATAGGGGCCAACGGGGCCGCCGATGTCCGGGCCCTCGTCCCACGTCAGGCCGCACTTGCGCATGGTGGCGTAGATGACCTCCGCCGCGTCGGCCACCAGACGGCCCTGATCGGTGTCCTCGATGCGGAGCAGGAACTTGCCCCCGGCGTGCCGTGCGATGAGATAGGTGTAAAGCGCGGTGCGGAGATTGCCCACGTGCATGTAGCCGGTGGGGGAGGGGGCGAAGCGGGTGCGCACCTCGCCGTGGGGGATGCGGTCCTCCATCTCCTGAAACCATTGCATGTCCAAAGCCATCTGAAAAACCTCCAGGTCAAAGTTACTTGTGAAAAAACTCATATTATTATAATGTGTATCCGGGAGATTTGCAAGGGCAGGTTTTGCATGGTGCGGCAAAAAAGCGCCCTCCGCGGGGAGCGGAGGACGCCGGAGCGCGGGATCGGTTCAGGCAAGGCCGTGGCGGCGGTGATGCCGCTCGCCCCGGTAGACGGTGCTGTCCCACCGGCTCCAGCCGGTGAGCACCCGGGACAGCTGCCGCAGCAGATAGCGCCAGTCGTATTTGTTCATAAACTGCCCCTCCTTTGTTCTTTGTTTCTTCATCTTTATGATATAGGATGGATGTATGAAAATCACCGCGGCCGCGTCAAGGTTCTGCAAAATTTTGGCGATTTTCGTAAAGGTTTCTTTACGTGAAACCGGGGCGCGGAAAAGGCTGGAAAAAACCGCGGAAATTCGTGCAGAACGGCAAAAACGGCCATTGCATTTTGGCAACACTTCCACCAACTGCCGGTTGAAATGCCGCCGCCGCCGTGTTATGCTGGTTATGTGAAAAGCGAGCACAGGAGATGAGAGTCATAGACAATCAGACAATGATCGAAGCGCTGGACAGCCTCCGGGCTACCATTGAAACGGGCAGCCGGGAGGAGACGCTGGACAGGCTCAGCCAGCTGGAGGAGCAGGTTCGGGACAGCCTTGACTACCGCCAGGTGGTGGACAGTCTGCTGGACGGCGTATACATAACGGACCGGGATGCGGTGACCCAGTACGTGAACCCGGCCTACTGCAAGCACATGGGCATCTCGGCCAGCGAGGTGCTGGGCCGCAGCGTAACGGAGCTTGCCCGGGAGGGGACCCTCTTTCAGCGCAGCGTGTCCGACGACGTCATCAAGACCGGCCGGAACATCACCGGGACGGGCATTCTCCAGAGCGAGCGGGGCCGTTCCATCCCCACCTATGTCACCGGCGTGCCCATCTTCGACGAGAACGGCCGGGTGAAGAACGTGGCGGTGTCGGTGTTCGACACCGACGCGCTGATGTACCGGGTGACGGAGTTCCGCAAGACCGTCCACATCGAGCAGGCGGTCAAGATCCTCGATCAGGGCAGCGAGCACGACGCCAGTATCATGGTGGGCGACGCCCCCGCCATCCGGGAGATCCGCCGCACCATCGCCCGGGCGGCCCCCACCGACGTCACCATTCTCATCACCGGAGAAAGCGGCGTCGGCAAGGAGGTGGTGGCCGACCGGATTTATTTTGCCTCCGACCGGCAGGGCAAGCCCTTCGTCAAGGTCAACTGCACCGCCATTCCGGCCAACCTGCTGGAATCAGAACTGTTCGGCTACGAAAAGGGCGCGTTCACCGGCGCCCTCAATCAGGGCAAGGCCGGTCTGTTCGAGCAGGCCAACAACGGCACCATCCTCCTCGACGAGATCGGCGACCTGCCCTACGAGCTCCAGACCAAGCTGCTCCGGGTGCTCCAGCAGAAGGAGATTATGCGGCTGGGCAGCACCAAGCCCATTAGTCTGGACGTGCGGGTCATCGCCGCCACCAACGCCGACCTGAAAAAGAAGATACAGGAGGGCTCCTTCCGGGAGGACCTCTATTACCGCCTGTCCACCATTCCCATTTACGTCCCGCCCCTGCGGGACCGGCCGGACGACATCCTCAAGCTGGTCAAGCACTACTTTTTCGCGTACTGCACCAAGCACGCCCACACCATCGCCGTCCCGGACGAGACGCTGGCCGTGTTCCAGAGCTATCCGTGGCCGGGCAACGTCCGCGAGCTTCAGAACGTCATCGAGTACATGGTCATCTGCTGCGAGGGCAATGTGCTCCAGCCGTCGGTGCTGGCCGACTACCTCGGGGTGGACAGCCAGAGCATCAGCAATGTCCGCCCGGCCAGTCTCAAGTCGGCGCTGGACGATTATGAAAAGTCGCTGATCCTCCACGCGCTGGAGGAATACGGCGGCGTGCGGAAGGCCGCCGCCGCTCTGGGGGTGGACCCGTCCACCATTTCCCGCAAGGCGAAAAAATACGGTCTGGAGGTGGGCGAGGGCGGCTGATCAAAAGTTGGCACGGTTATTGCATATATTTTTGGCGAAGGAAAAAGTGCAACCCCATTACATGAAGAAGGAGCGATTTATCATGTCTTTCAATGTACCTACTTATGATCTGACCGGTAAGGTCGCTATCATCACCGGCTCCACCCGCGGCATCGGCAACGCCATTGCCAAGACCATGGCCCATTACGGTGCCGCCGTGGTCATCACCGGCCGCAAGCAGGAGGCCTGCGACGCCGTGGCCGCTGAGATCGAGGCCGAGGGCGGCAAGGCTCTGGGCGTGGCCACCGATGTGACCTCCCCCGAGGCCCGCGAGAACCTTGTGAAGAAGACCGTTGAGAAGTTCGGCAAGGTTGACATTCTGGTGAACAACGCCGGTACCGGCGGCCAGCCCAAGAAGATGGTCGACATGGATGAGGAGTACTTTGACCACTACGTGCAGGCCGACTACAAGGCTCTGTACTTCATGAGCCAGGCCGTGGCCCGCCAGATGGCCGCTCAGGGCTGCGAGAAGGGCACTCACCCCTACCGCATCATCAACCTGTCCTCTGCCGCCGGCATCAAGAGCCCCATTGGTGACACCGTGTACGGCTCCCTGAAGGCCGCCGTCGCCCACCTGTCCAGCATCATGGCCAACGAGTTGGCCCGCTATGGCGTCACCGTCAACGCCGTCGCCCCCGGCTACGTGCTTACCGATATGACCAAGGACGTCATGGCCGACGAAAAGAACGTCGCCGCCGTCACCCGCATGATCGCTCTGCGCCGCTACGCTCAGCCCGAGGAGATCGCCGGTGTCATCAACTTCCTGGCCTCTCCCGCCGGCGGCTACATCACCGGTATGCTCATCCCCGTCGACGGTGGTATGACGATCAACTAAAAAGAAGCGCGAAGGATAGGCGCATAGGGGAGCTTGGAACGGAGTGAGGGCGAGCGGAGGGCCGCTGTGCGGCCCGCAGACCAGCCCGAATCGGAGCGAAAGCGACCCGGCCATGCGCCCAATCTGCAGCGTGACAGCAAGGCGCGGATATTTCTGCGGAAATGCCGCAGGGATAGGCCCGCGCAGGCATTGCAGAAGACAAAACTGGGGTGTTGCAAAACGGAAACCCATTGCAAAAACGCAACACACCCCTGAAACCCTTGATTTCGCCCAATTTTTTTGGGCGGCCCCGCCGGGTGTTGCAGAAACGCAACCGGCAAGACCGTATCGTCATTTGGCCGCTGCCGCTGCGGCTGAATATTGGGCCCGTAATCAGAAAAAATTTTTTCATTGATATGCGGGAGTGTTAAAGAATATTGGAGGAAATAAAAATGGCAAAAAATTGTGTTGGTACCTACGAGGCGTACAAGGCCCGCCTGCTGGCGATGAAGCCCAACGTCTATCTCCACGGACAGAAGCTGGACCGTTCCAACGGCAAGCAGGGCGCTGAGCGCGATCTGGCCGACTGGATCGTGGGCGGCACCTATGTCATGGGCAAGTGCTACGAGACTGCCAATGACCCCGCTTACGCCGACGTCTGCACCGCAACCAGCCATATCACCGGCAACACCATTAACCGTTCTACCCATATCCATCACTCCAAGGAGGACCTGCTGAAGAAGCAGCTCATGACCCGTCTGATCTGCCACCGCGTGGGCGGCTGCATGCAGCGCTGCATGGGCTCCGACGCTCTGAATGCTCTGTTCTCCGTCACCTATGACTGCGACCAGGCCTGCGGCACCGAGTATCACGCCCGCCTGAACAAGTACATCGAGTACTGCCAGAACAACGACCTGATCTGCAACTGCGCCCAGACCGACGTGAAGGGCTCCCGCAACCCCAAGTATAAGCGCGCTCACATGCAGCCCGACCCCGATCAGTTCTTCCATGTGGTGGACACTGACGTGGACGGCATCGGCCTCGACGGCAAGCCCTGCAAGGGCATCATTGTCCGCGGCGCCAAGATCTGCAACTCCTGCGCTCCCTACGTGGACGAGATCATCGCTCTGCCCACCAAGTTTATGAGCCCCGACGACGCCGACTACGCCGTGGCCTTCGCTCTGCCCGCCGACTGGGACGGCATCAAGCTGATGGCTCTGCCCGGCCAGCACCACAAGCGCAAGCACATCGACGCCCCCTGGGCCCACATCGGCGACGTTGAGTCCCTGACCATCTTCGACGACGTGTTCGTCCCCTACGAGCGCGTGTTCATGTGCGGCCGCGATCAGGAGAACGTCTGCCGCTACGCCGGCTACCTTGCCCTGATGTTCGCTCACTATCACCGTCACTCCTACACCGGCTGCAAGACCGCCGTTTCCGAGGTCATTGCCTCTCAGGCCGCTCTGGTCGCCGATGTGAACGACATCGCCAAGGAGTCCCACGTCCGCTCCAAGCTGTGCGACATCATCCAGACCGCCGAGTTGGTCTTCGCTGCCGGCCAGCAGTCCGCTTACCGCGCCGTGGAGTTCCCCTCCGGCCAGTGGGTGCCCGACGAGATTCTGACCAACGCTGGCCGTCGTCTGGCTGGTCACAACATCTATCACGAGTACGAGATCCTCGCCGACCTGACCGGCGGCGTATGCGCTTCCCTGCCCACCGAGGAGTCCTTCTACGATCCCGAGACCGCCGAGCTGTGCAACAAGTACATCCGCCGCAACCCCGCTTACACCGCTGAGGAGACTCACCGCGTGATGCGCATGATGGAAGACAAGCTGTGCGATGCCTTCGAGGGCGCTCAGGCTGTTGCCGGCGTCCATGGCGGCGGCTCCCCCCTGATGGAGGAAATCACCCTGATGAGCCGCTACGATCTGGAGGAACTCAAGAAGATCGCCAAGTATCTGGCTGGCCTGCCCGGCTACGAGAACTGCCCGCGCTATGAGCGCAGCGCTCACACCGCTACTCCCCGCGCCATGCTGGCCAAGTTCGACGCGGCCAAGGCCGCGAAGTGATCAGAAGCGTCTGAGCCGTCGTGAGCGGCGCTGGCGCGCGATAGCGACCCGGCCATGCGCCCGATCCGCAGCGTGACAGCTTTCTGAACCCCTAAAACAACCCCCTCTCCGCCGCCGGGCCGGGTCGGCCCGGCGGCGGAGACCAAGCGTAGAACGGTTTCAATTTAATTGAGATGGCGGGCACCGCCGTTGAAGACTGAATACCATTTTTTCTATGTTTGAACACTTGACAAAGGTGTGTAATACCGCTTGCGGTTTTACATAAACAGCTTCAAGAAGTCTGAAAAATATAGTAAAGTGGAGGAATGTATTATGTCTACCAATTGTGTTGGCACTTACGAACAGTATGTGGCTCGTCTGCTGAAGATGAAGCCCAACGTCTATCTGCACGGTCAGAAGGTCGACCGTTCCAACGGCAAGGAGGGCGCTGAGCGCGACCTGGCCGACTGGATCACCGGCGGTACCTACGTTATGAAGCAGTGCTACGACACCGCCAATGACCCCCGCTATGCAGATGTGTGCCTGGCCACCTCTCAAATCCCCGGCATGGAGGGCAAGATCGTCAACCGCTGCACCCACATCCACGGCTCCAAGGAAGACCTGCTGAAGAAGCAGCTCATGACCCGTCTGATCTGCCACCGCGTGGGCGGCTGTATGCAGCGCTGCATGGGTACCGACGCCATGAACGCCCTGTACTCCGTCACCTATGACTGCGACCAGGCCTGCGGCACCGAGTACCACAGCCGTCTGCTTAAGTACATTGCTTACTGCCAGGAGAACGATCTGGTCTGCAACTGCGCCCAGACCGACGTGAAGGGCTCCCGCAACCCCAAGTATAAGCGCGCTCACATGCAGCCCGATCCCGACCAGTTCGTCCATGTTGTCGAGACCAACGTCGACGGCATCGGCATCGACGGCAAGCCCTGCAAGGGCATCATCGTCCGCGGCGCCAAGATCTGCAACTCCAACGCCCCCTACGTGGACGAGATCATCGTCAACCCCACCAAGTTCATGAGCCCCGACGACTCCGACTACGCCGTGGCCTTCGCTCTGCCTGCCGACTGGGAAGGCCTGAAGCTGATGGCTCTGCCCGGCCAGCACCACAAGCGCAAGCACATCGACGCCCCCTGGGCCCACATCGGCGACGTTGAGTCCCTGACCATCTTCGACGACGTGTTCGTCCCCTACGAGCGCGTGTTCATGTGCGGCCGCGATCAGGAGAACGTCTGCCGCTACGCCGGCTACCTTGCCCTGATGTTCGCTCACTATCACCGTCACTCCTACACCGGCTGCAAGACCGCCGTTTCCGAGGTCATTGCCTCTCAGGCCGCTCTGGTCGCCGATGTGAACGACATCGCCAAGGAGTCCCACGTCCGCTCCAAGCTGTGCGACATCATCCAGACCGCCGAGTTGGTCTTCGCTGCCGGCCAGCAGTCCGCTTACCGCGCCGTGGAGTTCCCCTCCGGCCAGTGGGTGCCCGACGAGATTCTGACCAACGCTGGCCGTCGTCTGGCTGGTCACAACATCTATCACGAGTACGAGATCCTCGCCGACCTGACCGGCGGCGTATGCGCTTCCCTGCCCACCGAGGAGTCCTTCTACGATCCCGAGACCGCCGAGCTGTGCAACAAGTACATCCGCCGCAACCCCGCTTACACCGCTGAGGAGACTCACCGCGTGATGCGCATGATGGAAGACAAGCTGTGCGATGCCTTCGAGGGCGCTCAGGCTGTTGCCGGCGTCCATGGCGGCGGCTCCCCCCTGATGGAGGAGATCACCCTCATGAGCCGCTACGATCTGGAAGAGCTCAAGAAGATCGCCAAGTATCTGGCTGGCCTGCCCGGCTACGAGGAGTGCCCGCGCTACGAGCGTGAGACCAAGACTCCCCGCGCCATGCTGGCCAAGTTCGACGCTGCCAAGGCTGCGACGAAGAAGTAAGAAGCGACCGAGCCGTTGTGAGCAGCGCAGATGGACTGAAGCGAAGGCAAAATGCCGATTTGCATCGCATATCTGATTTTGCCTGAGTCGGAAGGAAGGTGCGCGTCGCGAACAGGCGAGGCGTGACATCACGCAATTAACTGCCAATTCCCGCCGCAAAGGTTTGCGGCGGGCGTTGACGTTATCAAAATTATAAAGTAAGGAGTGTGTTGAACATGGCTCATCTGAACCGCAAGATCGGCATTCCGTCTTTTGACATGACCGGCAAGACCGCCATCATCACCGGCGGCACTCAGGGCCTGGGCTTCGGCATGGCCTGCGCGCTGGCCGCCTATGGCGCCAACGTGGTCATCACCGCCCGTACCGCCTCCAAGGTGGAGGACGCTGTGGCCGACCTGAACGAGAACTACTGCAAGGGCGGCCGCGCCTTCGGCATCCCCGCCGACTCCAGCAAGCTGGAGAACGTCAAGATGGTCATCGAGAAGACCGTTGAGGAGTTCGGCTCTCTGGACATCCTCATCAACAACGCCGGTATCTCCGGCCCCACCGCTCTGGTCGTCGAGACCCGCGAGGGCCGCAAGGAGTATACCCCCGAGGACTTCTCCAAGGTTCTGGCTACCAACCTGACCGGCACCTTCATGTTCTGCCAGGAGGCTGCCCGCCAGATGATCAAGCAGAACGCCACCAACGGCAAGAAGGGCGGCAAGATCATCATCACCGCTTCCGTCGGCGGCTTCATCGGCGGCAAGGGCGTTGTGGGCTACGGCGCTTCCAAGGCCGGCTGCCTGTCTCTGGCCCGCACTCTGGCCAACAACTTCGGCCGTGAGAACATCACCGTCAACTGCATCTGCCCGGGCTACGTCGTGACCCCCCTCAACGAGGAGTTCTTCGTGGACAAGGACGGCAACCCCACCGACTACTACAAGCAGCAGTCCAAGGCTACCTCCGTCCGCCGTCTGGGCACCATCGAGGAGATCGCCGGCCCCGTGCTGGCCATGTGCTCCGACTCCTTCAGCTACATGACTGGCACCTATCTGCTGTGCGACGGCGGCCAGTCTATCCCCGCTGAATGATCAGAATCTCTCTTCCATTTTGATAAAAAATAGAAAAGGAGTCTGATACCAATGGAGTTCGCCAACATCATTTACACGGTGGAGGGCGGCATCGCCACCATCAAGCTCAACCGTCCCAAAGCCCTCAACGCGCTGAACAGCGAGATCAACCGCGACATCATGGACGCCATCAACCTCGTGAAGGCTGATCCCTCCGTCCGGGTGCTGATCGTGACCGGTTCCGAGCGTGCCTTTGCCGCCGGCGCTGACGTCAAGGAGATGGCCGAGGCCAATCCCCGCTACGCCCGCGAGTTCTGCGGTCTGGCCATCGAGATCAACAACATTCTGGAGTCCCTGCCCATCCCCACCATCGCTGCTGTGGGCGGCTTCGCCTTCGGCGGCGGCTGCGAGATGACCCTTGCCTGCGACTTCCGCGTGGGCGGTTCCCGCACTACCCTGTCCTTCCCCGAGGTGGGTCTGGGCATCATTCCCGGCGCCAACGGCTGCGCCCGCGCCACCGCTATCGTCGGCCCCGCCAAGGCCAAGCAGCTGGTCATGCTCACCGAGATGATCCCCGGAAAGCAGGCTTATGATCTGGGCCTCCTGAATTGGTTCGTGGAGGGCGACGCTTCCCTGAACGCCGCCGCCGCTGAGGCCAAGAAGGCCGTCAAGGCCGCCAAGATCGACGGCATTGAGGAGAAGGTTGCCGAGGCCAAGGCCGCGCAGAAGGCCGCCGAGGCCGCCGCTGCCAAGGCTGAGTACGACGCCATCTATGGCAAGGCCGTGGAGGTCGCCAAGCAGCTGATGGCCAAGCCCGGCTGCGCGCTGGCTTCCGCCAAGGCCGCCATCAACAAGGCCGCCATCGAGACTATCGCCGCCGGTAAGGCCGCCGAGACCACCGAGTTTACCCTCCTGTTCGATACCCACGATCAGAAGGAAGGCATGGCCGCGATGATCGAGAAGCGCAGCCCTGTTTTCACCAATAACTGATCGGAGAAGCAGGGCAGAGGTACATTGAGGCCATGCCTTCCGCGAGCGAAAGCGAGCCGCGCCGGGTGGCGCGTCAAATTCGAAGCGGCAGCGAAGAATTTCACAGGCGGAATTCACTTCCGCCGTCGTGAGATAAATCGTGGGTCCCCGCAAAATCGAGATTTTGCGGGGCGGCATGGCCGCGATGATCGAGAAGCGCAGCCCTGTGTTCACCAACAACTGAGAAGCGCGGAGACCGTCGTGAGCAGCGCGGATGGACTGAAGCGAAGGCAAAATGCCAATTTGCAGCGCAAATTTGATTTTGCCTGAGTCGGAGGGAAAACGCGCGTCGCGAACAGGTGAAGCGTGACAGCATTACAGCACATTCTCAAAATAACATAAAGGAGTAATTACTATGGCTATCAAGACTATCGGCGTCCTGGGCGCCGGCCAGATGGGTTCCGGCATCGCTCAGATCGCCGCTTCCAAGGGCTATAAGGTCATCCTGCGCGACATCAAGCAGGAGTTCTGCGACGGCGCTCTAACCAAGATGCGCGCCGGTCTGGAGAAGCGTGTTGCCGCCGGCAAGACCACTCAGGAGGCCGTCGAGGCCACCATGGCCAACATCTCCACCACCGTCGATCTGGCCGGTGTGAAGGACTGCGACATGATCATCGAGGCCGCCCCCGAGATCCTGGACCTGAAGCGCTCCACCTTCAAGGAGCTGGGTGAGATCGTCCGCGAGGACTGCATCCTCTGCACCAACACCTCCTCCATGTCTATCACCGAGATCATGAGCGAGTGCAAGAACCCCGAGCGCTGCGCCGGCATGCACTTCTTCTTCCCCGTTATGGCCATGAAGCTCGTCGAGGTCATCCGCGGCCAGAAGACTGCCGATGCCACCGTCGCCGCTGTCTACGAAGTGGCTGCCGGCATGGGCAAGACCGCTGTTGAGTGCAAGACCGACACCCCGGGCTTCATCGTCAACCGCTGCCTGTTCGCCTTCATGCTGGAGGCTGTCCACTGCTATGAGGAAGGCGTCGCCTCCGTCAAGGACATCGACACCGCCATCAAGCTGGGCCTGAACCACCCCATGGGCCCCTTCGAGATGATGGATATGTCCGGTCTGGATACCTTCCCCCATGTCACCGAGACTCTGGAGTCCCTGCCCGTCACCACCTGGAAGTGCCCCGAGGCCGTCAAGAAGCTGGTCGCCGACGGCAAGTTCGGCCGCAAGTCCGGCGAGGGCTGGTACAAGTACAACTGAGAACCATGAGCGCGGGCGCGCGGTGAGACCGGAAACGCGGAGATATCTCCGCGCGCCTGCTATCGTGTTTTCGACTAAGCGGCGGAGCGACTTATTCCTTTTGTGTGCTTCACAAGCGCGGGCGTCCGTTTTATAATAAAAAATGTGCGCCGCGGTATCGTTTGAGCGCTTTGCCGTGTTGCGGATGATTTACAGGCGGGGCTGTATCTGCCTGTCATCATAGTATCCAATTTTTTAGAAGGAAGGACTGTTACTGATGAATGTAAAAGACATCAAGACTATCGCCATGTACGGCGCCGGCACCATCGGCGGCGGCTTTGCAGCCTACTTCGCCCTGAAGGGACTGAATGTCAACGTTTACGTCCGTTCCGAGGCTTCCAAGGAGCGTGCGATCCCCAAGATCCAGGAGCCCATCGATTCCTACGTGAAGTACGGCATCGTGGACGACGGCCAGAAGATCTGGGACAAGATCAAGATCACCACCGACCCCGCCGAGGCATTTACCGATGTTTACTTCGTGCAGGAGAACGGCGCTGAGAATCTGGAGCAGAAGCACGAGATGGTCGCCGTCATGGAGAAGTATATGCCCGTGGACGGCATCATTGCCTCTTCCTCCTCCGGCACTCCCGTCACCAAGATCGCTTCCGAGGCTCAGCACCCCGAGCGTATCATTGTCGGCCATCCCTTCAACCCCGCTTACCTGCTGCCCCTGATCGAGATCTGCGGCGGCGAGAAGACCTCCCCCGAGGTCATCGAGCAGGCCCGTGAGTTCTACAAGATGTACGACAAGGCTCCCTGCGTCCTGAAGAAGGAGAAGAACGGCTTCATCGCCAACCGCCTGATGCACGCCCTGTGGCGTGAGGAGATCGCTCTGGTCACCGAGGGCGTCTGCTCCATGGCTGACGCTGACGACGCCTGGACCTTCGGCCCCGGCATCCGTCTGGCTGCGTTCGGCCCTGCCATGAACTATGAGCTGGGCGGCGGCGAGCTGGGCCTGAAGGGCTGCGCCATCAAGTTCGGCGCCATGACCAACGCCGTGTTTGCCGACATCTCCGACATGAAGGAAGTTCCCGCCACCTGGGCTGACCAGTCCGGCGAGGAGATCGGCCCCGAGATGGCCGGCTTCCCCGATGTCATCGGCCACACCAAGCCCGAGATCGCTTCCTTCCGTGACAACCTGATCATCAACGTGCTGAAGATGCACGAGAAGATGTAAGCGTTTTCTCTGAAAAATTCCGTTACATTTGACCGATCTGGTTGCATTGTCCGCAAATCGTGGTACAATGCTTAACAGATAAATATGTGAAAGGATTTGATAATTATGGCTAAGACTATTATCACTGCCGCTCTGACCGGCGCTGTCACTCCCGCCGGCTATGATATCCCCGAGACCCCCGAGCAGATCGCCGAGTGCGCGTATGAGTGCTGGAAGGCCGGCGCTTCCGTCGTCCATCTGCATATGCGTGACGAGAACGGCGCTGGCGTCATGGATCCCGTGAAGTTCTACGAGACCGTGAAGGCCATCCGTGCTCACAAGGACTGCGACGTCATCGTCAACTGCACCTCCTCCGGCGACAACCGCGTGTCCGATGACTCCCCCTACGGCAACGCCATGCGTATGCTGCACCACAAGAACGTCCCCGGCATCGAGATGGGCACCTTTGACGCCTCCTCCTTCAACTGGGGCATCCCCGGCGGCGTGTTCCACAACTCCCCCACGATGCTGACCACTCTGGGCAGCCTGTACCTCGAGAAGGACATCAAGCCCGAGTTCGAGATCTTTGACTTCGCGGCTCTCCGCGCTGTCGGCATCTACTGGAAGAAGGGCTTCGTGAAGGCTCCTCTGCACTTCCAGTTCTGCCTGGGCGTCGTGGGCGGCATGGACGCCGATCCCCGCTCCCTGCAGATCCTGCTGGACGAGATGCACTCCCTGCAGGCTCAGGGCAAGCTGCCCGCCGAGTGCACCTGGTCCGCTTTCGGCATCGGCAAGGGCCACCTGCCCGTCATGTTCGCCGCTCTGGCCAACGAGGGTCATGTTCGCGTGGGCATGGAGGACAACGTTGTCTACGGCCGTAACCCCGACGGCACCAAGATCATGGCTACCAACCTGATGCTGGTTCAGCGCGCTGCCAACGCCATCAAGGCTTTCGGCAACGAGGTCGCCACTCCCGCCGAGGCCCGTGAGATGCTGGGCCTGAAGCCCCTGGATCACGAGGCCGTGTGCGCCGCTCTGGACGCCGTGAAGGTCGAGGATCTGGAGGCCGCGAAGAAGGCTGTCAAGGACGAGTTCGGCGGCCCGTACTGGGATGCCGGCGCCATGGGCGGCAAGAAGTAATCTGCTTTCTCCGGAAAGAGAACTTCGCAGACTTTCTCAAGAAAGTGCTGAAAATGAAAGAAGGAGCGATGGGCTATGCCCATCGCTCCTTTTTTGTGCGTATGTTTCGTAAATCAGCCGTAAAAAGGCTCATCCGGCAAGATCCGGGGAAAAGCCGTCCAGAAATCCGTGGATCAGCTCTGCATGTTCGGCTCCACAGGTGGCGGCAAGCCGGTACTGCACGGTGTCCGTGGCGAAATAGACGGTAGTCAGCCCTTCACTGTCCGAGGTCAGGATGCTGGCCGCAAGCCCGCAGGCCATGTCGTATGTCTCAATGCTGCCCTCCCGGGAGTCCCACCAAATGGGCTGCTCCGTGTCTGTTTCGCCGTAAACGGTGGCGGTGAGCACCAGTTCAACGCCGTCCGCCCTGAGGATCGCCTGGGCGTAGGCAGACTGCAAGCTGCCGTTATCGCTCCAGATACCGACGGCGTAGGGGAGCGTGACCTGCGGCTCGCGGGTGATGGTGTGGTCGCCGGTCTGGCTGCCGTCCGCGTCCAGCCATGGGTGCTTCAGCAGGGCGACGCCCAGAAATTCCTCGCACGCGGCCCAGTCGGGCTGCGGAATGTCCTCCGTGTGGAAGCTGTCTGCGCCAAGGCCCGCGATGGCCTCGCGGATCGGGTCAGAATATTCCGAAGCCGTCAGGTGACGCAGCTCCGCAGTGTCAACGATGACGGTGTTTTCCCATTCGCTGGGGGTGAAGAGCGTCACCGGAATGCCCCAGAGCTTTCCGGCGGCCACCGCCGTTCCCGCCAGCACAAGGCAGACGCAGGCGGCGATGAGCGCCGCTCTGACCGGCCGCACCGGTCTTCTGCGGGTCGTGTCTTGATCTGCGGCCTTGGCCGCGGCGGTCCAACTTTCCGGGGTTTTTATGTCGTCAAATGCGTCCCATTTCATGGGCAGTTCCCTCCGTTTCCAATCGTGTTTTCAGTGCCTGCCGCCCCCGGCTCAGCCGGGATTTTACCGTCCCGGGCCGGACGTTCAGGATACGGGCCAACTCGTCCACCGAGTAGCCCTCGTAGTAGTGAAGGTACAGCACGTCCCGCTGGGCTTCCGGCAGTGCCCGCAGCTCGTCCAGAAGCTCCCGGCCCGCGCTGCCGTCCGGCGCCGCGCCGTCTGGGCAGGGCGTATCGCCCAGCAGCACTACGTTCCGCCGCCAGAACTGCCGGTTGACGCTGGCCGCTTCATGGACGGCAGCCCGGATGAGCCACGCCTTGATGTGCGCCTCGCCGGAAAACTCCGTCCGGCAGGTCAGCAGTTTGAGAAATACCGACTGAAAGCAGTCCCGGGCGTCCTCCGGCTGGCGGCAGCGGAGGAGCAGCAGCCGCGTCACCATGTCGCCGTAGCGCTCCACGGCGGCGCTGAATGTCTCATGATCCAATGGCACACCTTCTTTCGCTTGTGATTTGAGGCCCTCACTGATAACACGCGTCAAAAGGGAAAAAGGTTCCCGGAAAAATAAAAAAGCGGCGGAAATATTCCGCCGCTTTCTGGCCGTTACCGCGGGCTTCTCGCGTGAAGCTCCGCCGCGATCTGCTCGATCCAGCCCCGGACCTTCGCCGCGTCCTCCGGGGACATGGCGGTGGGGTCGTAGTGGAAGCAGCAGCAGTCGGTGACGCACTCGCTGCTCATGCGGACCAGCAGGCCGTCCTTCCGGAAGGAGCCGTCCACGCACATGCTGTCCACGCCGTAGGTGGCGTGCTCGGGGGAGAGCAGCTCCTGCATGATGCCGTACATCAGGTAGAAATCGTCCTCGCCGGCGTAGCCGGTGACGGACACAAGAACCTGCCCGTTTTTCAGCTGGATTTCCTGAGTCATATCGAAAATACCTCCGTAAAGCTTCTGAATTAATGGATAGTATAGCACGAAA
The DNA here is from genome assembly GCA_934675115.1 of uncultured Oscillospiraceae bacterium. GTDB lineage: Bacteria > Bacillota > Clostridia > Oscillospirales > Oscillospiraceae > Enterenecus. Next base: position 27,321 of record CAKUPH010000001.1, on the reverse strand, counting down.
AAACCGCCCTGCCAAGAGTTTTGCGAACCCCGCCGGAGAGTGGGAAAGAGGCCGTGTCAAAACAGCCTGAAAATCGGATATTATGTCAAACGAAATAGCGGTTTTACAAGGTGAAGAGCTACTGTTTGCGGAATTGCAAGAATGTGGAAGCTGTCGGAAAACCTGTTGAAATTAAGCGGTACACGGCGTGTGGAAAACTCTGTGGAAAATGTGGATAACTCTGCGTATCACAAATTATGAATAAAATTATGTCACCTGATTTTTGAAGGAGGGCGACCGACGCAGCCACTGCAATTTCGCGCTTTTTTCGGCGAAAAAATTCTGCGTCAAGAGCCGTTATACGCGCTGTATAGAAAAAGCAGACTTGACGGCGGGCGGGGGAGTGTGGTATAGTCAAACTGCTGTATGACTGACGGAAGTGGTGAACCACGTGGAGTACAGCCGGCGTCCTTGGACACCGCTTTTGCCGACCGTCTGGGCGCACTATGTTTGGTGCGCCCTTTTTTATTTGCGGCGCAGGAAGGAGAAAAAGTCATGAAAACTGACATCGAGATCGCTCAGAGCGCGAATATGCTCCCCATTGGTCAGGTGGCCGCGCAGGCGGGCATTGACGAGAGCCTGCTGGAATACTATGGCCGCTATAAGGCCAAGATCGACATCACCCCGCTGCGGGAAGCACCCCGGAAGGGCAAGCTGATCCTCGTCACCGCCATCAACCCCACTCCTGCGGGGGAGGGCAAGACCACCACCAGCATCGGCCTGGCCGACGCCCTGCGCCGTCTGGACAAGAACGTGCTCCTCTGCCTGCGTGAGCCGTCCCTCGGCCCGGTGTTCGGCGTCAAGGGCGGCGCCGCCGGCGGCGGCTATGCGCAGGTGGTGCCCATGGAGGACATCAACCTGCACTTTACCGGCGATTTTCACGCCATCGGCGCGGCCAACAACCTGCTGGCCGCCATGCTGGACAACCACATTCAGCAGGGCAACGCCCTCGGCATCGACGTGAAGAAGATCACGTGGCGGCGCTGCGTGGACATGAACGACCGCCAGCTCCGGTACATCGTGGACGGTCTGGGCGGCCGGATGCAGGGCGTGCCCCGGGAGGACGGGTTCGACATCACCGTGGCCAGCGAGATCATGGCGGTGCTGTGCCTCGCCACCGGCCTGAAGGACCTGAAGGAGCGGCTGGCCCGCATCATTGTGGGCTACACCTACGACGACAAGCCTGTCACCGCCGCCGATCTGAAGGCGCAGGGCGCCATGGCCGCCCTCCTGAAGGACGCCATCAAGCCCAATCTGGTGCAGACGCTGGAAAACACCCCGGCCTTTGTCCATGGCGGCCCCTTCGCCAATATTGCCCACGGCTGCAACTCCGTCTCCGCCACCGACACCGCCCTCAAGCTGGCGGACTACGTGGTCACCGAGGCGGGCTTCGGCGCGGATCTGGGTGCGGAAAAGTTCCTCGATGTCAAGTGCCGGGCCGCAGGTATGACCCCCGACGCCGTGGTGATTGTGGCTACCGTCAAGGCCCTGAAGTACAACGGCGGCGTGGCCAAGGCGGATCTGGGCGCGGAAAATCTGGAAGCGCTGGAGCGGGGCCTTCCCAACCTGCTCAAGCACGTGGAGAACATCACGCAGGTATACGGTCTGCCCTGCGTGGTGGCCATCAACCGCTTCGTCAACGACACCGACGCGGAGCTGGAGCTCATCCGCTCCAGGTGCCGGGAGCTGGGCGTGAACGTGGCCATGAGCGAGGTGTGGGCCAAGGGCGGCGAAGGCGGCGTGAAGCTTGCCGAGGAGGTTCTGCGGCTGTGCGGTCAGGAGAAGCATTTTGCCTTCGCCTACGAGCTGGAGCAGCCGCTGAAGGCCAAGATCGAGACCATCGTCCGCCGCATTTACGGCGGCGCGGGAGTGAACTACACCGCCGCGGCCTCCAAGGAGCTCAAGCGGCTGGAGGACATGGGCTTCGGCGGCCTGCCGGTGTGCATGGCAAAGACCCAGTACTCCCTGTCCGACGACCAGACAAAGCTGGGCCGCCCCGAGGGCTTCACCATCACCGTGAGCAAGGTGAAGGTTTCCGCCGGCGCGGGCTTCGTGGTGGTGCAGACCGGCGACATCATGACCATGCCGGGGTTGCCCAAGGTCCCGGCCGCCGAGAAGATCGACGTGGACGAGAATGGCGTGATCACCGGGCTGTTCTGAGCCGGGCATGGTCATGCCCGCCGCGGGTGCGGCGTACAAGCGTTTTTGCGGAGCAAAAACCTTGAAATGGACGGAATTCACTTCCGGCCATTTGGATCAAATCGGGGTCCCCGATGGGCGTAAGCCCATTGGGGCCATGCCGGGGTTGCCCAAGGTCCCGGCCGCCGAGAAGATCGACGTGGACGAGAATGGCGTGATCACCGGGCTGTTCTGAGCCGGGCATGGTCATGCCCGCCGCGGGTGCGGCGTACAAGCGTTTTTGCGGAGCAAAACCTTGAAATGGACGGAATTCGCTTCATGACTGAATGCTCAGAGTACCGTACAGCGCCGCCGGTGCTTTACGTCCGGGAAGCAGACGGACCTTGTGCGGACGATGCGGAATCAACAGAAAACCTCCCCCGCCGTGTGATTTTGGGCACGGCAGGGGAGGTTTTTGTCAGCTTTGCAGATAGGCGGCGGCTTCCGCGCCGGAGGTGCGGCCGGAGTAGATGGTAAAGCTCATCTCCGAGCCGAAGTAGCAGTAGGAATCATTGAACCAGCCGGAGCACATGACGCCCGCGGCGTACAGGCCGGGGATGGCGTGCCCCTCCAGATCCATGACGCGCTGGTGGTTGTCGATTTTCAGGCCGCCGAGGCAGGTGTCGATGCCGGAGCGGCCAAGAATGACGTAGTAGGGCGGCTGGGTCACGGGCTCCAGATACTGCTCACCCTTCAGGAATTCCTCGTCATATCTGCGGGCGCAGTACGTGTTGTAGCGGGCCACGGTGTCCTTGAGGACTGCGGGGTCGCAGCCGATGAACTCGGCGGCCTCGTCCAGCGTCTGGCAGATCTTCGCGTTGCCCCGGGACTGCTCGTATTCCAGATGCTCCATGATGCGCTCCCGCCATGTGGCGGGATTCTGCCCCTTTTCCACCGGGCAGATGGGGCCGCCGAAGCTGGGGGGAGCCTCCATCTGGCAGCCGGTGTCGTACCGGGCGGGGAGAAAATCCGTGTGGGCGCGGACGGCGTCGATGTAGTTCTGATCCATGAGGGTGTAGCTCTTTTTCCCGGGCTGGCAGTCCACGCTCAGCGACATCATCCAGCCGAACTCCTCCTCGAAGGGAATGGCCTCGTTGGTGAAGCGCTCGCCGTTCTGGTTGACCTTGATGGGCTGGGGGCGGCGCATGAGCATGCCCACCAGCTCGCTGGCCCGGGGATAGTGGTTGTGGGGGCCGATGAACAGCGTGCCGATCCGGCCCGCCGCCGCGCCGATCTCCTCCGCCATGATCAGGCCGTCGCCGGTGTTGTGGGGAAGCTCCGCCATGATGTGGACATCCCGGTACTCATCGGTGCAGTAGAAGCGGCGGATCAGGTCCTTATTGCTGGAGATGGAGCCGGTGGCGAGGATGACGGCCTTCGCGTGAACGGTCACGGGGCCGTCAGGGCCCTCCGCCTCCACGCCGGTGACCCGGCCGTCCTCCGTCAGCAGGTGCCGCGCCCGGGTGCCGGTCATGATCTCTACGCCGTATCTGGCGCAGGCCTCCCGCAGGCACTTGACCAGCTTCGGCCCCTGCATCTCCATGACCCACTTCTGCCCGTCCCAATGGCCGGTGCGGTTGTGGGTGGGCTTGACCTTGGACAGGTCGGCGCTCTCGGTGCAGCAGAAGCTGTACTCCAGCCCCAGATCCTCCAGCCATTCGAAATTCTCGCCGGAGCCGTTGAGCCATTTGCGCACCAGCTTGGCGTCGCACCGCCAGTTCAGCAGGCGCATGAGCTTCCGGTACTCCTCGTCCACGTCAAATTTCTGGCCGAAGCGCCGCTGGACGGGGGTGTTGATGCCCATCATGCCGGCGCTCATGACGGTGCAGCCGCCGGGGGCCTTCATTTTTTCCAGTAGCAGGATGTTTTTCACGCCGTGCTGCGCGGCGCTGACGGCGGCGGACATTCCGCCGCCCGCCGCGCCGATCACACACAGATCCACAGTTTTGATCATGTCTTTCACGACCTTTCTTGAGTTTTGTCAGACGGTCAGCGGGTGTGCGTTCCGTCGTGCTTGAATTTCCACAGCCGGGTGGCCGCCCAGATGCACAGCGCCGCCACGGCGCATTCCGCGGGGACGCGGTTGATGATGTCGTACTCCGTGCAGCCGACCTCCGTGATCCGGTCATGCCCGGTATAGGTGTCCGGAACGCCGGAGGCCACATAATCCGCCATGGCCTCCGCCAGCGTGACGGTGAGTCCCGTACCGGACCGGGCGGGATAGCCGTAGGCCCCCTCCGCCACCGCCGCGGGCAGGGCGAGGGTGTAGGAGGTCACATCGTCCTCAAGATCCAGCTTTCTGCCATCCAGACAGATGCGCATCACCCGTTCGCCCGGGTGGGCGGAGGCATCATAGGTCAGGGTAAAGCCGGAGATCTGAGGGAAGCCGCCGAAGGCGGAGACCGCGCGGTCGATGCTCTCCGTCTCGTCCAGCGTGATGCGGGACAAGCCGTGCTCCAGCAGCTGCCGCAGGGCTTTTGGCGTGACCCGCACGACGGTCAGACCGGTATCCCCGTCGGCAAACAGGCGGCAGATGTCCGCGTAGGTCACGGTTTTCGGCTCCAGATTGGCGGCAAACTGCCCGCCGCACAGCAGGGCAAAGTCGGAACCGGCGGCCAGCCGGACGGCGTCCGCCGCGGCGCTGCCAAGGATGGATTCCCCGCTGAGGGAGCCGTTCCCGCTCATGGCGGTGAGCAGCATTCCCGGCTTGCCCACCGGCTCCGCCGGACTGTACGCCCGCGCGGGCAGGCACAGCAGCGCCGCCAGCAGCAGGAGCGCCGCGCCGCACCGGCGGAGCTTACAGCCCGTTGATGTCGCGCGCATGGTGGCAGGCCACGAAGTGCTGGGGCAGCACCTCTTCATAGTCCGGCTGGCGCTCCAGACACTCCGGCGTGGCGTAGGGGCAGCGGGAGGCGAAGCGGCAGCAGGGGGCGGGATCGATGGGCGAGGAGATCTCGCCGGTCAGGAGGATGCGCTTGGTATTCCGTTCGATGTCCGGAATGGGGATGGCAGACAGCAGGCCCTTGGTGTAGGGGTGCAGCGGATGATCGAACAGGTCGTCGGCAGGGGATTTCTCCACCATGCAGCCGGTGTACATGACGAGAATATCGTCGGAGATATGCTTGACCACCGACAGGTCATGGGTGATGAACATGTAGGTCAGGCCCTTCTGGGCCTGAAGATCCTGAAGCAGGTTGAGGATCTGGGCCTGAATGGATACGTCCAGGGCAGACACCGGCTCATCGCAGACGATAAATTCCGGGTCCAGCGCCAGCGCCCGGGCAATGCCGATGCGCTGCCGGCGGCCGCCGTCCAGCTCGTGAGGGTAGGAGACGGCGAAGCGCCGGTCAAGGCCCACATACTCCATAAGCTCGAACACCCGGTCCTGAAGCTCCTTTTTGGATGAGCACAGGCGGTAAGTCTTGAGGGGATCGGCGATAAGGTCGGACACCGACATCCGGGGATTCAGAGAGGAGAAGGGATCCTGAAAGATGATCTGCATCTTCTGCTGGAGCCGCCTGCGCTGCGCGCGCTTAAGGTGGGTGACGTCCTTGTCCCGGAAGTATACGGCGCCGTCCGTGGCCTCTGTCAGGCCAAGAATGGTCCGTCCGAGGGTGGATTTGCCGCAGCCGGACTCCCCCACCACGCCGAGGGTCTTTCCCTCCTCGATGGACAGCGTGACGTCGTCCACGGCGTGAAGCATCCCGGAGGAGGTGCTGAAATATTTTTTCAGGTGCTCTGTACGCAGCAGAGCCGTTCCGCCGCTCATGCCGTTTCCTCCTCTCCCGTGCCGCACAGGTGGCACTTGACCAGATGGCCGCCGCCCAGATCGATGGTCTCAGGCTCCACGCTGCGGCATTTTTCCGTGCAGCGGGGGCAGCGGGGGTGAAATTTGCAGCCCTTCGGGAGCCGGGCCGGGTCGGGCATCAGCCCCGCGATGGGCTGGAGCCGCTCCGCCTTTTTGTCCAGCGAGGGCAGGGAGCCGAACAGCCCCTTGGTATAGGGGTGGGCGGTCTCCCGGTAGATCTGGCGCAGGTCGCCGTACTCCACGATCTCGCCGGCGTACATGATGGCCACATAGTTGCAGCATTCGGCCACGATGCCCAGGTCATGGGTGATCATAAGCACGGAGGTGCCCAGCTTCTGCTTCAGGTCGTTCATCATGTCCAGCACCTGCGCCTGAATGGTCACGTCCAGTGCGGTAGTGGGCTCGTCCGCCAGCAGCAGCCTGGGGGAGCAGGCCAGCGCCATGGCGATGACCACCCGCTGCTTCATGCCGCCGGAAAACTGATGGGGGTAGTCGGTGGAGCGTTCCGGCCGGATGCCCACCAGCTCCAGCATGGCAAGGCTCTTTCCCACGGACTCCTGCTTGGAGCACTTCTGGTGAAGCTCGATGACCTCCGCAATCTGGTCGCCCACCCGCATAATGGGGTTCAGGGCGGTCATGGGATCCTGAAAGATCATGGAGATCTCATTGCCGCGAATCTTCCGCAGCTCGCTGTCCTTCATCTGGAGCAGATCCCTCCCGTTGAGGAGGATCTGCCCGCCGCAGATCTCGGCGGGAGGCTCGGACAGAAGCCGCAGAATGGACAGGGCGGTGGTGGTCTTGCCCGCGCCGGTCTCGCCCACCAGACCCAGGGTCTGACCCTTTTCGATGGAGAGACTGACGCCGTTGACCGCCTTGACCACCGTGTCGTGGGCGCGGTAGTGAACGGTCAGATCTTTGATCTCAAGTAAGCTCATCGTTCCGCCCTCCTTACTGCTTCAGCCGCGGGTCCAGCGCGTCCCGCAGGCCGTCACCCAACAGGTTGAAGCCCAGCAGCGTCAGCATGATGGCAAGGCCGGGGAAAACGATGATGGGCCAGAAATCCTGAATATAGGCCCGCCCGGCGGAGAGGATGGAGCCCCACTCCGGCTGCGGCGGCTTGATGCCCAGCCCCACGAAGGACAGGCTGGAGATCTGGAGAATGTTGATGCCGATGCGGAGCGTAGAGTCCACGATCAGCGGGGCGATGGTGTTGGGCAGAACGTGGCGGAAAATAATGCGCATGTCGCTGGAGCCAGTGGCCCGGGCGGCCTCCACATATTCCTCGTCCCGGATCTGGAGCACCGTGGCCCGCAGCATCCGCACCGTGGGCGGGATGCCGGCGATGGAGACGGCCAGCGCGGTGTTAAAGATACCGGTGCCCAGTCCGGCGGAGATGGCCACCGCCAGCAGCAGGCCGGGAATGGCCATGACGATATCCATGACGCGCATGACGGCGGTCTCAAGCTTTCCGCCGAAATAACCGGCGGTGGCGCCGAGGAAGCCGCCGATGACGATGGAGATGGCCACCGCCAGCAGCGCGACCAGCAGGGATACCCGGCCGCCGTAGAGAATGCGGCTGCACAGGTCCCGGCCGAAGTTGTCCGTCCCGAAGGGATGGGCCAGCGAGGGATACTGGAAGCGCACGGCGTAATCCTGCACATCGTAGCTGTAAGGGGTGATGACACCGGCAAAAATGGTGCAGAACAGGATGACCACCACGATGAACAGACCCACCATGGCCAGCTTGTTCCGGGTCAGACGGCGCATGACGTCGCCCCACTGGCTGTGGCGGCGGGTGAGCTCCTCCATGTCGTCCGCGTGGCGGCGCTTCTGCTTTTCGGTAAAGAGCATCATGACTGGCCACCTCCGTTCGCCGCGGCCGCGGCTGTTTTCTGCTTTTTCTTCGGCCGCTCGTACTGCGCGCGGATGCGGGGATCCACATAGGCGTAGGCGATGTCCACCAGCAGGTTCATCACGCAGATGCTCAGCGAGAGCACCACCACGCAGCCGTTGATGACCGGATAGTCCCGGGCGTTGATGCCCGCCATCATGTAGGCGCCCAGCCCGGGGATGGAAAAGATCGTCTCCACAATGACGGAGCCGCCCATGACCATGCTCATCTGCATGCCCACCACGGTGAGCACCGGAATCAGCGCGTTTTTCAGGGCGTGCCGCCGGATGACCGTCCCCTCCCGCAGGCCCTTGGCCCGGGCGGTGCGGATGTAGTCCTGCCGGATGACCTCCAGCATGGAGGAGCGGGTCATGCGGGCCACCACCGCCACGGACGTCAGGGCATTGGTGAGGACGGGGAGGATCAGCTGCTGCACGGTGCCGAAGCCGGTGGCCGGGAGCCAGCGCAGCTTCAGGGAAAACAGCAGGATAGCCACCAGCGCAAGCCAGAAGTTCGGCATGGCCGCGAACAGGGTGGACAGGGTGGTGACGCTGTAATCCAGAACGGAGTACTGCTTCGTGGCCGACAGCACGCCGAAGGGAACGCCCAGAATGATGGTGAGCAGTACGCCCAGTATGCCGATCTCAAAGGTGATGCCCATCCGGCTCCAGATCTGCTCGGATACAGAGTGCCCATAAGAGTAGGAGGTGCCGAGGTCGCCCTTTGTCACCATGTCCAGCACATATTTTCCGTATTGATAGAAGAAGGGCTTATCCAGCCCCAGCTCTTTTGTTTTGGCGTCATACGCCTCCTGCGTGTAGTTGCTGCCCAGAATGGTCTTGACCGGGTCGCCGGGGGTGATGTAGCTGATGAAGAAAACGATCAGCAGCACGCCCAGCACCACGGGGATCATCCAGAGCAGACGCTTCAGGATGTATTTGCTCATTTCGATACCTCCGGGATGGAACTGATTTCCCCGGCCCGCGGGCCGGGGAAATCAGTGGTTTGACCGTCTCCGGCGTCCCATTGGACGCCGTGCCGGGATGGGGCGCTCACTGGCCGGACAGCGTTACATGCCGCAGGTTGGCGCCGATGGCGCTTCCGAAGTCCACGGCGGAAATGACAGTGTTGTCATAGCCCAGCGCGTAGTAGCCCTCCAGCATGGGGATGACCCAGGCGTGGTCGTGGGCATAGGTCTGAAGCTCCGCGAAGGCGGCGGCGCGCTCGTCGCGGTCGATGGTCTTCATGGCGCGCTCAGCCAGCTGGTTGAACTGGTCGTCGTCCACGGTGCAGATGGCGAAGTTGCCGTAGGCGGTCATCAGCGCGTTAAGAGAGATGTACGGCTCACCGGAGAGGGAGCCGGTGGCGGACTCCTGGAAGTTGAAGTCGGTGCCGCCCTCCTCCATCCATGTGCCAAGGGCGGAGGCAAAGTCCAGATACTCGATGTTGACGGTCATGCCCAGCTGATTCATGTAGAACTGGAAGGCCTCGGCCATGTTCTGCTGGTCAGCGTCAGCCATGGCGACGAATTTGAAGGTAAGCTCCTCGACGCTGTAGCCGGAGGCGGCCAGATAGTCCTTGGCCTTTTCAAGGTCATAGGGATAGCCGCCGCAGTCCTTGTAATAGGGGCTCTCGGAGCTGAGAATGGAGGTGGCGGGAGCCTGCAGGGAGCCGAAGCCGGCGTCCGCCACAACGGACCAGTCCACGCCGTAGGCGATGGCCAGACGGACGTTCTCGTCCTTCAGATACTGGTTCTTGGTGTCCATGCACAGGAATTCCGTCTCGTTGGTGGAGATCCGCTCCACGGTGATGCCGTCGATGCCGTTCATGCCGCGGGCGTAGTCAGCCTCGGCAATGTTGAGGGCCAGATCGATGGCGCCGGTCTGGAGGTCGATGAACATGGTGGCGATCTCAGGGTAGTAGTTCAGGGTGATCTCCTTGATATCGGGGTTGTACATGGTCTCGTCGCCCCAGAAGTCGTCCCGCAGGGCCAGCGTGGCCTTGGAGTCGGTGACATAGCTGGTGACCTTGTACGGGCCGGAGCCTACGGGGCAGTTGAGCCAGTCCTGAGAGTCCCAGCCCACCTCTTCACACCAGGACTTGCAGAACAGCGGGGAATCCACGGAGAAAATGCCGGGGCCCCACGGCTCGCGGAACTTGACCACAGTGGTCAGCTCATCGGGGCAGTAGGAATTCTCCGCGTCCACGCCGGAGAACATGGAGGCGGTCATGGCCCGCCGCTGGGCGTAGTTGGTCAGGGAGTAGAGCACGTCCTCCGACGTGGCCTTCTGACCGTTGTTGAAGTATACGCCATCCTTGAGCTTCATGACGAAGGTCAGGTCGTCCTCATAATACCAGTCGTCCAGAATGTAGGAGTAGACCTCCTTGGTCTCGGTGTCGTGATAGAACAGAGCGTCGAAAACCAGGTAAATGCCGGTCCAGCAGTCGCCCTGGTTGGCGCCCTGCTGGAAAGAGCCGAGGGCGTCGCTGATGCCCACGTTCAGAGTCCCGCCAAAGGCGGCGGCCGGGGCGTTGGTACCGGTGCCAGAGGCATTGGGCGCGGAAGAGTTTCCGGCAGGCTTGCTGCCGCAGGCGGCCAGCGTCAGCAGCATGGCGGCCCCGAGGAGCGTTGCAAGGATACGTTTCTTCAGCATAATGGGATCCTCCTTTATTTTTGTTCAGGCCGTCCGGCCAAAGGTATCAGATGTGCCAGTCCAGATCGTCCTCGTCCTTGATGCCCTCGAAGTCATAGGTGGCGTAGGGCTCGGGCGGGGCGGGGTTCAGGTTGTGGAGGTCGCAGTCCGGGGTGTCCACACTCAGCGGCAGGTAGGGCTTCTTCGTGACCCGGTGGGGCTTGCAGTTCTCCGGCTCGTTGTCCCGCAGCTCGGCGGGGGCGGTGCCGATCAGGTCGTAGCAGGGTTCTTCCACCCAGCCCTTGCCCTCATACGGGGTGTTCATACACTGGTGGAATTCCAGACGGTAGATCTTCCAATTGCCGTCCTCTTTCAGGAAGTCGAAGCGGTACTTGCCCCAGGACCAGAGGGATTTGAGGCTGCCGTCGGCGTTCCAGCCGGTCTCCGCGCCGTGGGTGGAGACGATGCACTTGGCGGACTGTGCGTCCTCTGCCACTTCTATGACGGGAGAGAGCACATCATGCCAGTACAGCCGGCCGGAGAGATCCTCCTCCGCGTTGGCCATCCGGTAGATAAAGTGCCGGAGCACACCCTCCCAGCCGTCGTAAATGTGGCCGTTGAAGATCAGGCGGATGCCGGGGGTGTGGCGGCAGAAGAGCTCCACGGTCTCCTCCTGCCGGCTGGCGCTGTGATAGGTGACATAGCGGCCGAGCACGTTGGTGATCTCGTTGACCGCCTCCATCCGCTGGATGCGGCGATCCTGTTCGGCGATGATTGATTTCAGCTGCTCCAGTTCGTCCATCATAACTGCACTCCTTTTCTTGATAAGATGGGATTCAAGCATTTTTTGTGCGTATTGCTTATGAACAGGGTAGCATATACCGCTCTATTTGTAAAATAGTTATATAACATACGAAAACGGGCCATCTATCGATAAAACCGATAGATAGGGACAAAAAGAAAAAAACTATTCGGTGATAAAATGCAGCGGGGCACAAAAAACCGCCGGAACGCGCCATCCGGCGGTTTCGGCGGTATCATGCGGGGGTTCAGCGCGGGGGCTGGGCGTGGAGCGCGGACTTCTGCCGGAAGCGCTCCAGCAGCAGGGGGAGCAGCGGATTATCGCTGTCCCGGCGGTAGCCCGCGAGGGTGTAGAAATGGGTGTCCGGCAGAGGGATGACCTCGGCCTGTGAGAGAAAGACGGAGTCCTTCGTGTTTTCCGGCATGATGGAAAGGCCCATGCCCAGCGAAACGTAAAAGCTGTTGACCTCGGCGTTCTTTTCGAAGTGGATGTTGGGCGAGCAGCCCTCGGCGCTGACGGAATCCAGCACGTAGCTGACATAGCGGGAGCGGTTCTGGAGCAGAAACAGGGTGGAGCTGTCAACGAGACGGGGCAGGTCGGCGGCGGTCAGGTCCTCCCGGTACAGCGGGTGGTACTTGGAGATGGTGAAGGCGAACTGGTCGTCGGCAATGACCTCCAGCCGGATGTCGCCGCGCTGGAGCCGGGTCTCGCTGCCGAGGACCCAGAAGTCGATCTGACTGTTGTTCAGAAGCGCCTGCACATCCGCGTCCTGCGCGTCCATGTCGCTGGTCTGGAAGGATGCGTGGAAGGACAGGCGTCCTTTCGTCTCGGCCTGGATCTCGTGGATAGACTCGATGAGGTCGTTGACAAGATAGGGGGCCTTCGTCATGTGCATGTCGAAAAAGATCCGCAGGGGGCAGTGCCGGATGCCGTTGCCCTTTGCGATCTCCTTCAGGCGGGCGGCCAGCTGATCCTCCTCCACCAGCAGGTGGGAGGCGGCCTCCTGAAGAGCCAGCCCCGCGGCCGTCAGAGTGACCGTCCGTCCGGAGCGGACAAACAGCTGGACGCCGTAATGCTCCTCCAGCCGCTGGATCTGCTGGCTGAGGGTGGATTGGGCGATGTGCAGGTTGTCGGCGGCCCGGCTGAAGCTCAGACTGCTGGCCACGGCGAGAAAATATTGCAGCAGGCGGAAGTTCATGGTTCAGTCCTTTCCCTTGCCCCGGGCTTCGACGCAGAAGAGCGCGGCGGAAACAAACGGGGGCTCTGCGGAAGCTCGCGGGCCGCGTCAGGGTGGATCCATCCCCTCATCGCGGCCCAGCGTTCGTGCAGTAAATCAGGAAAAGTATAGCAATAAAACGCCAAAACGTCAACATGGAAACCTTTTTATTGCGTGTTTTGAACTAACGGAAGATCCGGGAGAGCCGCTCACTTCATCATGGAATATTTCGGCCTGAAATAGCACCCGCCGTCGTCAAACAGCTGATTTTTCCGCACCCGGGTCACGATGATCCCGGCGCACAGCAGCACCGCCAGCAGGATGGCCAGCACCGGGCCGGGCAGGGCGGCAAGAATGCTGTTGTCCGCATTGCCGATGGGGCGGATACGGCCGGAGTCGTACTCGGAGATGAGGGGATTTTCCGCCAGATAGGCCAGCAGCGCTTCGGAATAGCGCATGCTCAGCGGCTCCCCGCCATCGGGAAGTCCTTGCAGTGCGCCAAGGCCGCAGGCCAGCGTCAGCGCCGCACCGCTGTCCCGGTCGAGGGCTTGACCGCCGACGGTGAGGGAATACACCCGGCTGCCCGCGGGGGCGGCGCTGTCGTACACCAGTTCAAAGCCCGAGATTTGGAGAAAACCGTCCGACACAGATGCCGCAGCGTCCAGCCGCTTGGTCTCCGGGTCCAGCGCCACGGCGGAAAGGGCGGTCTCCAGCAGGCCATAAAGCTGTGCCGCCGTCACCTGTGTGACGGCGAGCTCCCGGTCGGCGGGAAACAGGGCTGCGGCGTCCGCCCGGGAGAATTTTTTCACGCCCACGTCCGTATCGCTGAAATCTCCGCAGGGGATGACGGCGATGTCCGCCCCGGCGGCCTGCCGGACGGCGTCGGCGGCAATGCTGCCCATGGGCACGTCCCGGACGCAGGCCGTCTCCCGGTCAAAGGCGGCGTCGGCCACGGTGATGCGGGCCACGGTGTCCGCTCCCGCGGCCACGCCGGGAAGGCAGGCTGCGGTCAGTATCAGCGCGGTGGTCAGCAGCCCGGCCGCCGCGGAGAAAAAGCGCCGTTTTTTCATGTCAGACCGTTGATCTCCCGGGTGAAGTGGCAGGCCACGAAGTGCTCCGGCTCCACCTCTTCAAACTCGGGCTGCCGGGCCCGGCAGATGTCCTTCGCGTAGGGGCAGCGGTTGGCAAAGCGGCAGCCGGGCTTGGGGTCGATGGGGGAGGACAACTCGCCCTGCAGGACGATGCGCTTGCGCTCCACGTCGATACTGGGGATGGGGATGGCGGAGATAAGGCCCTTGGTGTAGGGGTGCAGGGGCTTTGCGAACAGGTCATCGGCGGGGCTTTTCTCCACCATGGAGCCCACGTACATGGTCAAAATCTCGTCGGAGATGTGCTTGACCACGGACAGGTCGTGGGTGACGAAGATGTAGGTGAGCTGCTTTTCCTGCTGGAGGTCCTGAAGGAGGTTCAGGATCTGCGCCTGAATGGACACGTCGAGGGCGGACACCGGCTCGTCGCAGACGATGAACTCGGGGTCCAGCGCCAGCGCCCGGGCGATGCCGATGCGCTGACGGCGGCCGCCGTCCAGCTCGTGGGGGTAGGAGTACATCAGCCGCCGGGCAAGGCCCACGGTGTCCATCAGCTCGCACACGTGGCGCTCCATGTCGGCGCGGTTCTTGTACATGTGGTTTGCCTGCATGGGGTCGGCGATCTGGTCGAACACGGACAGGCGGGGATTCAGGGAGGAGTAGGGGTCCTGAAAGATGATCTGCATCTTCCGGCGCAGCTTCATCCGCTTCGCGCCCTTGGCGTGGGTGATGTCCTCGCCGTCGTAGACGACCTGACCGTCGGTGGCGTCCAGAAGGCCGAGAATGGTCCGGCCGAGGGTGGACTTGCCGCAGCCGGACTCGCCCACCACGCCCAGCACCTTGCCCCGGTCCAGCCGGAAGCTCACGTCGTCCACCGCGTGGAGGGTGCCGCCGGGTACCCGGAAGTATTTTTTCAAATGTCTGACGTCAAGCAGCGTCTCACTCATGGGACGGATCACCTCCTTCGTAGTTCAGGCAGCGGACAAAGTGCCCGGGGGTCAGCTCCGTCACCGCGGGGCAGACGGACTTGCAGCGCTCGGTGGCGTTGGGGCACCGGGGGTGGAACTTGCAGCCGGAGGGCAGGTCGGAGGGGTCGGGCATCAGCCCGTCGATGGGCTGGAGCCGCGCCACCTTTTTCTCCAGACTGGGCAGGGCGTTGAACAGGCCCCGGGTGTACGGATGGAGGATGTTGTGGAAGATGTCCTCCAGCGTGCCGTATTCCACGATCTCGCCGGCGTACATGATGGCCACCCGGTCGCAGGTCTCGGCCACGATGCCCAGATCGTGGGTGATGAGCAGCATGGACGTTCCGTACTCGTCCTTCAGCGCCCGGATCATCTCGAGGATCTGGGCCTGAATGGTCACGTCCAGTGCGGTAGTGGGCTCGTCCGCCAGCAGCAGCCTGGGGGAGCAGGCCAGCGCCATGGCGATGACCACCCGCTGCTTCATGCCGCCGGAGAACTGGTGGGGGTATTCCGAGCCCCGGGATGCCGGGATGCCCACCTTGGCCAGCAGGGCGCCCGCCTTTTCCAGTGCCGCCTTTTTGCCGCAGTCCTCGTGGAGGTGGATGACCTCGGCGATCTGGTCGGCCACCGTCATGATGGGGTTCAGGGCGGTCATGGGGTCCTGAAAGATCATGGAGATCTCCCGGCCGCGGATGCTGCGGATCTCCGCGTCGCTCATGCCGAGGATGTTCTGTCCGTTGTAGATGATCTCGCCGCCGCAGTATTTCCCCGGCGGGGTGGAGATGAGCCGCAGGATGCCCAGCGCGGTGGTGGTCTTGCCCGCGCCGGTCTCGCCCACGAGGCCCAGCGTCTCCCCCGCGCCGATGTCGAAGCTCACGTCGTTGACGGCGTGGACCACGCCCTCCGACGTGTCGAATTCGATGGTCAGATGTTTGATTTCAAGAAGTTTGTTGTCCATATCAAGATCCTCACTGCTTCAGTTTCGGGTCGAGGGCGTCCCGCAGCCCGTCGCCCGCCAGGTTGAAGCCAAGCATGGCCAGCAGGATCACGATGCCGGGGAAGGTGATCAGCGGCCAGAAATCCCGGATGTACGGCCGGCCGGAGTTGAGCATGGCACCCCACTCGGCGTAAGGCTCCTGCACGCCCAGACCGATGAAGCTCAGGCCGGAGATCATCATGATGTTGCCGCCCAGACGGAGGGTGGTGTCCACGATGAGGGGGGCGATGCAGTTGGGGATGATGTGCTTCGTGATGATGCGCCAGTCCTTGGAGCCGTAGGCCCGGGCGGCCTCCACGTACTCCTGCCCCCGGATGGACAGCACCGTGGCCCGGAGCATCCGGGCGCTGGACGGGATGCCCGAGATGGACACGGCCATAGCCGTCTGCCACACGCCGGTGCCCAGCGCGCTGGAGATCACCACCGCCAGCAGGACGCCGGGCACTGCGCTGATGACGTCCATCAGGCGCATGAGGAGGATGTCCACCTTGCCGCTGTAGAAACCGGCTACGGAGCCGACGATAGCGCCGCCACCAAGGGCGATGAGGCAGCCCAGCAGCGACACCAGCAGCGATGTCCGCCCGCCGTAGAGGATGCGGGTGAGAATGTCCCGGCCGAAGGCGTCCGTGCCGAAGGGATGGGCCATGGAGGGCAGCTGGAGACGGCTGGCCAGATCCTGATAGGAGAAAGCATAGGGGGCCAGCACGTTGGCGAAGATGGTCACCAGCACCAGAAACGCGATGATTCCCAGCCCGATGACGGAGATCTTGCGCTTTTTGAACCGGTTCCACACCTCGCGGACCTGACTGCGCCGCCTAAGGCGTTCGCCCTCAAAGGCGGTATTCTGTTTTCGTGCGAAATGAGTCCCTGCCATGTCACTTGACCTCCGCTTCCGGCCGATTTGCCTGTTTCCTGTTTTTGCTCCTGCTGCCCTTGGAGAACTCTGCCTTGATCCGGGGGTCGAAGGCGGCGTACAGCAGGTCCACCAGCAGCTGCATCACCATGCTGAAAATACTGATGACGATGGTGATGCCGAGGATGACCTGATAGTCCCGGGAGCCGATGGCGGTGACGAGCCGGGTGCCCATGCCCTGAATGGAAAAGACGCTCTCGATGACGACGGAGCCGCCGATGACCATGCTGCACTGGGCGCCGATGACGGTGATGACGGGGATCAGCGCGTTTTTGAAGGCGTGGCGCACGGTGATGACCTGCTCGCTCAGGCCCTTGGCCCGGGCGGTGCGGATATAGTCCTGCCGGACGACCTCAAGCATGGAAGAACGGGTCATGCGCAGGGTGATGGCCAGCGGGCCGAGGGCGTTGCACAGCACAGGGAGTACATAGGACTTCCACGAGTTGAGCCCCGCCGCCGGGAACCACTTCAATTGCAGACAGAATACGATGATGAGCATCAGCGCCACCCAGAAGCCGGGCATGGACGCGAGAAAAATGGCGATGAAGGACACGCCGTAATCCAGAACGGAGTTCAGATGGATCGCTGAGATGATACCGATCGGTATGGCGATGATGGTGGTCAGAAAAATCGACATCAGGCCCAGCCGGACGCTGATCCAGATGCGGCCGGACAGCTCCTTGGTCACCGCCCGGCCGGTGGAGTAGGAATTGCCGAGACTGCCGTGGAGCACGAAGTCCTTGATATAGTTGAACAGCTGCTGGAGAAACGGTTTGTCCAGACCGTACTTTTCCGCCGTGAGCTGATACTCTTCCTCGGTATAGTCCGAATCCAGCATGAGCAGGACCGGGTCGCCGGGCATGAAGTGACATATGGAGAACACGATGACGATGACGCCGAAGAGGATCGGGATCATCCAGAGGATGCGCTTGAAAATGTACTTGATCATCCCTGTCTCTCCTCCTTTCCAGAGTGTGCCGGCCGCGTGACCGACGGGAATATGCCGCCCGGGGAGTCTGCTCCGCAAGGAACAGGCTCCCCGGGACAGCGGATGGTACTTTAAGGTGCGCGGCGGATCAGGCCAGTTCGCAGTCGAACAGCCAGGTGATGAGGGTGCTGGCGATGGTCAGGCGGCTGAAGATCTCGTTGTTGTAGGCATAGCCCTTATACAGCGTGTACAGGGGGACGGCCTCATAGTTCTCGTAGAACAGATCCTGGATCTGGCCGTAGGCGTCGGCCCGGGCGGTCACGTCCATGGTGGACAGGCCCGCCTGAATGAGGTCGTCATAGCTCTTGCGCATACCGGCGTAGTTGCTGGTGGACAGGAACCAGTTCATCTCAATGGCGGGGTCGCCGGAGGCGTTCATGCCGGCCATGGCGGCCAGCATCATGTCGGTGGCGCCCTCGGTGCCGACGGCGGAGTTGTAGGTGGCCATGTCCATGGACTCGTAGGTCAGCTCAACGCCGATCTCCTTGAGGTACTGCTGGACGACGACGCAGATGGAGGGGCAGGGCTCGGAGTTCATGATGAGCATGTGAAGCTTGATGTCGCCGTCGGAGTAACCGGCCTGAGCCAGCAGCTCGCGGGCGTGGTCGGGGTTGTAATCATAGGCGTGGCCGCCCACATAGCCGATCTCGCCGGAGGCGAGGATGGAGTCGGCCGCGGTGCCGTAGGAGCCGGCCACGGCGTCGGTCAGGGCCTTGGTGTCGATGGCTTCGCAGATGGCCTGACGGACCAGCGGGTCCTTCAGGGCCTCGTTGGCGTTGGTGGCGAGGGTGAGGTTCCAGTTGGAGTTGCCGTTGGCGGCCACAGTGGTGATGTTGTCGTCGGTGATGGCGTCCAGACGGTCAAAGTCGTTGATGGCGAGGTCGATGGCAACGTCCAGCGTGCCGGTCTCCAGCTCGATGGCCATGGTGGACTGGTCGGTGTAGTTGGTGGCGTTCACGACCAGATAGGGATCGTCATAGCCGTAGGCAAGGCCCCAGTAATCTTCGCGCTTTTCCAGCGTGATGCTGCTGCCGGGGACGAATTCGGTGGGCTTGTAGGAGCCGGAGCCGACCACCTGATCGGGGTCGAACCAGTCGATGTTCTCGCCGCCGCCCATTTCGTTCTCAATGTAGTCCTCGCACAGGATGGCGAAGGTGGCGTTGTCATAGAAGTTGGCCGCCGTGCTGTGGAGCACCAGCGTCATGGACAGGCCGTCGTCGGAGATGGTGGCACGGGAGGCGTCCAGATCGTAGTTCTTGAAGGTGGCGGCCCGGGCGATCTGACCGGTCATCTGGTCGATGCTGTACAGAATGTCAGAGCACTTGAGCTGGGTGCCGTTGCTGAAGAAGATGTTGTCACGCAGCTTGATGAACAGCTGGGTGTAGGTGTCATCCCAGTCCCAGCTCTCCAGAATGCGGGAGTTGCCGGTCTTGGTGGTGGGGTCGAGGTAGAACAGCACGTCGTAGACCATGTACAGTGCGCCGTTGCCCATGACGGAGCCGGCGTAGACGCTGGTGGGGTCGAAGCAGGCGGTGAACAGGTTGCTGTTGTAGGTGCCCACGTTCAGCTCGTCCACGTATTTGGTCTCGGTGCCGCCGTTGTTGTCGGTCTCGGCGGCGGAGGAATTGCCGGGGTTGCTGGATTCAGAGGAGGGATTGCCTGAACAGGCGGCCAGCATGGACAGAGTCAGACTGGCGGCCAGAAGAATGGACAGCAGCTTCTTTGCTTTCATTTTCGTGATCGTTCCTTTCCCTTGTTTGTATCCTTGATATATGGAGCTTGTGGTGCCGCTTCGCGGTCAGGTCCGCGCCCGGGTGTCGCCCACCTCGGCCATGCTGCCGCCGGGGATGGCGCAGCTGTATGCCTCCGCGGAGCCGGAGGCGCAGGACAGGCTGGCGCAGCCGTCCATGATGGTCACGATGGTCCGCATCTGGAAGGGAAACTTGCCGATGCCGTGGAAGAAGACGTTCTTGCCCGCCGGGATCTCCGGCACGGCCAGCTGCTCCAGATCCACGTTAGCCGGGCCGCCCACGATGTCCTCCAGCTTGTCGAAGTCGGCGGTAACGAACACGTCGTCCCCGACGCACTCGGCGGTGATGATCCCGTCGTACTTGCAGGCGCCCCGGGCCATGGGAACCAGAAGCGTCTCTCCCGCAGGCACCTTGAAGTAGACCTCGGGGGCGTGGAGCCTGTGGATCACCGCCGCGCTGACCCATGGATCCACATGGCCGGTGAGCACGTAGGCATCGCCGGCGGCGTCAGGCTGGACGCGCTCCATCAGACGCAGGGCGTACTGCTTGCTCCACACCTGATTGTAGAAGGGGCCTTCCCGGTTGGGGCCGTAGGAGGCCACCACCGGCACGTCCAGCTCCTTGCCGATCTCGGCGATGTCAATGAGTTTTTTCAATCGTATTCACCTCGCGTTTTTTACAGGGTATTGACGGCAGAATAGGCCTGCCGGTTGCCGCGCTGAAGATTGCCGCCGGGGGCGGTGCAGTCGCCGATGAACTTGAATACCGGGGCGCAGCCGTAGAAGGCCAGCGCCTCCGCCTCCAGCGGAGCCATGCCGCCGCAGGCCACCACGTCGTCGCAGGCCGCGGTGTGCTCCACGCCGTCCTTGTCCCGGTAGGTCACGCCCTCCGCCGTGATGGCCAGCGTTTTGACCTCGGTGAGCTCATGGAAGTTCTCGTTGCGCTTCCAGCGGTCCATGAAGCTGAAGTAGAAGTGGATGAGGGTGGCGTCGGAGGCCAGCCGCTCCCGGCGGCTGAGCACCGTTACGTCGTGGCCGCACTCGGCCAGATAGAGCGCCGTCTCCACCGCGCTCTCGGAGCCGCCGATGACCACCACCTTATGTCCCAGCTTTTCCTCGTTGCCGTAGACGCTCAGGTGGGTGTGGACGTTGGCGCCGTCCACGCCGGGGATGTCCGGCAGCTTGGGCGCCGCGCCGGTGGCGGCAAACACCGCGTCGTAGCCGCCCTGACCGATGAGCTCCGGCGTGGCCTCGGTGTTCAGCAGAACGGGGATGCCCGCCTTTTCCACCTGACGGATGAGGTAGTCCTTGTAGTTTTTCAGCGGCCACTTGAAGCCGGGGTAGTCGGCGTGGAACAGCTGGCCGCCCAGTTTCCCGGTCTTTTCGTAGATGGTGACGTCATGGCCCTGCTCCTTTGCGTACAGCGCCGCCCGCATCCCGATGGGGCCGCCGCCGATGACGGCGATCTTCCGGGGGCTGACGGACTCGATGAGCCGCTCATAGCGGTGCTCGATGCCGTACAGGGGGTTGACGGAGCACACGTTGATCCACGGCCCGCCCATAAAGGCCACGTGGCACTTATCGCAGCGCAGGCAGGGGATCACGTCCTCCCCCCGGCCCTCCACCGCCTTGCGGTAGTAGTCGGGGTCGGCGATAAAGCTGCGGGCCATGGCGATCATGTCGCACTTGTTTTCGGCCAGATACCGGTCGTCCAGATCCAGATCCTGATAGCCGCCGGAGGGGCAGACGATGAGCTTCGCGCCGCTGTCCTTGATCGCCTGCGCCACCCGGAGGGTGACGGGATTGCCCTCCTCGGAGTTGTAGCCCGTGGGGTGGGCAAGCTCGATGTCGGCGGCGCGGATCATCAGGATGTCCACAAGGCCCTCGGCCAGCTTGGCGAACTTTACGGTGTCCTCCACGGTGATGCCGCCCTCGGGGTCCTCGCCGCTGATGTGGCACTCCACCAGGAAGTCCTGCCCGAAGGTGTCCTTGATGGCCTTGAACTGCATAAGAGGGTAGCGCGCCCGGTTCTCGATGGGGCCGCCGAACTCGTCCGTCCGCTTGTTCATGGCGGGGGTCAGGAACTGCGCGCCCATGTGGGAGCGGTAGCTCATGTGGAAGGACACGCCGTCAAATCCGCACTCCTTGTAGTACCGGACCAGATCCAGCATCTCCGCGATGGACCGTTCCATGTCCTCCAGAGTGGCGGGGCGCTGGGGGATGGGCTTGCGGCCGGGGATGGGCCGGGGGTTGGGGTTATCGTAGACGCCGATGCCGTCTGGGAAGTCGGCGGTGACGGCCACCAGCACCTTGGAGCCGTAGAAGTGGATGGACTCCGCCAGCAGGGACGCGCCGTTGGTGACCCGGGGATTGTGTATGTCGTAGTGGGGGTAGCGCTGAACGTCCCGGGCGGGAGAGTTGATCTGATCCTCCGACCAGTCGTCCACGATGACCACGGCGGCGCCGTTTTTGGCCAGATTGGCGTAGTGGGTCAGGTAGCCGTCGCCGGCGGAGCTTTCCGCCCCGCAGATATAGTGGGGGGACGCGGAGCTGGATACGATCCGGTTCCGCAGAACCGTATTTCCCACCTTGATGGGGGAGAGTAAATGACTGTATTTGGGCTTCATAGGTTCCTGCCTTCCTTTGCGAACTTATGCATTTGATATTCTTCTGCTGGGAAACTTGTAGTTTATGGCGTTCATGAGCGCTTTGCACCGTCTGTGCTTGTTCACAGTATACAAATGCAGGCAGAACAGAACAAGAGCACAAATATGCAGCGAAAGGTGGGAAATGTAAACCGGAAGCTCCATATCCGCCCTTGACATTTTCCGGAATTGTCAGTAGAATCCCAACAGAACGCCCCGTAGCCCTTCTGCTGGAAGGACTGTGCGGGCCGCATTCCGGAGACAAAGGAGCGCACCATGGACGACAGCGAGAAAATCAGGGTACTGGAACGCAAATTGGCGGAGGCCGAGGCCGCGCGGCAGGCCGCCGCGCAGGACGTGGCCTATTACAAACACCTGCTTCAGGGCAGCGCCCTGAAGAGCATCCTGCTGGGCGAGCTGCCGGAGCAGGCGCGCATCGACGCCTTCCTGCGTCAGTACGGCATCCATTTCGGCTCCAACTGCTTCATGGTGGCACTGCTGCTGCCGGACAGCGAACACTATCTGCGCAGCACCGGTCTGCCCCAGAACTATGAGTCCCTCAAGGAGATGGGGCGCATCGTGGAGGAGACCTGCGAGAAATATCTGCCCTGCCACCGGACGACCATCCAGATGAAATTCGCCCTCATCATCCCGGTGAAGGACATCACGAAAAGTACCGCCGCCCAGACCCGCCGGATCGTCAGTGACTGCAACCGGCGGATGACGAAGATCGTGCAGGAGCTGGCCAGCGAGCACAGCATATCCTGCAAGGCGTCCATCAGCTTCCCGGTGAAGGGCGTCCACTGGCTGTTCTGGGCCTTTGACCACGCCAAGACCCTGATGGAGAACCTGAACGAAAAGGAGTACATCTGCGGCTACGACAGGAGCACCAACGGCCCCCGGATGAAGCCCACCACCGCGGAGCGCAGCCGTTTCTTCTTCGAGCAGTGCTTCTATACCGCCTGCATCAGCCACGACAATATTCAGGCCTGTCAGGTGCTGGGCAGCTGGTTCCGGCAGGAGGCGCAGAACGCCGGGATCTCCTTCTCCCACGCCACATGGCTCCTTCAGCGGTACATGACGTTTCTGCTCAACACTATGAACATCAGCCTGTACGAACCCCACAATGAAATGAGCATCGCGCTGGTGCAGTGCTACATCGACCTGAACAAATGCTTCACCTTTGACGACGTGGCCGCGGTGCTGGACCGCTTTTCCGAGCTGGTGTCCCACTTTACCGACAAGGGCATTCTGGAGAGCAGCTCCGACGCCAAGGCCAACGTGGCCCGGGCCTATATCGAGGCCCACTTTGCCGAGCCGGATCTGACGGTGGAGAGCGTGTGCGAGCAGCTCCAGATGAGCCGGGCGGGCCTTTCAAAAATCTTCAAGAGCAAGACCGGCGTCACCCTGCTGGAATACATCCATCAGCAGCGCATCGAGCGGGCCAAACGGCTCATCCGCGAAGGCATCCCGCTGGACGAGGCAGCGAGCAGCTGCGGCTACTACTCCCGCCGGAGCCTGACGGAGGTGTTCAAGAAGTATGAGGGCATGACGCCCAGCGATTACCGCCGGGACGCGGCGCAGGAGGGCTGACCGCGCGGCGGAATGCGGCAAATTCCGGCCTGTTCCGGCGTGATTTCGCGGCAATTTGATACAAAAAACAGGGGCGGTCCGTTCTGGAAACGGACCGCCCCTGTTTTTCTGCGCGCAACAAAAGTACCCCGGCGGGGCACCGTAAATACGATGACCTGCCGGGGGTTTCTGAAATCAGCTGCCGCCTCTGTCAGGAGGGATAAAATCTTCGGGGTATTTTCGTCATTTCACGTACTTCATGCTTTCGTAAAACACATACTGGCTCTGCCAGCCGTCCTCGGAGGACGGCGCGAAGGTGATCTCCACCAGCTCCGGCGCGGGGAAATCCCCGTCGTTTCTCGTGAGCAGATACTCCCGGACGTGGTTCAGCTTCTGCTGGTCGATCCCGCCGTCTGTCCACAGGGCGTCGGAGAGATTATAGCACTTGAACCGGGCGGTGACGATGCCGTCCTGTTTGGTGCTCTGGCCGTCCAGCACCAGATAGACGGAGTTGTCGAAGCTCCAGCCGGTGGCGGTCACATTGCCGCTGTCAAGGACGTAGGTCATGGAGTTGTCGTAGTTCTGAACGGTGCGGCCAAAGTGCTTGTCCGTCACGGCGGCCAGCGTCTCCTTGGGTACGCCGGTATCGTAATCGTACAGCCCCTGACTGCCCAGCGTCTGGATGGCGTAGGCCGCCATCTGGTCGTCGGAGAAGGAGCTGTCGCCGCTCTCCTCCATCAGTCCGACAAGGGGAGGGAGACTTGCGTCCGACCGGAACAGGTCGTAGTATTCCTCCGCCTCCGGCTCGATGACGCCCAGCGGGGCGGTATCTTTTACAATGCCGGCGACATCGTCCAGCGCCCCGGCGGGGACGAAGTAGCGCTGTACGTCGGTCTCGCCGCGGGCGTCAAAGCAGTTGACCAGGCAGCGCTCCCCATCCCACGCCGCCAGCTGCAGCCTGTTTCCCGCGCCGTCGGAGATGAGGTATGCCGTTTCAAAATCCACGGGGGGCAGATCCTCTGCCGCCGTCCATTCCTCTGCGCTCAGGGCGTCCCGGAGCCGCGCGGCCTGCTCTGCCGTCAGGGCGTATGCCGTAGAGCGGTCCGGGTCGGTCTCATCGCTATAGGCCCGGAGCATGTCAAAGCGGAAGTCGCTGACATAATCCGGAAGGGCTGTCTCCGGCCCGGCGGAGATCACCGGCGTGTCCGTGGGTGCGGACGGGGGAGGGAAGGACGGATCCGGCTGTCCGGCGGTCCTGCACCCCGCCAACGAAAGTGTCATCAGCGCGGCGATCGCCCCGCAGAATAGCTTTTTCATCGTGATACCTCCTGTTCTGCGATAAGTCATGCCTACACTATAAATTATAACGGTGGCGCGCCGGGCTGTCCACAACAAAACGGGAACAAATGATTACAAAAAAGAACAGCAGGGCCGAAGCCCAGCTGTTCTTTGATGTAAAATCGGAAATCAGATGCGCATAGCGGCGTAGAAGCCTTCCTTGGTGGCCCACTCCACCGTCCGGGCGCGGACGCAGTCGCCGATCTCATCGAACTCCGGGGTCAGCCCCATGAAGGAGTCGGCCAGCGCGATCTTGGCCCGCATACCGGCGGCCAGCACCACGCTGTCGCAGGGGACGGTGACGGTCCTGCCGTCCTGCTCGTAGGTGACGGCCTTTTCGCCCACGGAGCACACCTTGGCGTTCAGCACAGGGATGAAGTTCGGCTCCTTTTCGAACTCCACCAGCATCTCGTCCCGGTGGGTCTTGGAGGCGTCGGGGGCGAGGGCGGACTGCATCTCAATGATGGTGACCTTCTTGCCCAGCTTGGCGAGGTGCAGGGCGGTCTCGCAGCCCACCTGACCGCCGCCAATGACCACCACCTCATTGCCGAGGGTGTCCTCCCGGCCATAGCTGTCGCAGGCGGGGATGGCGTGCTCCACGCCGGGGATGGGGGGCACCACGGGGTCCGCGCCCACGGCGGCGATGACCACGTCGTAGCCGTCCATATCGGCGGGGGCGGCCTCGGTGTTCAGCCGCACGTCCACGGCGCTCTTGGCGATCTGGGCGATGAGGTAGTCCTTGTACTCCCGCAGGGGCCACTTGAAGGACACGTAGGCAGCGAATTTCAGCGCGCCGCCCAGCGCGCCGGTCTTTTCAAACAGGGTGACCATGTGGCCCCGGTCGGCGGCGGTGAGGGCCGCCATCATGCCCGCGGGGCCGCCGCCGATGACGGCCACCTTCTTGCCGCCCTCGGACTCGGGCATCCGGGCGATGGCCTCCTCCATGCCCACGTGGGGGTTGACGGTGCACTGCATGTGCTGGGCGTAATTGTCGGAGTCGTGGCAGCGCATGCACTTCACGCAGGGTACCACATCGTCCTGACACCCGGCCAGGCCTTTTTTGATCCAGTTGGGGTCGGCGATGAACTCGCGGGCCACCACAACGAGGTCGGCCTTGCCGTCGGCAATGATGTCGTCGGCGTCCTTAAGGGAGCCGATGCCGCCGATGGTGGACACCAGCGACTTGTGGATCTTGCCGGACTTCTTCACGCCCTCGGCCAGATAGACGTTGGGCATGGGGGGCAGGAAGCCGCAGGGATGGGTCCAGGTCATCCAGTCGGGGTTGTGCATACCGGCGGACACCTGAAGGATGTCGGCGTACTCCTGAAGGACCTCGGCGATTTTAATGCCTTCGGCCTCGTCGATGCCGCCCTTCTGGAACTCGGAGCCGGAGAAACGCACGTCGAAGATCATGTCACGACCCACGGCCTCCCGGCAGGCGGCGAGGACCTCCATGGGGTAGCGCACCCGGTTCTCGAAGGAGCCGCCGTACTTGTCGGTGCGTTTGTTGGTGTAGGGGGACAGGAACTGGGCGATGGGGATGGAGTGGCCGAAGTGGAACAGGATGCCGTCAAAGCCGCAGGCCTTGATGGCCCTGGCGGCCTGCACATAGCCCTCCTTGAACTGTTCCAGTACCTCGATGGGGGCTTCACCCCGGCCGATGGGGCCGCCCATGATGGAGCAGCCGTCGGACACGGTCCAGCCGTCGGGAAGCACGCCGATGAGTTCCATAGTGCACTTGGCGCCGTACAGGTGGATCTCGTCGGCCAGATCGCACAGGGCGTTCTGGCGGTTGGGAATGGTGATGTCCCAGGAGGCGTGGACGCCGTCGTTGTTGAACCCGCCGATGGACACGCCGGCGCAGGTCACAAGGCCCGCGCCCGCCCGGGCCCGCTCAACGAAAAAGCGCTTTCCGGCCTCGGTGGGGTGATCCTCACCGTTGGAGGCGGTGTGGATGGTGGAGGGGCCGGAGACGATCCGGTTTTTCAGCAGATGGCCCGCCACCCGCACGGGGGAGAGCACATGAGAGAACTGGTTGCACATAATCTTCACCTCAACGAATGTATAAAAGAACCAGAGGAAAGGGGCGGGACAGTGCCCGCCCCTTTAGTATACAGCCCGGAGGGGCCTCAGGTCAATGGATATCCGGCACAGCCGGGAGCCGCGTCCATAGGGCGCGGCGCTCAAAGCCCGCCTTTTTTCGGAAGGCTCCAACATTTTGGAAGCAGTTTTCCTTTGTCGGCTTCATACAGGGACCCACTGCAAGTGGGACGGCGCTGGTGCGCCGTACAAGTGTTTTGGCGGGAGCCAAAACCTTGGGATCGGGCGGATTCACTTCGCCCGATCGGAATAAAATCCGGGGCCCCTTTAAATGAAGCCAATGGGCTTCATACAGGGCCTCGCCGCAGGCGGGACGGCGCGGGTGCGCCGTACAAGTGTTTTGGCGGGAGCCAAAACCTTGGGATCGGGCGGATTCACTTCGCCCGATCGGAATAAAA